>NZ_SMKD01000003.1 GCF_004348595.1 Micromonospora sp. KC723
GTAGGCCGCCAGATCGACGCCGCCCGGCATCGCACGCGGTTGCCCCACCACGGTCAGCTCGACCGGCACGCCGCCACCGGTGACGTGTTTGCCCGCCGACCAGACGGGCAGGTAGGTCGACATGACCGACGAACAGCGCACCGACCGGGCCAGCACCGACGAGCCGGACGGCACCCCGGCGTACGAGGCGTCGCTGCGCCCGCCGGGCGACTCCCTGCGCGGCACCGACGACACCGGCGACGACTTCGCCGACCTGCCCGCCGAGGAGCACCTGTCGGCCCGGGACACCAGCCGCGCCGGCTACGACGTCGACGCCGTCTCCGGGGCCGCCGACCCCGCCCAGCGGGACGCGGTCAACCCGGCCAGCGAGGTGTAGGGCAGCCCCTCACCGAACCGTCGCGGGAGGGCCCAACGCCGCCCGCGCCTCGGTCATCCCCCGATTGGCCAGCGCGTCCGCCCGCTCGTTCTCCGGGTGGCCGTTGTGCCCCTTGACCCACAGCCAGGTCACGTCGTGCCGGGCACAGGCGGCCTCCAGCCGCTGCCACAGGTCGGCGTTCTTCACCGGCTGCTTCGCCGCGGTCAGCCAGCCGTTGCGTTTCCACCCGGCGAGCCAGCCGGTGATGCCGTTACGCACGTACGTGCTGTCGGTGTGCAGCCGAACGGCGGCCGGCCGGGTCAGCGCCTCCAACGCCTGGATCGCGGCGGTCAACTCCATCCGGTTGTTGGTGGTCGGGGTCGCCTCCCCGCCGCGGAGTTCCCGTTCGTGCTCGCCGTAGCGCAGCACCGCGCCCCAGCCGCCCGGACCGGGATTGCCGCTGCACGCCCCGTCGGTCCAGATCTCCACAACCCTGCCACCCGCCACGTCCGCCACGCGCCGAACCTACCGCCCCGCCCCACCGTGCTCATCACCAACCGGCCGTCCGTCGTCGCCAGCTCCGACGGGGTGCAACCCGCCCAGCGAAGCGGGGTCAACCCCAGGGACGAAGGTCGGGAGACCACGCCTCGGGCGGCAACGGTCCCGCGGCTCAGGACCGGAACAGCCGGGCCCGCAGCCGACCGGCGGCGTCACCGACGGCGGCCGAGGTCATCGGCAGCAGCGGACTGGACCGCATCACCGCCAGGTCCTCCACCGGGCGGGTGTCGCCGTCGAGGAAACGCAGCACCCGCTGCGGCGGGTTGCGGTCGAACAACCGCCCGAAGAACTCCGGGCCGCCCACCCTCCCGTTGTCCAGGGCCCGCAACGCCACCCCGTCCATCCACCGGTGCCGGCCCGGGTACGCCGGGCGGGGCACCGGGTCCCGGCCGGCGGCGAGCGCGGCGGCGACCTGCGCGGCCTGCCGGCGCATCGCGGAGAAGGTGAACCCGGTCGACGGCCGGGTGGCCCCGCCCGCGGTGCCGAGGCGCACCACCCGCGCTGAGGGCCGACGGTCGAAGGGAGCGTCGGTCATCGGGATCACCCCGTTCTCCACCTCCCGTACCGCCGACCGGGTCAGATCGACACCGAGCAGGCGGGTGTAGCCGCGCAGCGCCGCGTCGTACGCCGCGTCGTCGATCAACGCCGGAGCGAACTCGGTGTACTCCACCAGGGCGTACCGGTCGCTGACCGGCAGCACGTACCCGAAGGAGACACCCCGCGCCGGTTGCGGGGTGCGGAAGTCCATCAGCACCGCCCGATCCGGGTCGAACACCGGTGTCGCCGACTCCACCCACCAACCCCGGAAGTGCTGCAACCAGCTGGTACGCCCCGGCCGGCGGGGCGGTCCGGGACGGGAGTCCAGCACCCACCCGGCCCGCAACAGCGCCCGGCCGTCAATGTCGCGGACGGTCACCCCGGTGCCGTCGTCGTCGAGCGCGCCGACCGCCGCGTCGCACCGGGTGACGCCGAGCCGCCGCTCGGCCTCCGCCGCCCGCGCGTAGAGCGGCGCGGAACGCAACATCGCGTACCGCAGCGGCGCCAGGTCGAGCACCCGCCGCCGCGCCGACGTGGTCACCTCCACCCGCCGCCAACTGGCGCTGAGCACCGGCTCCAGGTCGGTCCCCGGGGCGCCCCAGAACGCCCAGGTGCGGTCCTGGCCGCGCCTGCGCACCGGGTCGACGACCGCGATCCGCAGCCCGGTCAGATCGTGCCGGTCCAGCGCGGTGAGCACCAGGCAACCGGCGCCGCCGCCGCCGCCGACGAGGGCCAGGTCGACGATGTCCACCGGGTCCACGTTGCCACACCGGGTCGCCGCCCCGGCAACATGCCGGGGCGTAGGTTCGGTACGGAGCCGGTGGAAGGGGCACAGATGGGTGAGGCGCTGCGGGTGGGGCTGCTCGGGTACGGGATCGCCGGGCGGGTGTTCCACGCCCCGCTGATCGCGGCCACCCCCGGCCTGCGGCTGCATGCCGTGGTCACCACCAACCCCGAGCGGCGCGAGCAGGTCCGGCGGGAACACCCCGAGGTCCGCCTGGTCGACGACGCCGACCTGCTCTGGCGTACCCCACAGGCGCTGGACCTCGTCGTGGTGGCCACCCCCAACCGGCATCACGTGCCGATGGCCCGCGCCGCCATCGCGGCCGGCCTGCCCGTGGTGGTGGACAAGCCCCTCGCCGCCACCGCCGTCGACGCCCGCGCGCTGGTGGACGAGGCCGCCCGGCGGGACGTGCCGCTGACCGTCTTCCAGAACCGCCGCTGGGACGGCGACTTCCTGACCGTCCGGCGGTTGCTCGCCGCCGGTGAACTGGGCCGGGTGACCCGCTTCGAGTCCCGGTTCGAACGGTGGCGGCCGGTCGTCAAGCCCGGCTGGCGGGAGAACGCCGGGTCCGACGACGCCGGTGGCGCCCTCTACGACCTCGGCGCGCACCTGGTCGACCAGGCGGTGCAGCTGTTCGGACCGGTGCGGAGCGTCTACGCCGAGGTGGATCGGCGACGCTCCGGAGCGCGGGTCGACGACGACGCGTTCGTGGCCCTCACCCACACCGGCGGGGTCCGCTCCCACCTGTGGATGAGCGCGGTCGCCGCGCAGCTCGGGCCCCGACTGCGGATCCTCGGTGACCGGGTTGCGTACACCACGTACGGGCTCGACGCGCAGGAGGAGGCGCTGCGCGCCGGCGGCCGGCCGGGCGGCCCCGGCTGGGGCGAGGTCACCGCCGAGCGGTACGGCCGCCTCGGCGTCGACGGCGACCTGCGCGTCGTACCCACGGAACCCGGCCGCTACCAGGACTTCTACTCCCAGGTGACGGCGGCGCTACGGGCCGGAGGGCCGATGCCAGTCGACCCGGCCGACGCGGTGACCACGGTGGAGTTGATCGAGCTGGCCCACCGCTCCGCGGCCGAGGGTGTGGTGCTCCCGGCCGGTAGCTGATCCGGGCTGGCTCGATCCACGGCCGCGGCGAGGTGACACCGCCGCGGGCGTACCGCACACCCTCTTGAGCATCCTAGGAGGCTAGCTGAATCTGGCTGTCGCCTGGCGAGGGTGTCCCGCTCCGGACGCACCCACCGGGTGGAGACAGAGTGGATCAGCGCCGACGACCCGGGCGACTCGTGGCGAGGTCGGGCATGTCCGCCTCTGCCGGGCAGAGGGAGAACACGTGACGGCAACGAAGATTTCTCATTTACCCCTACCCCGGTGCCCATCCCTCCTAGTGTTGGCCACACCGGTGCTAGTCACGGAGTTGGCCACCCGAACGACGTCCCACGCAGACAGCGGACGAAAAGTGAGGGAAGACGCGTATGAAGGCACAGACAGTTCTCGTATCGGCAGCGCTCGGCGTGGGACTCGGCACGCTCCTCCTGCCGACCGCCGCGCTCGCGGAGACGACGGTGTCCCCGGCCACCACCCCGGTCGGTGGCACGGTCGTACTCACCGCTAGGGGCTGCAACCCGAAGGCCGGCGACGCGCTCTTCCGCGTCACCGGACCGAACCGGGACCAGAACGTCCGCTCCACCACGGCCGCGGCCGGCGGCGGGCTGAGCGCCGAACTCTTCACCGCCGGCTTCACCCTCGGCACCTACACGGTCACCGCCACCTGCGGTGACGGCAGCTCCGCCGGCACCGCCACCTTCACCGTCACCCCCATCGGCGGCGCCCCGGCCGGCGGGGGCGGCGACGACGGCACCACCGGCCTGCTGGCCGCGGGAGGTGCGCTGGCCGGTGCCGCCGCGCTCGGGGCAACCGTCCTGGTCCGCCGTCGGCGTCGGGCGGCCTCCGTCGCCTGACCCCGGACAGCACACACCATCCCTCGGGACGGGTGCCCGCGCCGACGGCGACCGGACGGGCACCCCGACCGATCGCCGTCGGGGAGGTGGGGCGATGGCGTGGTTCACCCGTACCCGCAGCGCGGTGGCCGCGGTGACGGTGGCCGGCACAGCCGGCATCAGCCTGATCGTCGCGGGACTGACCGCCACCCCAACGGGGCCGCCGCAGCCCGGAGCGGGCGCTCACGGCGGGCACCGCATCGGCTCGCCCGGTCCGGTGCTGCCCCGCTCCACGCCGCTGCGCATCGACATCCCGGCCATCGACGTGCACGCCGAACTCGTGCCGGTCGCCGGCGATCCGCACGGCACCCTGGAGGTGCCGCCACTGGACCGGCCCACCGTGGCCGGCTGGTACCACCCGGGGGTCAGCCCCGGCGAGGCCGGCAACGCCGTCGTGGTCGGGCACGTCGACACCCGGGACGGGCCGGCGGTCTTCTTCGACCTGGGCCGGCTACGCCCCGGCGACACCGTCCGGGTCGCCCGCGCCGACGGGCGGGTGGTGACCTTCGCGGTCGACGGCGTCGGGGCGTACCCGAAGTGGAACTTCCCCACCGCGCTGGTCTACGGCCCGGGCGGACCGGGCGCGGCGCTGCGTCTGGTCACCTGCGGCGGGCGCTTCGACGAACGCTCCCGCGACTACTCCCACAACATCGTGGTACGCGCCAGCGCCGTGCCCTGACCTCCGCCCTGCCGCCGCCCCGCACGCCCGTACTACGGTGAGCCCTCGACACGGCGAGGCGGAGGTGCGCGGGTGGGGCGGCGAACGGTGACGGCAGGGATGCTTCCCGGACTGGGATCACTGGTCGGACGGCTGCTCGGGCGCGTCGACGAGACACCGCCGAAGGCCTCCCGGCGGGGGAACCCGGACGCCGTGGTCGACTGCGCCGTCTACGTCAACGGCCACCGCGAGCCGGGCCGCCCGCACTACGCCGACGCGTACGCACGCGCTCGGCGGGACCGCCACACGTTCGTCTGGCTCGGCCTGCACGAGCCCGGCACGGCCGTGATGGCCGCCGTCGGCCAGGTCTTCGGCCTGGACGACCTGCTCGTCGCGCAGGCCCTCGCCGACGGGCACCGTCCCGCCGTGCAGCGGCACGGCGCGGTGACGCTGCTGGTGGCGCGCACCGCCGGGTACGTCGCACACGCCGAACTCACCGCCAACTCCGAGGTGGTCGACACCGGGGACGTGATGGTCTTCCTCGGCGACCGGTTCGTCGTCACCGTCCGGCACGGGGCCGCCGGCGCGCTGAGCGCCGTCCGGGAGGAGATCCAGCGTCGCCCGAAGGTGCTGGCCGAGGGGCCGTGGGCGGTCGCGTACGCGGTCACCGACCGGATGGTGGACCTCTACCTGGAGGTCGCCGCCCACCTGGAAGACGACCTGGAACGGGTGGAGGAGAGTGTCTTCGCCCCCGACCGGCACGCCGACATCCAGCACATCTACCAGCTCAAGCGGGAGGTGGTGGAGTTCCGGCGGGCGGTGCTGCCGCTGGCCGAGCCGATGCGCGCCCTGCTCGCCGGGCGCGACGGCGGACCGCCGCCGGGGCTGCGCCGGTGGTTCGTCGACGTCGAGGGGCGGCTGGCCCGGGCCGTCGACCGGGTCGCCGCGTACGACGAGTTGCTCACCTCGATCGTGCAGTCCCGGCTCGCCCAGCTCGCCGTCGAGCAGAACAACGACATGCGCAAGATCGCGGCATGGGCGGCGATCGCCGCCACCCAGACCGCGGTCGCCGGGGTGTACGGGATGAACTTCACACACATGCCGGAACTGACCTGGAGGTACGGCTACCCGGCGGCACTGCTGGTGATGGCGACCGCGGGGGTCACCCTGTACCGGCTGTTCCGCCGCTCCGGCTGGCTCTGACCCCGTCCCGGCCGGGCCCGCCGGCCGACAAGCCGCGCCGCGAGGTCGGCCCGTGCCAGCCGTGACGAGCCGCCCCCGCCGCGTCACCGGTGTCCGGTTGCCGTCGGCCCGGGCGCGATGTCCGGTCTGACCTGCGGAGACGGCGTGGTCCGGGCCACTCCGGCGGTGGAATCGGTCCGGGGGCCCCGGCGTTGTACATGGCATACCGCCGGCGCTCTCGCGCCCGGCACCCGGCACAGCCCCGTGGAATGCGGGCCCCGCCGGATCGGTTACACCCCCCGGACGCCCGAGCAGGCCCCGCCGCCAGACGTCCGCACCGCCCGCGCAGGCCACGCCACCGGGCACACGATCTCTTCCCCTTCGCGGCACCGCCCCCCAGCGGCCGCCGCACACCCCCGACCGGAAGGTTCGATCCACCATGCGTACCGACCTGATCCGCAACACCACCCTGACCATCGCCGCCCTCGCCGCCACCACCGTCGGCATCGCCGGCCCCGCCATCGCCGCCCAGGCCACCCCGGCCGAGAAGGCGACCACGATCACCACCGACCGCAGCAACCACGGCGAGCGTGAGCTGAAGGTCGACTACGAAGCCCAGCCGAACTTCTACTACTGCGGCCCCGCCGCCACCCGCAACGCCCTGTCCGTCATCGGCAAGAACATCGACGTCGACGCCATGGCCAGGCAGATGGGCACCACCGAGAACGGCACCAACAGCATCAACGACATCACCCCGGTCCTGAACAAGGAGACCGGCGCCAACACCTACCACTCGGTGGAGATCAAGGACACCAAGGCCGACGACAGGCAGACCGGCACCCTGCGCGCCGACATCGTCCGCACCATCGACAACGGCCACGCCGTCGTCGCCAACATCGCCGGCAGCGCCACCGACACCGACGGCGGCGTCCACTCCTACGAAGGCGGCCACTACATCGCCGTCACCGGCTACCGCGACAACGGCGACACCGTCACCATCGCCGACTCCGCCAACCCGGCCACCGCCAGCTACGACATCCACGTCGACAGCCTCGCCGACTGGATCGCCAGCCGCGGCTACGCCACCTCCTGACCCACCGACCGACAGGGCCGGCCCCACCCGGGGCCGGCCCTTCGGCGTACCCGCCCGCGTCGGCGCTGGTCGACGGGGCAGGATAAGGCCGTGGCGAGACGTGGACCCCGGCGAGGACCGACCGACGACCCGGGCCGGCCCTGCCCCTGCGGCCCCGGTCTGCCGTACGCCGACTGCTGCGGCCCGTTACACCGGGGCGACGGGACGGCCGGCACGGCGGAGGCGTTGATGCGTTCCCGCTACAGCGCCTTCGCCGTCGGCGACGCCGACTATCTGCTGCGCAGCTGGCACCCCTCGACCCGGCCCGGTCGGCTCCGACTCGACCCTGCGCAACGGTGGACCCGACTGGAGATCGTGGACACCGAGCGGGGCGGCCTTCTCGACAGCACCGGCACCGTCGAGTTCCGCGCCCACTACCGGCAGGCGGGGCGGCCCGGAACCGTCGACGAACGCAGCCGTTTCGTGCGTGCCGACGGCCGCTGGGTGTACCTCGACGCCCTGCCCGGCTGACCCCGCGACGCCGTCGGTCACCTCGGGCCGTCCCGCACCGCCAGCACAGGGCCGCGCGCCGGACGGATGCCCAGCCAGGCCGCCACCACCAGGTACGGCACGGCCGCGACCACGAAGGCGACGGCGTTGTCGGTGACCCCGGCGACAAGGGCGTACCCGCCGTAGACGGCGATCACGGTGAGGTCGGTGGCCATCCCGGCGACCGAGGTCACCGTGGCCCGGCTGGGGTCGGCGATCCGCGCCTGCAACCGCGCGTCGGCCAGGACGGTGGCCACCTGGAAGGCGCAGAAGGCGGCGCTGAGCAACGCGAATCCCGCCGGGTGCCGAAGCCCGGCCCCGGCGGCGAGCGCTGCCGCCGCGAACGCCAGCAGCCCGGCGTAGCCACGGGTGGTCAGCCGCTCGGCCGGGGCGGCGAGCAGCCCACCGAGGGTCACCCCGGCCCAACCGAGCAGCAGCAACAGCGGCACGGAGGACTCCGCGACCCCGGTGTCCCGGGCCAGCAGCGGGGTGTACTCCTCCAGGGCCCCCCAGACGGCGGTCACCCCCGGGACGAGCAGCAGCGCGGAGCGCACCCGCCGATCGGCGCGAGCCTCGGCGAGGCCGGCGCGCAGGCTCGCCAGCCAGCCCAGGTCCGCGCCCTCCTCCCCCGCCGTGGGTGCCCGGGCCTCGCGGTGTTCGGGCAGCGCGGCGGCCACGGCGGCGGCGAGCAGCGTGGCCAGCACGCTGGCCACGCCGACGGCCGGGTAACCGCCGGCGGCGAACACCGGCCCGGCCAGGACGATCGAGGCGAGCACCCCGAGCACACCGGCGGTCTTCGCCCGGCCCATGGTGCGGGCGTACCGGCCGGCCGCGCCCAGGCGGTCGAGTTCGGTGAAGACCAGCGCCTCGACAGCGCCCGAGCCGAGCGCACCGCCGGCTCCCCAGCAGACGAAGCCGAGAGCGAACGCCGGGTACGAGGGGGCCAGCAGCCAGAGGGCGAACCCGGCGCCGGCGAACAGCGGCGCGAGGACGACCAGCAGGCGGCGGGAGACCGCGTCCGCGAGTGCCCCGGAGGGCACCTCCAGCAGGATGCCGGTCACCGACCAGATGACGAAGAGCGAGGAGATCTGCCCGACCGACAGGCCGGTGTCGCTGAACAGCAGCGTGTACAGCGGGTAGAGCAGGATGAGGTCGCCCAGGAAGGCGTACGCGTAGAGGGTGCCCGCCAGGCGGCGGACCCCGGGTGCGGAGCTGGTGGTCATGGGGGCCTTTCCACGGAACCGGTGGGACGCGTCTCGTGCGCGTCCGACCGGTGGTCCGCGGCCTCGGCCCTCAGGGCCGGATCACCATCGCCAGGTCATGGTCGAATGCTAGCCGGAGATCCCCGGCCCGGGTGTCCCCTGGGCCCGGCGAACACGCGGCGGGGTGGGATCCGAACGATCCCACCCCTACCCGGCGGCGTCGTACGGTCAGCGGCCGGAGGCGTCGCCGCCCGCAGGTGGGATGACCATGGTGGCGTCGCTGTCGTCCGTGCCGGATCCGTCGTGCGTCGCCTGCCGGGGCACGACCGCCGGGCCCGCGGGGCGGGTGGCGTCGACGCCACCGGCAGGGGCCACCGGTCCGGTCGGCTCGGGCACGTCGTGGGACGGCACGACCTGGGTGGCGTCGACGTCCCCGACCCGCGGCACGACCTGGGTGGCGTCGGGGTCGGCGGCGCGCGGCACGACCTGGGTGGCGTCGGGGTCGGCGGTCGGGGTCAGGTGGGCCCGGACGTCACGTCTGCCGGCCCGGTAGGCCCGGGCGTGCGTGGCGATCAGCCGGGACTCCTGCTCGGCCCGGCTGAGCCACGACTCCCAGCGGCTCTGCATGGGGCGGATGAGGCCGCCACCGACGCCGACGACGAGGATGCCGCCGGCCGTGGCGAGCACGGCGACCAGCACCGGGGTGGTCACCGCGGTGGCGACGCCGATCTGGTTGAGCGCGGCGATGACGCCCAGGCCGAGGAGGAACGCCGAGGCGATGGTGGCGAGTACCCGGCCGTAGGAGAGGCCGCCGAGGGCGCTGCTGATGAGGTCCTTGACGGCGTGGGCGATGGCCGCGGCGACCACCACGATGAGGATCGCGACGAAGGCGCGCGGCAGCCAGGCGATCACCCCGGCGATCAGGTCGGAGATCGGGTTCGGTCCCCAGATGCCGAAGGCGAGCTGGAGGGTCACCAGCAGAACCCCGTAGTAGGCCAGTTTGGCGACGATGTCACTGGCGTCGTACCCGGAGCGGGAGAGAGCGGTCCTGATGCCGCCCCGCTCGACCGCCCGGTCGAAGTGGACCCGCTCCAGGACCCTGTCCACGATCTTCAGGACCGCCTTGGCCGCCAGCCAGCCCACCACCAGGATCGCCAGGAAGGCGAGCGCCTTGGGCAGGAACAGCAGCACGGCGCGGAAGGTGTCGCCCACCGCGTCGCCGAAGTTGTCTGTCATGCGTGCTCTCCACACGTCCGTCGGTCTGGTCGGCCTCGACCTACCCGGACCCGCCGGTGGGGAAACGCCGGATCAGGAGGGCCGGCAGGCGTACGCCACCTCGGTGCCGGCCTGCGGGGAGGCGGGCGTGACGATGGTGACGGTGGCGGTCTCCCGGGCGGTGCCGACGCCGCTGAACGTCCACTGGAGAGTCAGGGTGGCGCTGCGCTGTCCCCAGCCGACCCGCTCGGTCAACAGCGCGCCCGGCGGTGCGCCGGAGCGCTGCCACCGGTACTCGATCACACCGGCCCGCCCGTTGGTGCGCACGGTGGCGACCACGTCCACGGTCACGTCGCACCGCTGTCCCGCCGGTCGTGGCACGGCCACCGTCACGCCGGTGACCTCCAACGGGGCGAGCCGCTGCCACAGCCAGAAGCCGACGACGGCGACCAGCACGGCGGTCAGCAGCGCCGACAGCGCGGAGACCAGCCTCCGCCACAGCGGTCGTCGGCGCGGCGGCGGCCAGGTGGGCCAGGCCGGCGCGGCGGGCGGGGTGGTGGGCACCCCGGGTCCGAAACGCGTCTCGGCGGCCGGCCCGGCCGGGGGTGCGCCCCGTCGGATGCCCGCCGCGCCGCCGGGCGTCCGGGTGGCGGTGGGCTCGGGGTACCCGGTCCAGGGCTGGCCGGGCGGCATGGGGTGGGTGCTCGCGGCCGGCCGGGTCGCGTCGAGGCCGGCGCTGTGCCCGTTCCGGTCCACCCAGCCGGTCGGGTCGCCGCCCAGACGCGCCGTCTCATCGACCGTACCCAGGTGCGCCGTCTGGTCTGTCGGGCCCAGGCGCGCCGTCTCGTCGGTCGTGCCGAAACGCACCGTCTCGTCGGTCCCGTCGCGGGGCACGCCGAGGCGCACGGTCGGCTCGCTCGGTTCGTCCGGTCCGGTCACCCGGTGTCACCTCCCGTCGGAAACTGTCGCCGGATCGCCTAGCCGAGAGGGCAGTCCGACTGGAGCGACACGTGGGTCGGGCCGGCCGGAGCCGACACGTGCCCGGCGGCGTCGACGGCGACGACCTCGACCGGGATACGGGTGGTCGACTCCGGCGCCGGGAGGTCACCGAAAGTGCCCCGGAAGGCCCCACCACCCGTGCTCGTCATCCGTACCGTCTGGACGACGCCGTCCAGCGGGTAGCGGAAGAACAGCCGCAGGTCGTCGGCGGCGGTCCGGTCGTCGGAGGCGGTCGCGGTGACCGTGCTGGACTGCTCGCCCAGAAGGCAGTCACCCGGATACAGGACGGTGGGGCTGACGTCCATCTTGCCGACGACCGGCGCGGTGACGTCCGCCGGCGGAGGCGGGCTCGTGCTCGCCGGAGGGCTCGGCGGCGGAGGCGGCACCGTACGGGCCCGGCTGGGGGTCGCGGTGGCCGACTGCGTCCGGTTGGCCGACGGGCTGGCCGACTCCGGTCCCGGAGTCGGCACGGGGGTCGGGCTCTGGCTGGGTGACACGGCGGTGATGGGGGGCGCCGCGACGGGCAGCGTCGGGTCGACCGTGGCGAGCGCCGAGACGCGGGGCGCGGGAGCGCCGTCGACGAGAGCCAGGGCGGGAGGGTGTCGGGCGGCGTAGGTGAAGCCGGCCCCGCCGAGCAGCAGGGCCGCGACGAGTCCGCTGCCCAGCAGCGCGGCGCGGGTGCTGCCGCGCCGCGGGAACAGCCAGGAGCCGCCGAAGCCCGTGGTCGCCACGCTGGTGGCGCCACCGGAGCCGTCGGGGAACGGGAACAACGCGGCCAGCAGTGCGGCACGGCGGGCCAACTGCCGCAGGCCCTGCTCCTCCCAGTCCTCGCCGTACGCGGCCACGGCGGTGCGTTCCAACTCGGCGAGGAAGGCGTGCGCGGTCTGGGGCCGGTCGGCCGGCCGCTTGGCCATGCCGTCGCGCAGCAGGTCGTGCATCGGCCGCGGGGCCGGGTCGAGCGGAACCGGCGCGAAGGTGTGCTGGTCACGCAGGGTGAACAGGTCCTTGCCGTCGTACGGTGGGTGACCGGTGAGGCACTCGTAGAAGGTGGCGGTGGCGGCGTAGATGTCGCAGGCGGGACTGGCCGGCGCCCCGGCCCACTGCTCGGGCGCCATGTAGCGGGGGGTGCCACTGACCGAGGCGCCACCGCCCCGGCCGGCCTGCACGGCGATGCCGAAGTCGGCGAGCTTGCTGCGCCCCTCGACGTCCACCAGCACGTTCTCCGGCTTGTAGTCGCGGTGCACCACCCCCCGGGCGTGCGCGGCGGCCAGCCCGGCGAGCGAGCCCTTGAGGACGCAGAGGGCCGCCTCCGGCTCGGTGGGGCCGTGCGTGCGCAGCATCTGCCGCAGCGACACCCCGTTGACCAGCTCCATCACGATCGCCGCGCCGAGCGGCGACTCGGCGTACTCGTAGAGCCGGCAGACGTACGGATCGTCGACCTCGACGAGCAGCAGCGCCTCCTCCCGGAACGCCACCCGGAAGGAGGGATCGTCGCCGACGGAGCTGTTGAGGTACTTGATGGCGACGGGTACGCCGCTCGCGTCGTGGGTGGCGAGCAGGACGCGGCCGGACGCGCCGGCGCCGAGCTCGCGCACGGGCGTGTAACCGGACAGCTGCCAGTCGGCGGTCACGCTGCGGTCCCCCCGGTCTGCCGGGAGCGGTCGAGGATCAGTGCCACGCTGATCATTCTCACCCGGACGGTGATCGGGGCCATCGGCGCATCGGCTGTTTTCCCGGCGTTCGGACAGTCGTGGCCGCGGATGGGTTTCGGACTACCCCCGGGGCCGGTGCCGCGGCCCCTCGACTACCGGTGGGGCGAGGTGGGGCGCCACGTCGGCGATCCGTTGCCGCATCGGGCGTCGGCGCAGCGCGGCGACCGCCTCGTCGACGAGCCGACTCAGCGGGTACGACAGCTCGGCCTCGAAGCGTTCGGCCGCGGCGGCGGTGGCGGCCCACTCGGCGTCCAGGGCCGGCAGCAGCGACCGGGCCCGCGCGGTGAGGCGCACGACGCGCTGTCGGGCGTCCGCGCCGGGGGCGAGCGTGACCAGTCCGTCCCTGGCCATCTGCGCGACCGTCTGGCTGGCGGCGGAATGGGTGACGCCGGTGGCCGTGGCCAGCGCCCGGATGGACGCCGGGCCGGTGTCGACCAGGGTGCGCAGCACCGGGGCGTACCGGGGCCGGAAACCAGGCAGGCCCAGGCCGGCGTAGACGGCGGCCACGTCGTGGTCGAGCAGTTCGAGCAGATGCCGCAACCGGGTGCCGAGGATCGCGGGGCCGGAGATCGGGATGGGCATGTGCCGTAATGTAACAGCACTGTTGTATCTCCTGGGAGGTCCGGCCATGGACGAGTGGTATCCGCCGATCGAACCGTACGACCACGGAATGCTCGACGTCGGCGACGGCCACCGCGTGTACTGGGAGGCCTGCGGCAACCCGGCCGGCAAGCCCGCCCTGGTCGTGCATGGTGGACCCGGTTCCGGTTGCGGCGCCGGCGTCCGCCGGTTGTTCGACCCGGCCCGCTACCGGGTGATCCTGTTCGACCAGCGCAGCTGCGGTCGCAGCACCCCGCACGCCGCCGACCCGGCCACCGACCTGCGGCACAACACCACCCACCGGCTGGTGGCCGACATGGAGGTGTTGCGGGCGCACCTGGGCGTGCAGCGCTGGCTGCTGCACGGCGGCTCGTGGGGATCGACACTGATCCTGGCGTACGCCGAGCGGCACCCGGAACGCGTCTCGGAGATCGTCATCGCCGCCGTCACCAGCACCCGGCGATCGGAGATCGACTGGCTGTACCGGGGCGTGGGCCGGTTCTTCCCCCAACAGTGGGAACGGTTCCTCGCCGGGGCCGGCGTCGACCGGCACGGTGACGTCGTCGGGGCGTACGCCCGGCTGCTGGCGGATCCGGACCCGGCGGTGCGGGACCGGGCGGTCCGCGACTGGTGCGCGTGGGAGGACGCGGTGGTGTCGGCGGAGGGCGGCGGCACCCCGTACGGCGACCGGCCGTCGCCGGCCCGCACGGCACTGGCGCGGATCTGCGCCCACTACTTCTCGCACGGCGCCTGGCTGGCCGAGGGCACGCTGATCCGCGACGCCGGCCGCCTCGCCGGCATTCCCGGGGTGCTGATCCACGGGCGACTCGACCTGGGCAGCCCGCCGACCACGGCCTGGGAACTGCACCGCGCCTGGCCGGGCTCCGAACTGATCATGGTCGAGGACGCCGGACACCTGGGCACCCGGGAGACCCGGCGACACCTGCGCCGGGCGTGCGACCGCTTCGCCGGCTGAACCGCGAGGACGCCCCCGGCGCATCCGCTCGTAGCGCCGCCCCCGCCTCAGCCGCGGTCCCGGTTGACCTCCTCGAACGCCATCACGTCAGCCAGCAGTCGGCGCACCGCGCGGGACCCGGGTTCGGTGGACGTCGGCCGCGTTCTTCCCGCTCCGTTGTGGACGGCCACCCGTTCCTCCCGTCGAGCGCGGCGAGGAGGGGCCCGGGTCGCCGACTAGACTCGCGTCGACCGATTCCTGGGCGGGTGCATGGCGGATCTCTCGTACGACGTTCTGCGGCGGCTCGTGGCCGCCCTCTGCCTGATCGCCGCCGCCGCGGTGCCGGCCGAACCGGCGGCCGGCACCGGTCCCACCTCGCTGGGCGTACTCCAGATGAACCTGTGCAACAGCGGTCGCGCCGGCTGCTACACGGGCCGGGCGATCTCCCGGGCCGCCGAGGTGATCCGCGCCGAGACACCACGCCTGATCACCCTCAACGAGATCTGCCAGGACGACCTGCCCGCCCTGGAGCGCGTGCTGGCGGACGTCCACCCCGGGGGCAGGGTCGTGGCGGCGTTCCAGGCCGCCGGTGACCGACCGAGCGGCGACGTCACCCGGTGCCGCGACGGCCAGCCGTACGGCATCGGCTTGCTGGCGCATCTCGCGGCGCCGCACCGGGGGCACACGGTCCTCGGCGGGACCTACCCGGTCCAGGACGTCAAGGATCCCGAGATGCGGGCCTGGCTCTGCGTCCACGCGCCCGGCGTCGCCCATGCCTGCACCACGCACCTGGCCGCCTTCGACCGGGCGGTCGCACTCGCGCAGTGCCGCCACCTGATCGACCGCGTCGTGCCGCAGATCCGCCGTCGCGCCGGGTACCTGCCGACCGTGCTCGCCGGCGACCTGAACCTGCGGACCGGCGGCTCACCCGACGTGCGGGCCTGTGTGCCTGCGGGCCACCTGCGGGTCGACGACGGAGGCGTGCAGCAGATCGTGGTGACGACCGACATCACGGTCGACGGCCTGCGGCCGGTCGGCATGAACGGCGCGACCGACCATCCAGGGCTGCTGGCCGCCGTCACCGTCGATCACGATCCGGACCGCTGACCGCCGCGCTGCGCCCCGGATGGGCGTCCCCGCCGACACGGGCGAGGCACCTTGTCGTGGTTTGACCGGCGTGTACCACTCCGGCACCGCGCCTGGTGGTGCGACGATGGCCAGGTCGTCGATCGAGGGGGCAACGTGGCTTCGGAGCTCAACCCGTATCTGAACTTCGCCGGCAACGCGCGCGAGGCGATGGAGTTCTACCAGCAGGTGTTCGGCGGGGACCTGTCACTGACCACGTTCGGCGAGTTCGGCACCGACGACCCGGCCGTCGCCGACCAGATCATGCACGGCATGCTGCGCACCGCCGGCGGGCACGTGCTGATGGCCTCGGACATGCCACCCGGCATGGAACTCCGACGCGGCAACGCCCACAGCGTCTGCCTCAGCGGCGACGACGCCGACGAGCTGCGCCGCTGGTGGCGGCAGCTCTCCGCCGGCGGGGTGGTGAGCATGCCGCTGGAGATGCAGATGTGGGGCGACGAGTTCGGGCAGTGCGAGGACCGCTTCGGCACCCCCTGGATGGTCAACATCAGCCAGTCGCCGACCTGACCGGGACTGTTTGACCGGCGGCGGGACCGGAAAGAGTGCCGGGCATGAAGTGGACCGGTCGAGCCGTACCCGTCGTCGTCGCCGCCCTCGCGGGCCTCGCCGCCCGCGACCTCCTACAGCGCGACCACGCGCTGCTGCGCACCTTCCCGGTGATCGGCCGGGCCCGCTACCTGCTGGAGTCGATCGGGCCGGAACTGCGGCAGTACATCGTCGCCGGCAACAACGAGGAGCGCCCGTTCACCCGCGACCAGCGACGCTGGATCTACGCCTCGGCCAAGCAGCAGAACAACTACTTCGGCTTCGGCACCGACAACGACATCGAGTACACCCCCGGCTATCCGATCATCAAGCATCGCACCTTCGGCCGGGCGGTGCCGCCGTCGGCCCCCGCGGCGGGTCACGACGTGCGCCTGCCGGCGGCGAAGGTGCTCGGCGGGGCGCGCGGGCGGGCGAAGGCGTTCCGGCCCCCGTCGGTGGTCAACATCTCCGCGATGAGCTTCGGTTCGCTGTCCGGCAACGCGGTGGCGGCGTTGAACAGGGGCGCGGCGCTGGCGGACTGCCTGCAGAACACCGGCGAGGGCGGACTGTCGCCGTACCACCGCAACGGCGGCGACCTGGTCTTCCAGCTCGGCACCGCGTACTTCGGCTGCCGCGACTCCCGGGGCCGGTTCGACCTTGCCCGGCTCAAGGACCTGGTGGCCGGGGCGCCGGTGCGGGCGCTGGAGGTGAAGCTCAGCCAGGGCGCGAAGCCGGGACTGGGTGGGCTGCTGCCCGCGGCCAAGGTGTCGGCGGAGATCGCCGCGACCCGGGGCGTCCCGGTGGGCGAGGACTGTGTCAGCCCGTCCCGGCACGCCGAGTTCTCCGACTGCGACAGCCTGCTGGACTGGGTGGAGCTGCTCGCCGCCGAGACCGGCCTGCCGGTGGGCATCAAGTCCGCCGTGGGTGACCTCGGTTTCTGGGAGGAGCTGACCACACTGATGCGCGACACCGGGCGCGGCGTGGACTTCGTGACCGTGGACGGCGGTGAGGGCGGCACCGGCGCCGCGCCGCTGATCTTCACCGACACGGTGTCGCTGCCGTTCCAGCAGGGCTTCGCCCGCGTCTACAAGACCTTCGCCGAGCGCGGTCTGCACCAGGACGTGGTCTTCGTCGGGTCCGGCAAGCTGGGGCTGCCGGACAACGCCGTCGTCGCGTTCGCGCTCGGCTGCGACATGGTCAACGTCGGCCGGGAGGCGATGCTGGCGGTCGGCTGCATCCAGGCGCAGAAGTGCCACACCGACACCTGCCCCACCGGCGTGGCCACCCAGAACAGGTGGCTGGCCCGGGGGCTGGACCCGAAGCTGAAGTCGGTGCGGGCCGCCAGCTATGTGCGTACCCTACGGCGGGATCTCGTCAAGGTCGCCGAGGCGTGCGGGGTGGAGCACCCCGGGCTGATCGACACCGACACGGTGGAGATCCTCGACGGGCGGACCTCGTCCAGACCGCTCCGGGAGGTCTACGGCTACCGGCCCGGGTGGGGGCTGCCGTCAGCCGCCGACCGGGCGGAAATCGTCGCGCTGATGACCGGGGAGGCGCCCCGGGGCGGCAGCGCTCCCCCGTCGGTCACCGCGGTCGGCTGAGGCTCACTCCTCGATCGCGCCACCGACCGCGCGCAGATGCTCCCGGAACGTCACCGTCGGGTCCGCCGCCCGCCGGGCCAGGTACGCGTCGAACCGTACCTGCTCGCGCAGGGAGACACCGGCGTGGACCCGTTCGGCCTGCCGCCGCTCGGTGTCCCGGATCGACGCGGCGAGGTCGCACAGTTCCCCGATCGGTTGGCACGAACAGCACCCCGTCGTCGTCCCCGAGGGCCAGGTCGTGGTCGTCCACCGTCCACCGTCCCACCCGCGCGCGGGCGAGGGCGTGCGGTGGACGCGGATCGAGCCGCAGCGGGCCGGTGGGGATCGTGCCGAGGCTGAACACCGGCAGCCCGATCGTCCGGATGTCGGCGGTGTCCCGGTGCAGGCCCCAGACCACCACGCCGGCCAGGCCGGCGGCCTGCGCCTCCCGCACCACGAGGTCACCGACACAGCTCTCGTCGGTGCGTCCGGCGTTGTCGACGACGAGACCATCGCCCGGTGCTGCCCGGTCGACAGCCTCCAGGAAGATGTCGACGCTGCCGACGTGCCGGGTCGGGGTGACCCGGCCGGCCAGCCGCCCGCCGGGAACGACCGGCCGGACGGCGGCGGGCGCGCAGCGCACCGGCAGCCCGGCACGCAGGCAGGCATCAGCGACGTGGGCGGTGGTCAGCGAGGCGAACCGTCGGCACAACTCAGCACTGCTCATCGCCTGACGGTAGGGCGGCGTACCCGCCCCCGTGGCGGTCCACTTCCACACCACCGGCCTGCGACCGGCTCGCGCCGCCGTCGACGGCGCGAGCCGTCGCCCCGTCCGAACATCGCCCTACGGGACCCTGCCGCCTGCGAGTTCCGGAAGGGTCACCCGGCGACGTTCAGGATCGGGTCGGCCCGGACAGCACCGCCGGTTGTCGGACGTCGTGGGTACGCAGCTGCCCGCACATGCCCCAGCGTGCGGCTTCACCGGCGGGGGAACCCAGCAGCATGGACTGCCGTAGGTGGTGGCCGTCGCCGCGTTCGAGGGCGTCGAGGATGTCGGCCGTGTGCCGGGTTTCGCGTTCGACGGTTTCCTTCCAGGTTTGCCGCCAGGCGGCGATCCTCGGTCTCACCAGCGCCACGGCACTGGCGTACAGCTGCTCCAGCGGCGCGAGGTCTCCCGCGTCCGCGCTGGCCACCAACCGCTGGAACCCGCTGACGGCCAGATCCCGCCGTCGTCGCACAGCTTCGTCGATCTCCCCGGCCGGCGCGTTCGCCGGTAGCGCCGCCGCGGCCGTGTAGCGGGCGGCGTCGGCGACGATCTCGGGTGGAAAGGTCATCACCGCGTCACCGGCCTCGGGCAGGCCGGCGTTCTGCATCACGACGACGACCTGCAGGCTGCCGTGGTTGACGGCGCGGTGGATGGTGCCCGGGGTGAACCAGACGGTCATCCCGGCGGCCAGCGGCGTCGACCGGAACCCGGACGCGTCGAGGGTCTGCAGTTCGCCTTCGCCACCGGTGACGACGTACGCCTCGGTGGAGGCGGTGTGCAGATGGGGGGTGCCCCCGGCCAGGCCGTCGGCGCAGGGACTGGAGTACACCGACAGCCTGCTCACGGAGGTGCCGCCGGGAAACGGCGGGGTGCGGTTCACGCCGGCTCCCCGGTGGGCGAGGGGGCCGTCCACCGGTCCAGGGCCTGGCGGCCCTGGTCGGCGAGGGCCGTGGTGCCGTCGGTGCCGTGGTCGCCGCTGGCGACGAGCACCGCGTACCGGAAGGTGATGGTCTGCTCGGGCGCGAAGGGCAGTTCCTCACTGAAGAAGGGTGCCGGGCACAGGCAGGCGAACTCCTCGGTGCGAACGAACCACTGCGGGGGGTGCTGCGGGTTGGCGGTGTCGTCGATCATGATGACCGTCGACGAGGTCCCGGTCTCGTCGTGGCGACCGCGGAAGGCCAACCACCCGGACCGGGTACCCCGCAGGTCGTCGCCGCCGGTGCCGAAGGGCGACTGGACGGTGCCGCCGGTGAAGGAGCGTGGGCCACGCCAGAACAGGCCACCGTAACCGGCGTTCTCGCGGCCCTTGGTGGTCGGTGAGCCGATGTTCAGGGTCGCGCCGGACACGTTCGTCATGGTGGTTTCGAAGATCAGCACCCAGCTGGTGGCATCGAGGACGGTCGCCGTGAGGCTGCGGTGTTCGGTGATGACCTGGCGCCCCTGTTGGGAGATCCAGTCCAGGCGGTGGGCGATGTCGGCGCGGGCGTCCGTGGCGGCCAGCGCGGTCATGCCACGGTGGACGGCGCTGCCGTTGTTGTCCAGTTGCACGTAGGAGCGACCGCGCAGGTAGGTGGGGCCACCCCAGAAGTTGTGCTCCCCCACGTTCGGCAGCGACCAGGCGATGCCCTTGTGCCACACGTGGTCGTGCGGCCGGAACAGCGAGACGACGTCGCCGGCCAGGGTACGGATCGGGTGCAGGTACGGCTTGGGCGATTCCAGCTGCGCGGTGTCCGGCCGGTACACGTAGCTGAACAGCGCCACGTCGCCGGCCCGGACGTCGACGGCGCGTCCCACGGCGTGGTCGAGGTGGAAGGTCATCGGACGGTCGTTGTTCACCATGGGGTTCCTGTTCCGTTCATGCGCGTGGCGAAGGGGTGCTCGGCGTCGATCTGGCCGCTTCGAATCGGCTCACCGGTGAACGCCGAGGCGTACAGCGCGGCGGCGAACTCCATCGTGCGGCGGGTGTCGACGAGCCCGACCGGTGGTGCGGCGCCGGCGTCGAGGGCATCGTAGACGGCGGCGAGCTGCCCGGGGTGGCCGCTGACGGCCTCGGACCGGGTGGCGACCCACTCGGTGCGCACGTCCTCGTGGCCCGGGACGGCGGTGACCGTCCAGTCGTCGTCGGTGTAACCGTAGAGGTGCTCCACCTCGACGGTGGCGTACTCGAAGTCGAACCGCAGTGCCGAGGTCTGCCGAGGCGAGACCACCGAGTTGACGACCGACGCCACGGTGCCGTCGGCGAAGGTGACCAGCGCCATCGACACGTCCTCGGTGTCGACGCGGCGGGCGCGCCGGGCGGCGACGGCGGTCACCGACTCCCAGGGGCCGAGCACCGACAGCAACAGGTCGAACTGGTGGATGCCGTGACCCATGGTCGGTCCGCCGCCTTCGGTCTCCCACCTGCCCCGCCACGGCACCTCGAAGTAGGCGTCGTCCCGGAACCACAGCGTGTGGCAGATGGCCAGTAGACAGCGGCCGAGCCGGCCGGCGGCGGCCATCTCGCGAAGCCGGATGGCGCCGGCCCCGAAGCGGTGCTGGAAGACGGTGGCGAAGTGCGCACCGGACGCCCGGGAGGCGGCGGCGAGGGTGTCCAGCTCGGCGAGCGACAGCGCCGGGGGCTTCTCGACCAGCACGGTGACGCCCGCCCGCAGACACTGCAGGGCCAGCGGCGCGTGCGAGACGGGTGGCGTGCACACGTGGATCACGTCGAGTCGCGCGTCGGCGAGCAGCTCCGCGAGGTCCGTGTAGACCTTCGGCACAGCCCACCTGGCGGCGAACTCTCGCGCCCGGTCGGGGTCGACGTCGACCACCGCGACCAGTTCGGCACGCTCGTCGTACGCACGCAGCGCCTGCGCGTGCGCGTTGGCGATGCCGCCGGTGCCGACGATCGCGGTGCGGTATCGGGGTCGAGGCATGAGGGGTGCTGCTCCTTCGGTGCGGGGGGTGGCCGCTGCGCGGAGGTCGTCTCGTCGAACAGAGCGACGACAACTCCGACCTGGGCTTCGCCGTCGGCGACGTCTGACCGACCACAACCGTCGGCACGGTGTGTGACGCCGGCCTCGCCCCAGGTCGCGACGTCGCCGCCGCCGGGTACGACGATATCGGCTCGGTCACCGACGTCGTGCCGCCCCTTCGCGGGCGCCCGTCCGGTGGCGGCGCGAGCTGGGGCACGGATGATGGCGCCACCCGGTAGGGGCGGCGCCATCATCCGGGGGTCGGGGCAGACGACCTCCACGGCGTGCTGGTGGGTCTGCTCGGGCCGCGGTGCGGCCACGGACCGCGGGTGCCAGGTGAGCGTCGTGCCTATGGGCTCACACAGGCGAGCACGGGGGTGCTCGGCGTGCCTCCGCCGATGAACCCGAACGTGGTCGACGTCCCCGGCTGGAGGGAGCCGTTGTACGACACGTTACGCACGGTGACGGCCGAGCCGCTGGTGGTCAGCGTGCCGTTCCAGACCTGGCTGATGCTCTGCCCGCTGCCCAGCGTCCATCGGACGGTCCACCCGTTGATCGGCGAGTTGCCCGCGGTCACCGTGACCTCTGCCTGGTAGCCACCGGGCCACGAGTTGGTGGTGCGGTAGGTGGCGCGGCAGGCGCCATCGGGCGCCGGCGTGGTGGGGGTCGCCGACGGGCTCGTCGAAGGAGTCACCGACGGGCTCGTCGTCGGGGTCGGCGGCGCGGTGGTGGTGGGTGGACTGGTGGGCGCACCGGGCGGCGTCAGCGGGCACGTGCTGCGGTACTGGGTGATGCCGGTGCGGTCCGTCAGCGGGCACAGGAACTGGCTGTAGCGGGTGTCGTTGTCGACAAAGATCTTCAGCCACGGGATGACCACCCGCATCATGAGCGGGTTGTTCGAGGTCGGGAAGCCGTGGCCGGCACCGGCGAACTCCAGGTACGCGCTCTCGGTGCTGGCCGGTATCCCGTTGTACAGGGTGCTGATGCTGGCCGGGGTGGTGGTGCCGTCGTTCTGCCCGGCGATGAGCATGGTCGGTACCCGGGTGTTGGTCAGGTTCTGCGACGGGCTGAACGGCGCCAACCCGACCGCGGCCTTCAGCGAGGGACGCCGCAGCGCCGCGGACATCGCGCCACCACCACCCATGGAGTGGCCCATCACCGCCGCGCGACTCGCGTCGACCCGGTTGCGTACCGGGCTCTGCTGGGTCAGGTAGTCCAGGGCGGCCAGCAACTGGGTGCCCCGGGCGGTGTCCCAGTCGTTGCGGTTGATGGTGTCCACCCCGATCACGACGAACCCGAACGAGGCCAGCCAGTGGCCCATCCAGGCCCCCTCGGCGGCCCAGGTGGCGGTGTAGCCGGGCACGATGGCCACCGCGCCGAAGGTCCCCTGACTGGTGTCGGTCGGGTGGTAGATCACGCCGCCGCCGAAGCCGTTCCCGGCCGGCACGGTCACCTGTGTGGTGGCGAAGGTGCCGCGCGAGGCCCGCACACTCTCGGCGGTGGGGTCCGGGCCCCGCTGGTAGGGATTGTCCGCGGCCGAGGCCGGACGGATCACCGCCACGATCGACAACGCGCAGAGCGCGACCGTGGCCAGGACGCCGGCCCGCCTCACCAGCCGACGCGAGGGACGGACCGCGGGCCGGTTGGCCCGCGAACCGCTTGGTTCATGGTGTTCGATTCCGTTCTGGGGCATTGCGAGGTGCCTCCTTGTCGGCTGTCAGGTGCGAGCGTGGGGCGGTGACGTTCTCTTCCGGAGGGCGTGACCGCGGCGCGCCTCCCGCCCGCCACGAGCCCCGGCTGGGTGGCCAGGGCTCGCGGCCAGGATGGAGCGGACGGGCCGGCTACGGCAGCCAGCGGATGTGGGGGTTGAGGCGACCGTTGCGGTCGAAGACGGCCATGTTGTCCCACTCGTTGCCCGAGTTGGTGATGTCAGCCGGGTCCCAGCCGTTGCCGGGCACCGCGTACCAGGTGGGCTCCCAGTAGAAGATTCCGATGGCGCCGGCGTTGCGGGCGGTGTTCTGCACCGCGGCGAAGTTCGCCTGCTGCCCGGCCGGCGTCGTCTCGTAGCCCGAGCAGCCGCTGGTGACCACGTTCCGGGTGCTGTCGGAGTTGGCCGTGGTCTGCGGGTAGGCGGTCTCGGCGATGATGACCGGCTTGCCGTACCGGGACCGCATGTCCGACACCACACCGGCCAGGTTGGACAGGCTGCCGTGCCAGAAGCAGTAGTACGACAGGGCGGTGATGTCCCACTGCACGCCCTGCGCCCGGATACCGTCGTAGAACCACCGGGCGCCGCTCTCCACGTTCGCGGTGTGGATGATCACCTGAGTGCCACTGTTACACGCCTTCGTCGCGTTGTAACCCGCCTTCAGCAACCGCCCCAGATTGGTGAAGTTGTTGTTCACCACCCGACCGTCGTCCCACAACATCCCTGTGTTGATCTCGTTACCGATCTGCACACTGTCCGGCACCGTGCCCTGCGCCCTCAGGCTCGTGCACACGTCGTACGTGTAGTCGTACACGTCCGTGGTCAACCGGTCGATCCCATGACCCGCCCACGCCGCCGGCTTGAACTGCTTTCCCGGATCCGCCCACGTGTCCGAGTAGTGGAAGTCCACCATCAACTTCAGGCCCTTGGCCTTCACCGTCCGGGCGTACTGCAACACCTTGTCCTTGTTGTTGTAACCACTACGCGGGTTGTTCCAGATCCGCAACCGCACATAGTTCACGCCCGCGCTCTTGAGAATGTCCAACGCATC
This sequence comes from Micromonospora sp. KC723, assembly GCF_004348595.1. Lineage (GTDB taxonomy): Bacteria > Actinomycetota > Actinomycetes > Mycobacteriales > Micromonosporaceae > Micromonospora. Next base: position 24,115 of record NZ_SMKD01000003.1, read on the forward strand.
ACCCTGGACACCATTGGCGTAGTAGTGCCGGGCCCCGAGATCGAGGGCCCGCTGTCCGGTCGACACGTCCGCACCCTGCATGATCGAGGTGTTGCCACCACCGTCCGCGGTGGTGACCTCGAGGTAGTCGACGTTCGCGAGCCCGCCGGAGGTCGTCGCGGCCAGCCGCACGGTGTTGGTTCCCGCGGCCAACTGCACGCTCAGGCCCTTGGTTGCCCAGCTGGTCCACGCGCCGGTGGCCTCGAAGCCGAGCGCGGACTGCACCACGGCGCCGTTGACGCTGACGTCCGCCGGCCGGCTCGCCGTGCTGCCGTTGGCGAACCGGACAGCCAGGTTGGCGGTGCCCGCCGCGGGCGCGGTCACCGTGAACGTGACAGCGGCACCGACGGCGTTGGTCGTGTCGCAGAAACCGCTGCCGGAGTATCCGGAGTGGTTGGAGGCGACCGCCCCACCACACACGGCGGGTGACGACTCCGCCTCGTAGCGGTTGGTGGCGGCATGCGCACTGAGCGCCAGCACGACGGCGGTGCCGGACAGAGCCGTCGTCACCGCCATGACTGCCGAAAGTCTCGTCAACGGTTTCATCGATGCCCCCTGGAGATGTCCATGGCGAGGTCCGTTCTCGGGTCAAAGGGGCCCACCCACGGCACGGCGGCCGGGGCGGGCGGTTGGCGTGCGGAGTTGACGGAACAGCCACGCCGAGAGGGCCGACCGCCCGTCAAGCCAGACCCCTGCGTGAGCCGTGGCACGAGGCGCTTCCGGTGGGTGGCCGGCCGCCCCCGGCACTGACGGGACCGGGGATGAGGCCCACGTCCTCGCATCGCAGGTGCACCTCTTCACTTCCATGACCGTGGCCACCGCGCCCGGCCTGCCGCGCGGAACCAGGACGGCAGCCCGGTACCCCGTGGCCACATCATCGGTCCGCCATCACGTAACAGCCCTGTCACCGCCTGGCGACGGTCACATGTATCACACATCCTGTCCGGCGGACATGGAACTGTCAATCGATGGATGTCCACGCCGTCGCGGTCGGCCACCGCCCGCGGAAGGGCACGACGAACCCATCCGGCCGTGCGAGGTGGACGGTCACGCCCCCGCGACGTCCACCGTGCTGCGGAGGGCTCCGGCCCTCAGTTCGGCGACGGTGTGCGCCCGGATCCGAGAGTGCTGCTCCCCGCCGGCGACGTGGGCGGCGACGGCTCGTATGTGTTCCTGAGCCGGTTCGGCCAGCCCGTCGTACACCGCCACGAACAGCTCCCGAGCGCGGGCGCGCGGCCAGCCCGACGGCATCAGCTCGACCGGGAGCAGGGGGTCGAGCACGGGGAACCGGCGGTACGTGTCCATCATCTCGGTGCGGGCCCGTACCGCCTCGGCGCCGGTGACACCGCCGGCCGTCATCCGGCGCAACAACGGGCTCCACCGCCGGATGAAGGCCCGGTACTGGGCGGAGATGCCCGCGACGTCCCAGGCGTCGACCGGGCTGCGGGAGGCGCCCGTGTCCAGTTCGAGGTGCCGCGCGCGGAACACGCTCGTCGTGCCGAACGCCACCGCCGCCAGCACCGCTCTCGCCGCCGCCGTCATCGGGCGCGGCGACACCCAGACGCCGTCGTAGAGCGGGGCGTACCCCCGCCACCGCAGGTCGTCCCGCAGCGCACGCCGTTGCGCGCTCTCCTCCTTGGGCATGGAGAAGGCGACGATGGTCCACCTGCCGTCCCAGGACTCACGATCCGCGGCGAACGCCGCGATCTCGGCACCTCCGGCCGAGAGGTTGACGGCGGCGGGCCGCGTCAGGCGGTATGAGCTGTGCCGTCCCCGCCGGCTACCCTCCAGCACCCCGCGGCGGGCCAGCCTGCTGATGGCCGTGCGAGCGGCGCCGCTGGTCACGCCGAACTCGCCGAGCAGGGCCACGATCGCCGCCGAGGGCAACCAGGCACGGTTGTCCATGGTGTAGTCCGCGACGAGGGTCACCGCCAGCCCCTGGGGTGAGTTGGCCTGCCTACGCGGCAGCCGCACCGATGCGACAGGCACGTCGGGGAAGATCTCCTCGATGTCGAAGGTTCTGACCACGGCGTACTCCGGCGAGCATCGGGGGCACAGGGCGGTACCGACTGTAGTGCGGACGCTCACCACAGGACACGCCCGCCACCGTGTGATCGAACCCTGCCGAAGCCGACCACGCGGACGCCTCGCCACGACCCGTCGCCAGGGCACTGCTCGCCGCGGCCGGGCTCTTGACGCGGTCCCGCGGGCGTGGCACTTTCAGATCACCAGCTCATAGAACGATATCTGTTCACCTTGTGTCGGTAACCGCGATGGCGTGCGCGCCGCGTACGCCGAAGGAGACCACATGACGGCATAGATTCTGGCCGGCCAAGCCTACTGAGGCCGGTCGGCGCGCCGGCCGGCGGCTCCAGGAACCACGCGCGGATCGTCGATGACATCTTGGCGGGTGCCTCCGTCGACCGCGTAGCGCTGGGGTGCCCGGCCAGGGTCGTTACGCGTCAACCGCCCTAGGCCGTGCGCGTACGTCAGGAGGACGCGGGTCGTCGACCGGGCAGCTCGGCAGGGCGACAGGGGTCCGCGGCACACCGCCACGCAGCGCCGGACGGGCGCACCGCTTATAGCAGACGGAGGATCACATGCAATTTTTGAAACGATTCATAACTGTCGCTGCCGTCGCGTCACTCGCGCTGGCCAGCGCCGGCTGCGGTGACGACGGGGGCGACTCGGCCGGGTCCGGTCCCGTCACCTTGCGGTACTCGTGGTGGGGCAACGCCGATCGTGCCGCGTTGATGCAGAAGGCGATCGACCTCTTCCAGACCAAGAACCCGAACATCAAGATCACGCCGAGCTTCCAGGAGTACGAGGCGTACTGGCAGAAGATGGCGACGGAGACCGCCGGGAACAACGCACCCGACGTGTTCCAGATGGACTTCTCCTACCTGCGCGAGTACGCCGACCGCAACGCCCTCTACGACCTGAAGAAGCAGGAGGGCGACGCGCTGAAGCTCGACGACCTGCTCGAGGGGCTCAAGGGCGCCGGCGAGGTCAAGGGCGGGTTGTACGGCGTCCCCGTCGGCGGCAACACCTGGGGGTACATGTACAACCCGGCGGCGTTCGCGCAGGCCGGCGTGCCGGAGCCGAAGCCCGGCTGGACCTGGAACGACTACCGGACCACGGTGGCGAAGATCACCCAGGCCACCAAGGGCAAGGTGTACGGCGGCGGCAACTACGTCGGCAGCTACTACAACCTGGAGTTGCAGCTGCGGCAGGAGGGCGGGCTGCTGTACACCGAGGACGGCAAGCTCGGCTTCGACAAGGCCCGACTGGCGAAGTTCTTCAGCGAGGGCAAGGCGCTCGCCGACGCCAAGGCCGTGCTGCCGATCGAGAAGAGCGTCCAGATCAAGCCGCAGCACGCGCTGGAGCTCGACCTGATCGCCGGCGAGATTGGCTGGGACAACTTCATGGCCCGGTACGCGGCCAGCACCAAGGCACAGCTCAAGCTGGGGCCGGTGCCGTCGGACAACCCGAACTCGTCGGGCCAGTACCTCAAGCCCGCCATGCTGCTCAGCGTCTCCAAGAAGACCAAGCACGCGGAGGCGGCCGCCAAGCTGATCTCCTTCATGATCAACGACCCTGAGGTCGGCAAGATCTTCGGCGCCAACCGCGGCCTGCCGGCCACCAACGCGCAGCGCGCCGCGGTCCAACTGGAGGGCCCGCTCGCCACCGTCGCCGCGTACGAAGAGGGGCTCAAGGAGCAGCTCACCAAGGCGCCGCCCGCGCCGCCGAAGGGCGCCGGCACCCTGGAGCAGGCGTTCATCCGGATCGCCGAGGAACTACAGTACGGCCGGATCAGCGTCGACGAGGCGGTCAACCAGTTCTTCACCGAGGTCGAAGAGACCCTCGAGTCCTGACGATGACAACGATCACGTCGACCCAGCGCAGCGAGGTCGGCAGCACCGGACCGGCGGGCCCCCGCAAGCGGGCCCGCCGGTCCGGCGACGGCGTGGCGGGCTACCTCTTCCTCTCGCCGTGGATCATCGGGATCCTGCTGCTGACCCTCGGTCCGATGGTGACCTCCCTGTACCTGTCGTTCACCGACTACGACCTCTTCGATTCCCCGGAGTGGGTCGGCCTCGACAACTACCAACGGATGTTCGAGGACGCCCGGTGGCTCAAGTCGGTACGCGTCACCGCGCTGTACGTGGTGCTCTCCGTACCGGTCAAGCTGGCCTGCGCGCTGGCCGTCGCCATGCTGCTCAACAACGAACGGCGCGGGCGCGCCTTCTACCGGGCGGCGTTCTACGGCCCCTCGCTGATCGGCGCGAGCGTCAGCCTGGCCATCGTCTGGAAGGCGATGTTCAGCGACGACGCCGTGATCGACCGGCTGCTACGCGCGATCGGCGTCAACACCGGCGGCTGGGCCGGGAACCCCGACTTCTCACTGCTCATGCTCGTGCTGTTGGCCGCCTGGCAGCTCGGCGCTCCGATGGTGATCTTCCTCGCCGGGCTCAAGCAGGTGCCGCGGGAGCTGTACGAGGCGGCCGAGGTGGACGGCGCCGGCCCGTGGCGGCGGTTCCGGTCCGTCACGCTGCCGATGATCTCCCCGGTGATCTTCTTCAACCTGCTGCTGGAGACCATCAACGCGTTCCAGGTCTTCACGTCCGCGTACATCGTCGGCGGGCCCAACGGCCAACCGGCCGGCACCACACTGTTCTACACCATCTACCTCTTCGACCGCGGCTTCGGCGACTACCGGATGGGGTACGCCTCGGCCATGGCGTGGATGCTGCTGGCCGGCGTCGGGCTGGTCACGCTCGTCCTCTTCCGCACCGCTCGGGGCTGGGTGTACTACTCGGGGGACAAACGATGAGACCAAGACTGTCCACCGTAGCCTGGCACGCCGGTGCCATCGCGCTGCTCGCCGTCGTGCTCTACCCGATCCTCTGGGTCCTGGCGGCGACCTTCAAGCCCACCGAGGACATCATCGGCAGTCTCCAACTGCTGCCCACCCGGGTCACGACGACCAACTACGACCGTGCGGTGGAGGGCATCGCCGGCATCAGCGTGGGGCGCTTCTTCTGGAACTCGACGCTCCTGGCGGTGCTGTCCGTCGTGGGCACGGTGGCGTCGTCGGCCCTGGCCGCGTACGCGTTCGCCCGGCTGCGGTTCCGCGGCCACGGGGTCATGTTCGTCCTCATGATCTCCACGCTGCTGCTGCCGTTCCACGTGCTCATCATCCCGCAGTACGTGGTCTTCCAGAAGCTCGGCCTCGTCGACACCTACGCGCCGCTGCTGCTGGGGAAGTTCCTCGCCGCCGAGGCGTTCTTCGTCTTCCTCATGGTGCAGTTCATGCGGGGCATCCCGTACGAACTGGACGAGTCCGCGAAGATCGACGGCGCCGGCCACTGGGCCATCTTCTGGAACATCCTGCTGCCACTGTCGCGGCCCGCCATCATCACCACGTCCATCTTCACCTTCATCTGGACCTGGAACGACTTCTTCGGACCCCTGATCTACCTCAGTACCCCGGAGAAGTACCCGCTGCCGTTGGCGCTGCAGCTCTTCATCGACGAGACCGCCGGCTCCGACTTCGGCGCGCTCATGGCGATGTCGATGCTCGCGCTGGTACCCGTCATCCTGTTCTTCCTGTTCTTCCAGCGTTTCCTCGTCGAGGGCGTCTCCACGTCGGGCCTGAAGGGATGAGACGCTTCGCGCTCTTCGCGGAGTGTCTGACGGCCGGTCTGCTGGTCGCGCTGTCGATCCTCCCGGTCGTCACGCTGCTGCCCGCGCTGGCGGCCGGCTGCGCGCACATCCGCGCGCACGTCGACGGCGAAACCACCGCCATCCGCGCGTTCTTCACCCGAGCCGGCGCGGCGTACCGGGGCAGCCTCCCGCTGTCGCTCGGCGTCGCGGCCGGTTACGCGGTCCTCGCCGGCGACGTGCTCATCCTCCGCGCCGGGGTGCCCGGCGGTGCTCTCGTCGCCGCCGCCTGCGTCGTCGCCGCCGTGGCGCTGTCGGTGGTCGTCCTGCGCGCCGCGGCCGCCTGGTCGCCGGGCGCGGCCTGGACGACGTTGGTACGTCACGCCGCCCGCCGCGCCGTCACCGGCGACCCCTCCGGTTCGCTGCTGCTGGTCATGGCGCTCGGCGTGCTGGTCGTCGTCACCTGGCAACTGCTGCCGCTCGTGGTGCCGATGCTCGGCTGCCTGCTCATGGCGGCCGTGGCGGTCGAACGCCGCCACGACCGCCACGCAGACCCGGTCCTGCGCCGCGCCCCCGTGTGACGGCGGAGGCGGCCGGCGGCACGTCATGACCTCATCCTGGACAACCCTCGTCAGGGCAGGTGGTCGCCGACCAGCGCGAGGCACTGGATCGCGGCGAGGGCGTACTGGGCACTGGCGTTGGTGGACACGAAGCTGGCCTCGTCGACCGGCTTGAGCACAGCCGTCCCCTCGACCCGCGCCGGACGGAAGTTGAGGTTCCGCGGGTAGCCGGCGTGGCCGGTGTGGAACTCCTGCCAGGCACGGGCCGCCAGCGTCGCGTCGCCGAGCTTCGCGGCGGCGTACGCGGTGAGCCGGGAGTGCGCCTGACGCAGGTTGAGGTTGCCCAACGACTGTCCGACCTCGGCGGTCTGCTCGGCGGCGGTGCCGTTGTAGAGCCGGCAGTACTGGAGCCACGCGTTGGTGAACTCCGGCAGGTCGACCAGGTCGATCAGTTCGCTACAGATCTCGACCAGGCCGAACACCGCGCCGAGTGACCCGACCGACACCGCCGGTTGGGCGGGGGCGAACGTCCCGGTCTCCAGGTCGTAGCGGCCGCTGCCCTGGATGAAGCCGTGGGGCATGGCGGCGATGGTGCGCGCGGTGTTGAGCAGTTTCGTCCGGGCGATCGGGTCTCCCCCGCGTTCCCACTCGGTGAGCCAGGCCGCGGCCAGGCCGCTCCAGTCGGTGCCGGTGCTGATGGACAGCGCGCGCGGGTCCGGCTCGTAGGGCTCGGTGCGGATCTTGCGGATCGGGTCGAGGACCAGGAAGGTCCGGTCGGAGTCGACCAGGTCACGCATCAGGTCGCCGACGCGTTCGTCGGCGGTGAGGAAGTAGTAGAAGCGCCGGTACGCCGCGGAGCTGATCCGCAGCTGTTTGGCGCTGTCGGCCCAGTGCAGCACTCCGTGCCGGGTGCCCAGGTCGCGGTACTTGCCGAGGTGGTAGACGTCCACCTCGCCGGTGTGCCGGGTCATCGCCTCGGCGAACCGGAACACGTCGGCCCGGCCGGAGCGCAGGTAGTGGTACCACAGCCACAGGTCGGGCGACAGTTCGGAGTTGGCCCAGGCGTACCCGCCGACGTCGTACCGCCACACGTGCCGGTCGGCGTCGTAGCTGTGCATGACGTCGCCGTAGTTCCAGAACCCGTACCACGAGCGCTGCTCCACCTGGTTGCGGTGGTAGTCGACCAGGAAGTCGAGGCGGTCCTCGATCTCGCGGCGGGCCGGGGTGCTGCGGTCGACGGGGCTCCAGTCGCCGAAGACACCGGCGGCGTGCAGGCTGGCCGGCGGGGCGACGATCAGCGGCGGCGTCCGGGTGGCGTCGGCGAGCTGCGCGAACCGCTCCGCCGACGGCGTGGCCGCCAGCGCCCAGAACGACAGCTCGGTGGTGCGGGCGATCCCGTACGGCCGGCCGAAGCCGGGCTCGTAGTCCTCGTACGTGATCTCCAGGCCTTCGAGCTGCTCGGGGTAGGTGTCCTGCCCCATCCCGTCGTGGTAGAAGCGCAGGTCCATCGGCGCGGCGTCGGGTGACCAGAGCCAGACGGTCACCTCGGCGGTGTCGCCGGCCGCGCCCCGGATGTCGAGCTGGCTCGGGTGCAGTTGCCAGAAGTCCTTCATGCCGAACGCGAGTCCGCCGGAGACGCCGCCGACGTACCCGAGACCGGCGGCGCGACGGCCGGTGTCGACCTGGATCCAGCCGTGCCCGGCGCTGGTGCGCTTGCGGATGTCGAAGCAGCCGTCGGAGAGCTGCCGGAGGCTGTAGTCGCCCCAGGTGGGGATGAGGTGCAGCCGGCTCGACACGCGAGTGTCCCAGGTGGACACGCTCGGGGTGGGGCGCCCGGCAATCTGCGCCTGCCGTACCGCCGCGCCGGGGTCACGCCGCAGGCCGGTGATGCCCCGGACCGCCTCGCTCAGCACGCCGTCGCCGTCCCCGGCGAACCGGATGTGCCGGTCGTGGGGCTGGTCGGTCATCGGCACCTGGAAGCGGACGCCCAGGCCGCTGATGAAGTCCTTCCTCTCGTCGCCGTCGAAGACGAACGTGTGCACCATCCGGATGCCGTCGCTGCCCGCGTAGAGGTACAGCCGAATCGTGAACGGCAGCCAGTGGCGGCGGCCCCGGAAGACCCGGTGCCGTCCCTCGACGCGTACGACCGCGCGCACCGGACCGCGCTGTTCGACGGTCACCGCCCGGACCTCGCCGGTGAACCGCTCGGTGCGGACGACGGCCGGAGCGTCGTCGGCGTTGTCCCTGCGCAGGCACACGAGCGTGCCGTTCGCGGCGACCGTGCGGCCGGCGCGGACGATCGACGGCACCAGGACGTAACCACCGCGGGCGATCGTGCACTGCACGACGCCGGTGTCCACCTGGATCGCCCTGGCGGTCTCGGTGACCCGCAGGGGTTTGGCCGGCGCGGCGGCCGCGCCGGGGCGCAGCAGGTACGCCTCGGCGGGTGGGGCCTCGGTGCCGATCGCGTGGGCGGTCCACTTGACCGAGCCGTCCGGCCAGAAGCCGATCGGCCAGGACTGCACGGGCACGGCCGTGCCCCCGGCGGTGGTCAGCGACAACTCCTGACCCTGCGCGAGGGTGCCGCGTGGCCAGGGCACGCCCCAGGTGCTGCCGACGAGCGCCCCAGGCGCGCCGCCCTCGAGCCAGCGCAGCGGCACGGCGGCCGGCTCGGCGGCGGTCTCGGTGACGGTGGCGGCCCCGGCGGGGGCCGCGGCAGCCGGCCGGGAGAGAGGTAGCCGGGTCGCGGCGCCGGCGACCGCGGCGCCCATCAGGAGACTGCGTCGGGGCAGTTGGGACATGGCGCACTCCACGTGGTGGGGATCCGCGGCGGAAGACCTGCTATGGAAACGCTTACCATCCTGTGCAGGAAATCAGATGCGTCGATACGCTGTCAATACCGTGCGGCGGCGATCCGCTCCTGTTGCCAGGCACGTTGATCACCCTGTGAAGGTGCCCTATGCTCCAACGCATCGGTACAAACGTTTTAACCAGGCTCCCACCTGGTAACGGCTGGTCATCGCCGTACACCGGGTGGACCAGGGCGCACTGGGAGGCGGTGGCCGACCACCTGCTGGACGCGGTCGTGCCCCACGCGGTGCCGGGTTTCGCCCAGTACCGGCTCCCTGGCCGGCCCGGCGGCGCGGGCCTGACCAGTGACGGCCTGGAGGGTTACGCGCGGACCTTCCTGCTCGCCGCCTTCCGTATCGCGGGCGCGGGCGGCGACGTGCCGGGGCAACTCATCGAGCGGTACGCGGACGGCCTCGCCCACGGCACCGATCCCGGCGACCGGTACGCGTGGCCGGCGCCGGCCGACTGCTCCCAGCAGATCGTGGAGGCGGCCTCGATCGCGTTGGCGTTGCACGAGACCCGCCGCTGGCTGTTCGACCGGCTCGACAGCCGGGTGCGGGAGCGGGTGGTCGACTGGCTCGCCGGCTTCGCGGGCAGACGGACGTGGCAGAGCAACTGGGTGCTGTTCCCCGTCGTGATCCAGCAGTTCCTGGCCGGCGTCGGCGGACCGCACGAGCCGGCCGAGATCGCCGGCGGGCTCGACCAGATCGAGCAGTGGTACGTCGGGGACGGCTGGTACACCGACGGCGCCGGACGCTGCTTCGACTACTACGCCGGTTGGGCGATGCACCTGTACCCGCTGATGTGGGCGCGGATGTCCGGCGACCGGGAGCGCGGCTTCCGGTACCGGGAGCGGCTGCGCGCCTTCCTGGAGCAGTACCAGCACATGTTCGCGCGCGACGGCGCACCGGTGCACCAGGGCCGGTCGCTGTGCTACCGGTACGCCGCCGTCGCCCCGCTGTGGCTGGGCGAGTTGACGGACGCCAGCCCGCTGCCCGCCGGGCGCACCCGCCGGATCGCCAGCGGCGTGCTGCGGCACTTCGTCGAGCGGGGAGTGCCGGACGAGCGCGGGCTGCTGGGCCTTGGCTGGTACGACGACTTCCTCCCGGCCGTCCAGCACTACTCCGGGCCGGCCTCGCCGTACTGGGCCGGCAAGGGCTTCCTCGGCCTGCTGCTGCCCGGGGACCATCCGGCGTGGACGGCCCGGGAGAGCGCCGCGCCGATCGACGACGGTGACCGGACCGTCGCGATGCCCGGCCCCGGCTGGCTGCTGCACGCCACCCGGCACGACGGCCTCGTCCGGGTGGTCAACCACGGCAGTGACCGGGCCCGCCACCTCGCGGCCGACGGGCTGGAGGATCCGCACTACGCCCGCTTCGGGTACGCCTCGCACGCCGCTCCGGAGGCCGGCGAGGACGCCCGCCTGCGGGCGGTGGACGGCCATCTCGCCGTGGTGGCGCCGGATGGCACGCTCTCGCGGCGGCGGAGGATCGAACCGATCGCCGTGTTCGACCGGTTCGCCAGCTCCGCCTACGAGGACGCGCTGCCCGCCGGTCCGGTCCGGGTGGAGACCGCCTCGATCGTGCGCGGGCCGTGGGAGGTCCGCGTGCACCGGGTCACCGCGCCGCCGGGCTGCGGGGTGCGCGAGGGCGGGTACGCGCTGGCCGGCGACCGCCCGCCGGCCGACCAGACCGGGCCCGGGTGGGCGTGCGTGCGGCGGCCGGACGGGCTGGCCAGCACCGTGGTCGCCCTGCACGGCCTCCGTGCGGCCGCCGTGGCGAGGTCGGTCGACTCGAACGCGTACGGCGCCTGCTCCGCCACCCCGTACCTGACGGCGACCGAACACCCGGGTGGGAGCGCGCTGTACGTCTCGCTGGTGACGCTCACCGGGGACCGCGTCGTTCCGGACGCGCTGCGGGAGTCGGTCGTGACGGTGGTCGACGGGGACAGGGCCGGCGTGCGGTTCCCGGACGGGGAACGCGTCGAGGTGGTGCTGGGCACCGCGCGGTCCTACGTCCGCTACCCGGTGGCGGGCCCGCCGGTGCGCTGGTCACCGGCTTGACACTGCTGACCGTGGAGCCGATCATTTCCGTAACCGTTTTCTGAAAATCCCGACGGGGTGGCGATGGCGCGGCGGGCGAGCGAAGCTGCCGGAGACCGGCGGCGGTCCACGATCCGCGAGGTCGCCGACCGGGCCGGGGTGTCCGTGGCGACCGTCTCCCGGATCCTGACCGGCAGCTACCCGGCCGCCCCGTCGACCCGGGCGCGGGTGATGCGTGCGGTCAAGGAGCTGGACTACGTCGCCAACGCGCACGCCCGGGCACTGGCTGGTACCCCGAGCAAGAGCATCGCGATCGTGCTCAACTCGGTGATCTCGCCCCACTACGCCCACGTGGCCCAGGGCGTCGAGGCCCAAGCCGCCGCCGAGGGCCGGTTGTGTTTGATCGGCACCACCGGCGGCGACCCGGAGCGCGAGCTCGCGATGGTCAAGTTCATGCGGGAACAGCATGCCGAGGCGGTCATCCTGGTCGGCAACGTGGTGGCCGACGACAAGTACCGGGAACGGATGGGCCAGTACGCGCGCGCGCTGGCCGCGATCGGCTCCCGGCTGGTGCTGTGCGGGCGCCCGTCGCTCGGCCCCGACGTGCCCGCGATCCTCGTGGAGTACGACCACGTGGGCGGCGCGTTCGCGGCCACCAGCCATCTCCTGTCCGCAGGGCACCGGCGGATCCTGTGCCTGGGCTACCGCGCCGGCTACACCACGGTCGAGGGGCGGCTGACCGGGTACCGGCAGGCGTTGGCCGCGCACGGCGTGCCGCACGACCCCACCCTGGAGGTCGAGGGCACGATGGAACGGCACGAGGGCTACCGGATGATGACGGAACGACTGGCCGCCGGCGACCGCGACTTCACCGCCGTCTTCGCCATCAACGACCTCATCGCCGGCGGCGCATACCGGGCGCTCGCCGAGCGTGGACTGCGGGTACCCGACGACGTGTCGATGGTCGGCTTCGACGACCTGCCGCCCGCGCCCGACCTCAACCTGACCACCGTGCACCTGCCCCACGAGGAGGTCGGGCGCACCGCCGTGCGCCTCGCGCTGGAGCACGAGGCACGCGGCGGCGCACCGCCACACGTCACCCTCGGCACGCACCTGGTCGTACGGGACTCGGTCCGTCCGCTCCTGAGGTGACGCCGGGCGCGCGGCTCAGGTGGCAGCGGCGTACTCGGTCGCCAGTTCCTCGGCGAGCTTGTCGCCACCGGCCTGCTTCCACTGGCTGACCGCGTCCTTCCACGCGGAGACCGGCTTGCGGCCGAAGACGATGGCCGACACGGCGTCGCCGACGATCCGGTTCAGCTCGGCTCCCTTGCTGCTCTGCGTCGCCGAACGCAGGCCGACGGCGGGGTCGGCCACGCTCTTCGGCAGCACCGCCTTCTCCCACTCGTGCACGGCGCGGGCCGCCTCGGGGTGCCCCGGCAGGTACAGCACGGCCGGCGCGACCCCGATGTACTTGACCGGCAGGTTGGTGTTGTTCTCCACACCGGACAGCTCGGTGGGCACGATGCCGCCGGCCTCCTTGGTGAAGTGCACTCCTTCGACACCGTAGTTGGCCAGCTCGTACTCGGCGGTGCCGAACGGTGCGCTGAGGTAGTCGCAGACGCGAAGGAGCAGCTTGATCCGGTCGGGGCTAGCCTTCTTGAAGGCCACGTGGCCGAAGAATCCGGTGCCGCGCCAGGGCGTGGGGGTGGGCCCGTACGGCCGGCCGAGGTCGAGCTGGAACCGGCCATTGATCTTGGCAAGGGTGTTGGGGGCCACCGCGCCGAACCCGTCGCTGATCGACACCACGGTGCCGCTGTGCCAGAACGTCTGCAGGTCGGTGGCGCTGAGCGTGAGGCTGTCCGGATGGTAGGCCCCGGCCTCGGCGAGGCGGCGCATGACACCGAGCGCCTCCTCGAACTGCGCGGTGGTGAGCGTGCTGACGAACTTCCCACCGTCCACCCGCCACTGGTTGGGCGCGCCGAGCGAACCGGCGTGGTAGGTGATCGCCCCAGCGCCCGCGAACAGGGACTTGGAGCCCCCGATGCCCCACCGCCGGCCGCCGGTGACCTCCCGCATCGCGGCCACGTACCCCTCGGTGTCCCACTGGACCGGCACACCGGCCTGGTTCAGGGCGGTGCGGTTGACGAACAGGCTGTTGCCCGGTGCCGGCCGCTCCAACGGCACGCCGTAGATCCGGCCGTTGATGCGGCCCATCGCCTTCCAGGCGCGCGTCGGGATGTTGGCGAGGTGGGGATACTCCCGCACCGCGTCGCCGCTGACCAGGTCGGAGATGTCGGCGCACTGTGCCTGGATGAACTCGGCCGCGCGGGGTAGCGCCAGCTGACTGAACATGATGATGTCCGGCAGGTCGTCGCCGGAGGCCATCAGCGTGGTCATCTTCTGGCCGTACTCGGCGTCGGGAATGACCACGAGCTTCAGGTTGACGTTGAGCGCCTTGTTGATCGCCTGCCAGAACCGGTTGGCCTCCGCGGGTTTGGGCGGGGCGCCGTAGGTGATGACCATCGCGGTGACGTCGGAGCCGTCACCGACGGTGTCGTTCACCGACCTGGCCACCTGCTGCGGGTAGGTCAGGTACAGGGCTTGCACGCCCTCGTCGTCGCCGGGCGCGTCCGGCCGCGGACCGGCGAACGGCACGTACGCGGGCCACGGCGCCAGATCCTTGCCGGCGTTGCCGACATCGCGTCTGGCCCCGTCACCACAGCCGGTGAGCAGCGGCCCGGCGACACCGGCCAGCGCGCCCGCGCCGGCCAGCCTCAACAACGACCGTCGGTTGACATGAGCGGACATGCGGTCCCTCCTCTCTAGAGGGTGACATCTATGCCTTGAGGGCCCCGGTGAGGACACCCTTGACGAAGTAGCGCTGGAGGAACGGATAGACGACCACGATCGGCGCGGTGGCGAGCACCACCACGGCCATCTGTGTCGACTGTGGCGCGGCGGTGGCCACGGCCTCCCCGGTCATGTCCGCGCCTCCGGTCACGTACTGCCGCAGGACCGTGCCGATCGGCCACTTCGACTGGTCGTTGAAGTAGATGATGGCCTCGAAGAACCGGTTCCAGTACGCCACCGCGTAGAACAGACCGACGACCGCCAGCACCGCCTTCGACAGGGGCAGCACCACCCGCCACAGCATGGCCAGGTCCCCGGCGCCGTCGATGCGCGCCGCCTCCAGCAACTCCGCCGGAATGGACTGGAAGAAGCCGCGCATCACGACCAGGTTGAAGACGTTGACCAGGAACGGCAGGATCAGCGCGGCGTACTGGTCGAACAGTCCGGTGGTGCGCACCACCAGGAACAGCGGGATCATTCCCGGCGGGAAGAGAAACGTGAACAGGACCAGCAGCAGGACCGGCCGGCCGCCGTACACCCCCGGCCGGCTGAGCGCGTACGCCAGGAAGACCGTGCAGGTCAGGCTCAGTGCCGTACCGACGACGGTGACGCCCGCGCTCACCAGCAGGGCGCGCGTCACGACACCGCCGTCGAGGATCTCGGTGTACGCGTCGAAGGTGATCCGCCGCGGCCACACGACCCAGCCGCCGTTGGCGATCACGTCCTGGGGCGCGGCGAGGCTCGTCGCCACGACGGTCCAGATCGGGAACAGCACGAGCAGCACGACCACGGCCAGCGCGACCGCCTTCGCCGCCCGGATGGCCGGCCCGGGTCGCCCCTGCCAGGCAGGGTACGCATGCCTCATCGCTGGTACACCCCCTGCTCGCCGAGGCGGTGCGCCACCTTGTTCGCCGTGTAGACGAGAACGACGCCGATGACGCCCTTGAACAGCCCGGCCGCGGCGGCGTAGCCAAACTCGCCGTTGGCGAAGCCGGTGAAGTACACGAACGTGTCGAGCACCTCCCCGACCTCCGGGCCGACCGCCTGCCGCTGCAGGAAGAACTGCTCGAAGCCGACGTCCAGGAACTCGCCGAGCCGCAGCACGAGCAGCAGCACCAGGACCGGCCGGATACCCGGCAGGGTCACGTGCCACAGCCGCCGCCACCAGCCGGCGCCGTCCAGCGCCGACGCCTCGTACTGCTGCTCGTCCACCTGGGACAGCGCGGCGAGGAAGATGATGGTGGCCCAGCCGCACTCCTTCCAGAGCACCTGCACGACCACCAGCGGCTTGTACGCGTCCGGGTTGCCGATGACGTGGAGAGAGCCCAGACCCAGGTCACCCAGCCACCCGTTGACCACGCCGGCCCCGCCGAGCATGTGCTGGAACAGCGCCACGACGATCACCCACGACAGGAAGTGCGGCAGGTACACCACGCTCTGCACGAACCGCCTGACGACGTTGCCGACCAGGCTGTGCAGCAGCAGCGCCAGGGCCAGCGGCGCGGGGAAGAAGAAGACGATCTGGAGCGCGGCGATCACCACCGTGTTGCGGACGGCGTTCCAGAAGCCCGGGTCGCCGAACATCTGCCGGAAGTTCGCCAGCCCGACCCATTCGCTGCCCGCGATGCCCAGGAAGGGCACATAGTCCAGGAAGGCCAGCGTGTTGCCGAACAGCGCGCCGTAGTGGAAGACCAGGAAATAGGCGACGCCGGGGACCATCAGCAGCAGTAGCAGCCGGTCCCGCCGGATCCGCTGGCGGTGGCCGCGCCGCGACCTTCGGCCGGCGCGGCGGGTATCGCGGCCGGTGAGGGCGGTGGGACGCCGCCCGACGTCGGACGACCGCGGTGCATCGATCGCGCTCACGTCGGCGGCCCCTCCCCGTGACCATGACTCTCGTCATCTGGCCGTAACAAGGTGGGATGAAGATAAAGCGCTTACGTGGATGAGTCAACCACTGGACCTTGCCTGCCTTCGATACGTAGGCTCCACTGTGAGTAACCGTTTACATCGACGAACTCAACCGGAGGACGGTCCGTGCCGGAACGCCCTGTCGCGCTCCTCGCCATGCAGCCCTGGGCGCTGCCCGACCTCTTCCCGCCGGACGTGCTGAACCGGCTGCGGACACTGGCACGGCTCGCACCGGCCACCGTCCTCACGTCGTTCCGGACCGTGGAGGCCACCGCCGCGCTGCGCGACGTGGACGTCCTGCTGACCGGCTGGGGCTGCCCGCGCATCGACGACGCGGTCCTGGCCGCGACGCCGCGGCTCGGTGCCGTGATCCACACCGCCGGTTCGGTGAAGAGACACGTCGACCCGGTGGTGTTCGCCCGGGGCATCGCCGTCTCGTCGGCCGCGCAGGCGAACGCGGTGCCGGTCGCCGAGTACACGGTCGCCGCTGTCGTCTTCGGCGCCAAACGGGTGCTCTCCCGCGCCCACTGGTTCGCCCACGACCGCACCGCCGGTGACTGGCGCTCCGGCGCCGGCACCGGGCTCTACGGCCGCACGGTCGGAGTCGTCGGCGCCTCCCGCACGGGCCGGCTCGTCCTGGAGCGGCTCCGGGACTTCGACGTACGACTGCTGCTGGCCGACCCGTACCTCACCGCCGAACAGGCCCGTGCCGTCGGCGCGGAGCTGGTCGACACCGACGCGCTGTGCCGCCGCGCCGACCTGGTCACCCTCCACGCGCCTGCGCTGCCGCAGACCCGTCACCTGCTCGACGCTCGGCGGCTCGGTCTGCTCCGGGACGGCACCGTGTTGATCAACACCGCCCGGGGGTCGCTGGTGGACACCGTCGCCCTCACGGCCCACTGCGTCACGGGCCGCATCGAGGCCGTGCTCGACGTCACCGACCCCGAACCGCTGCCCGCCGACCATCCGCTCCTGCACCTACCCAACGTGCTGGTCACCCCGCACCTGGCCGGGTCGCAGGGACACGAGCTGCGCCGCCTGGGCGAGTTCGCGGTGGCGGAGGTCCGGCGGCTGGTCCGCGGCGAGCCGCTGCTCGGCGCCATCCACGGCGCGGATCTGCACCGGATCGCGTAACCAGCGTTCCCGACCGGGTTTCCGGGGTCGGTCCACCGGACCGCTGCCGCTGATCGAGCCGCGCGGACAGCCGGGAACTTTCTGGTTCCACCACCCGACTACCCGACCGGGAGACGGCGACCGGGCAGCCCCCTGGCTCGAAGGGCACGAGCCATCCCGATCCCACACCTTCGTACCCGATCGGAGCAGCCGATGTCCGTGACCCAACTTCCCGGCGACCCGCCGCAGGCCTCCCCCACCGCGGCACCGGCCCGCCGGCCCACGCCCCTCGCCGCGTTGCTGGCCCGCCTGCACTTCTACGCCGGCATCATGGTCGCCCCGTTCCTGCTGGTCGCCGCCCTGACCGGTCTCGCCTACACGATCAACCCACAACTGGACCAGGCCCTCTACGGCGACCAGCTCACCGTGGCCGCCGTCGGCGACCGGTCGAAGCCCCTCGCCGAGCAGGTCACCGCCGCCCGTGCCGCGCACCCAGACGGCACCCTCGCCAGCGTGCTACCCGGCGCCGGCGAGCAGACCACCCGGGTGGTGTTCTCCCGGCCCGACCTGGGCGACAAGCAGCACACCGTCTACGTCGACCCGTACACCGGCGAGGTCAGGGGTCAGCTGACCACCTGGTCGGACGCCACCCCGGCCACCACCTGGCTGGACGACCTACACCGCAACCTGCACCTGGGTGACCTCGGCCGGCACTACTCCGAGATCGCCGCCAGCTGGCTGTGGATCCTCGTCCTCAGCGGGACCATCCTGTGGTGGCGCCGCCGAGGCGCCACGCGCGCCCGGAGCAGACACCTGCTCGTGCCGGATCTGTCCGTCCGCAAGGGGGTGCGGCGCACCCGTGGCTGGCACGCCACCACCGGCGTCTGGCTCGCCGTCGGCCTGCTCTTCCTCTCCGCCACCGGACTGACCTGGTCCCGGTACGCCGGCGACAACTTCAGCGCCGCGCTGGGCGCCCTGAACGCCGGCCGTCCACCGCTCTCCACCGTCCTCGACGGCGCACCCCCCGCCACCGGCGGCGAGCACCAGCACGGCGGTCCCGACACCGCAACCGAGGCGGACCCGGCGACGTACGACCGGGCGCTGGCCATCGCCCGCGACGCCGGCCTGGCCGGCCCCGTCGAGATCACCCCCGCCGAGGCACCCGGCACCGCGTGGACCGTCGCCCAGACCGACAACACCTGGCCCGTCGCCCGCGACCGCGTCGCCGTCGACCCCGCCACCGGCACCGTCACCGCCCGCAGCGACTTCGCCGACTGGCCCCTGCTCGCCCAACTCAGCGACCTCGGCATCCAGGCCCACATGGGCGTGCTGTTCGGCCCGGTCAACCAGCTCCTGCTCGCCGCGCTCGCCCTCGGCCTGCTCTGCGTCATCACCTGGGGCTACCGCATGTGGTGGCAACGCCGCCCCACCCGCGCCGACCGCCGCCTCCCGCTCGGCGCCCCGCCCGCCCGCGGCGGCGTCCGCGGCCTGCCCTGGTGGGCGCTGCTGCTCGGCGTGCCGGTCACCGTGGCAGCCGGGTGGGCGCTGCCCTGGTTCGGCGTCACGCTGCTCGGCTTCCTCGTCGTCGACGTGATCCTCGGCGCGGTCGCCCGCCGCCGTGCCGGCGCGGTGGCGCCCACCTCGCCCGGCGGCTGACCCCCGGCCGCCTCGGAGTGGCACACCCCACCACGGTGGGCGGTGGCCCGGTCAGGTCGCCCGCTCCGGTTCGTCGGTGAGCAGCGCGGCAAGCTCAGCGGCGGATCGGGGCCGGCTTCCGGCCAGCCCGGGGATCCGGTCGAGGAGCCGGTGCACCAGTGGGGCCCAGGCGGGCAGCAGGTACGCCGCCGCGAGGAGTCGCGGGTCGGCCAGCCCCTCCGCCGCCGGCACGGTACACACACCGCCGCCGCTGACCACGGCCACCGTGTCGGCCCAGCGAAAGGCGAGATCGACGTCGTGGGTGGACAGCACGACCGTCGTGCCGGCGGCGTGCAGGTCGTCCAGGGTGGAGAGCAGCGCCTCCACGGCGACCGGGTCGAGCCCGGCGGTCGGCTCGTCGAGGATGAGCAGCCGGGGTCGCATCGCGACCGCGCCGGCGATGGCCACCCGCTTGCGCTGGCCGTAGGAGAGCAGGTGGGTGGGGCGGTCGGCGACCGAGGTCACGCCGAGCGCCGCGAGGGCCTGGTCGCAGCGCCGCCGGACCTGCTCGGGGGGCAGCCCGAGGTTGACCGGTCCGAAGGAGACGTCCTGCCGGACACTGGCGGAGAAGAGCTGGTCGTCCGGATCCTGCAACACCAGCTGCACCTGTTGGCGTACCGCCCGCAGCCCGGCCCGGGTGTGCCGCACCCGGCTGCCGGCGATCGTGACATGGCCGCGGCGGGGCGTCAACGAACCGGCCGCCAGCCGGAACAGGGTCGTCTTGCCGCCACCGTTGGGCCCGACCACGGCCAGCCGCCGGCCCGGCTCGACGCGAAGGTCGACCCCGGTCAGGATCGGACGCTCCGGCTGGTAGGCGAAGTGCACCCCGGCGAACTCCAGCAGCGGGCCGGTCACCACCCGGCCTCCACGACGACGGTGGCAGCGACGACCGACACGAGCAACCCCACCGTCGCCGCCACGAACGGCGGCGACACCCGGAGAACCTCCACCTGCACCGCGAGCGACCCGGTGTACCCCCGCAACGCCAACCCCTCCTCCAGCCTGCGTGCCCGGTGGAACGCCCGGACGAACACCGCGCCCGCCTGCCCGGCGAGCGACCGGTAGGTGGTGCGCCAGGTCCGGAACCCGAGCCGCGCCGCCTGCGCCTCGCGGACCGCCCGCACGCTGTCCACCAGCAGGAAGAGCATCCGGTACGTCAGCGCGGCGACCTCGCTGACCGCCGGAGGAACCCCCAGCCGGTGCAGCCGGGGCAGCACGTCCGACAGCGGCGTGGTGGCGCTGAACAGCAGTAGGCAGGCCAACGCCGCCACCGAGCGGCCGGCGGTCTGCGCCGCCAGCGCCCATCCGGCCGGGTCGACCGTCAACCGCGTCGCCGCCGGCACCGTCACCAACAGCGGCACGGTCGAGGTCGCCACGAACAGCAGCGGCACCCGCGCCGCGCGCAGCACCAGGACCGGTGACACCCGGGCGGGCCCGACCAGCAGCAGCGTCGCCGCCGTGCCGGACAGCGCCGCACCCGGCCACGGGGGCAGGCTCACCGCGCAGGCCAGCAGCCCGAGGGAGAGCAACGCCTTCTCGGCCGGGTGCCGCGAGCGCCACGCTCCGGTGTGCGCCGCGACATCGAGGGCGAACACCTACTCGCCCGGCTGTTCGACAGCGGCGTCCCGCTGCCGCTGCCGCGTCCGGGCGACTCCGAAGTAGTATCCGAGGAACCCCGCGCCCAGCGCGGCCTGGAGCGCGAACAGCGCCGACTCCACTTCACCCGACGGCGGTTCGTAGATCGGCGCGAACCACGGCTCGTAGTCCGGGTGCTCGTCCACGATGGCCTGTTCGGCCAGCGCGTCGGACCCGGCGAACGGTTCCTCCCCCGACCCGAGGCCCAGCGCCAGCGGTGCCACCGCCAGGGCCAGCACCGCGAGCAACAGCAGCAGGTTCACCCGCGAGAAGCGCTTCATGACCGCACCTGCGCCGGTGTCCCGAGCACGCCGAGCCGGCGCAGGTCGTCTCCGCTGGTACGGGTCAGCAGCCGGACCACCAACACGGACAGCAGTCCCTCGCTGATGGCCAACGGGATCTGGGTCACGGCGAAGATCCCGCCGAACTTCACCAGCGCGCCGGCGAACCCGGTCGACTGATCCGGGAACGCCAGCGCCAACTGGACGCTGGTGACGCAGTACGTGGCCAGGTCACCGAGGGCCGCGGCGGCGAAGACCGCCACGTCCAGTCCGCCACCGGCTCGGCGGATCAGCACGTAGACCCCGTACGCCACCCAGGGTCCGACGACCGCCATCGAGAAAAGGTTGGCGCCCAGCGTGCTCAGCCCGCCGTGGGCCAGCAGCACCGCCTGGAACAGCAGCACGATGCCGCCCAGCACACTCATCACCGGCGGCCGGAACAGCACCGCCCCCAACCCGGTGCCGGTCGGATGCGAGCAGGAACCGGTGACCGACGGGATCTTCAACGCGGACAGCACGAACGTGAACGCGCCAGCCGCCCCGAGCAGCAGTTTCGTCTCTGGGTCCTGCCGAACCTGGCGTACCAGGGTCCGGCTGCCGTGGACAACGAACGGTGCGGAAACCACGAACCACGCCGCGGCCTGCACCGGGGGTAGGTACCCCTCGGCGATGTGCATCGACGACCTTCCTCTCCAGCACCTCGTGGATGAGATCACCTGTCAAGGCCGGTCTCCTGGCTCCCGGATCGACGCTCACTCCGGCCTTCCCGGGCCCGGGTGGGCCCAGTGGCGTCATCAGAGATCGCTACCCGGTCACAGTGGCGAGGGCCGCGCCGGTCTCCCACCGGCTTCCCGTGCACCTTGACGGCGGGAAGGCTATCGGGCGGGCATTCCCGGGGCAAGGGGCCGGTGCCGGCCGCGGCGCGGACGAGGGCGGTCCACGGCCACGTGACCGTCGACGACCGGTGAGACGAAGTCGACACCCCGACCCGACATCTGGTGTTGCCTGCTCGATGGTGGCGGCATATATGGTGTCCCACGCAGCTGGTTCGGTCCTCCCGTGGCGGGGTGACCGAGGCAAGAGGGAACCCGGTGCGAGTCCGGGACTGCCCCGCAGCGGTGAGTGGGAACGACCGCCGTCACCACGCACTGGGCCCGACCGGGCCTGGGAAGCGACGGCCAGTAGGCGACCGGGACCCCGGTCTGGCCCGCGAGTCCGAAGACCTGCCAGCGCGCCGTGCGCGTTCGCGGGCGGCGGTCGGAGGTCGCGCGGGACGACCGACGCCAGCGCCGGGTCGTCCCCATGGGCCCGTTGGCGTCCTCCCGCGTCCGAGGACCATCGGAGACGGCGAGGAGAGACCATGACGGTCGTGGAGGACAGGCCGGCGTCCGGTGCGGGCGCACCGGAGCAGCGCCGGCAGGTGATGCAGGTGCGCAAGCGCAACGGCGACAGCGAGCCGGTCGACGTCAACAGGATCGTCGAGGCGGTCGAGCGGTGGGTCGCCGACCTGGACCAGGTGGACCCGCTGCGGGTCGCCACCAAGACGATCAGCGGCCTGTACGACGGGGCGACCACCGCCGAGCTGGACAAGCTGTCGATCCAGACGGCGGCGGAGTTGATCGGCGAGGAACCGCAGTACTCCAGGCTGGCGGCGCGGTTGCTGTCCGCGTACGTGGACGGGGAGGTCCGCGGGCAGCAGGTGGCCAGCTTCAGCCAGTCCATCCGGTACGCCCACGGCCTGGGCCTGATCGGCGACGAGACCGCCGCGTTCGTCACCCGCAACGCGCGCAAGCTGGACGACGCCGTGGACCCGACGGGTGACCTGCGGTTCGAGTACTTCGGGCTGCGCACCGTCGCCGACCGGTACCTGCTGCGCCACCCCGAGTCCCGGCTGGTGGTGGAGACACCACAGTACTGGCTGCTGCGGGTGGCCTGCGGGTTGTCCGAGACGCCGGCCGAGGCGATCGGGTTCTACCGGCTGATGTCGTCGCTGGCGTACCTGCCCAGCTCGCCGACGCTGTTCAACTCCGGCACCCGGCACACCCAGATGTCGTCGTGCTTCCTGGTCGACTCGCCCCGCGACGAGTTGGACTCGATCTACGAGCGGTACCACCAGGTGGCGAAGCTGTCGAAGTTCTCCGGCGGCATCGGCATCTCCTGGTCACGGGTACGCGGCCGGGGCGCGCTGATCCGCGGCACCAACGGCCGGTCGAACGGCATCGTGCCGTTCCTCAAGACCCTCGACGCCGGCGTGGCGGCGGTCAACCAGGGCGGGCGGCGCAAGGGCGCGGCCTGCGTCTACCTGGAGCCGTGGCACCCGGACATCGAGGAGTTCCTCGAACTGCGGGACAACACCGGCGAGGAGTCCCGGCGTACCCACAACCTGAACCTGGCCAACTGGATCCCGGACGAGTTCATGCGCCGGGTGGAGGCGGACGAGCACTGGTCGCTCATCGACCCGTCCGACGCGCCGGAGCTGCCCGACCTCTACGGCGAGGAGTTCGACGCCGCCTACCGGATCGCGGAGAAGAAGGCGGTCCGCACCGTCAGGGCCCGGGACCTGTACGGCCGGATGATGCGGACCCTGGCGCAGACCGGCAACGGGTGGATGACGTTCAAGGACCCGTCGAACCGGCTGTCCAACCAGACCGGTGTCCCGGGCAACACGATCCACCTGTCGAACCTGTGCACCGAGATCCTGGAGGTGAACAGCGACACCGAGACCGCGGTGTGCAACCTGGGATCGGTCAACCTCGGCGCCCACGTCACCGCCGACGGTGTCGACTGGGAACGGCTGCGGTCCACGGTCCGCACCGCGGTGGTGTTCCTCGACCGGGTGATCGACATCAACTACTACCCGGCCGGGCAGGCCGCGGCGTCGAACCCCCGCTGGCGACCGGTCGGGCTCGGCCTGATGGGCCTGCAGGACGCCTTCTTCACCCTGCGCCTGCCGTTCGACTCCCCGGCCGCGAAGGAGCTGTCCACCCGGGTGCAGGAGGAGATCTTCCTGACCGCCCTGGAGACATCCGCCGGATTGGCCGAGCGGTTCGGCCCGCACCCGGCGTACGCCGAGACCCGCGCCGCGCGGGGCGAGCTGCACCCGGACCTGTGGGGCGCCGAACCCGCGCAGCGCGAGCGGTGGGCGGCGCTGCGATCGGCGATCGCGGCACACGGCCTGCGTAACTCGCTGCTGGTCGCGATCGCCCCGACCGCGACGATCGCCTCGATCGCCGGTTGCTACGAGTGCATCGAGCCGCAGGTGTCCAACCTGTTCAAACGCGAGACCATGTCCGGCGAGTTCCTTCAGGTCAACACGTACCTGGTCGGTGAGCTGAAGGCGCGCGGGCTGTGGACACCGGAGATCCGGGACCAGATCAAACGCGCCGAGGGGTCGGTGCAGGGAATCACCGGCCTCCCCGCCGACGTGCGGGAGCTGTTCCGCACCGCCTGGGAGCTGCCGCAGCGGGCACTCATCGACCTCGCCGCCGCCCGCGCGCCGTTCGTCGACCAGTCGCAGTCGTTGAACCTGTTCCTGGCCGCGCCGACCATCGGCAAGCTGTCGTCGATGTACCTGTACGCCTGGAAGTCCGGGCTGAAGACCACCTACTACCTGCGTTCGCGTCCCGCGACGCGGATCCAGCAGGCCACCGTCGCCGTCGCCCCGGCGGTCACGCCGCTCGTCGTCGCCGGCGACGACGAGGCGCTGGCCTGTTCCCTGGAGAACCCCGAGAGCTGCGAGGCCTGCCAGTGACCATGACCCACGCACCCCACACCACCGGCACCGGTCAGCGGCACCTGCTGCTCGACCCCGGCATGGACCTGACCCTGCGCCCGATGCGCTACCCGCACTTCTTCGACCGGTTCAAGGACGCGATCAAGAACACCTGGACCGTCGAGGAGGTCGATCTGCACTCCGACCTCGCCGACCTGGCCCGGCTCTCCCCCGCCGAGCAGCACCTGGTGTCCCGGCTGGTGGCGTTCTTCGCCACCGGCGACACCATCGTCGCCAACAACCTGGTGCTCAACCTGTACCAGCACGTCAACTCCCCCGAGGGCCGGCTCTACCTGTCCCGGCAGCTCTTCGAGGAGGCGGTGCACGTCCAGTTCTACCTGAACCTGCTCGACACCTACGTGCCCGACGAGAGGGAACGCTTCGCCGCGTTCGCCGCGATCGAGAACATCCCGTCGATCCGGCGCAAGGCCGAGTTCTGCTTCCGCTGGATCGACTCCGTCTTCGCGCTGCGCGAGCTGAGGACCCGGGCGGACCGCAGGACGTTCCTGCTGAACCTGATCTGCTTCGCCGCGTGCATCGAGGGCCTGTTCTTCTACGGCGCCTTCGCCTACGTCTACTTCCTGCGCTCGCGTGGCCTGCTCAACGGGCTCGCCTCCGGCACCAACTGGGTGTTCCGCGACGAGTCCATGCACATGGCGTTCGCGTTCGACGTGGTCGACACCGTCCGGCGCGAGGAACCGGAGCTGTTCGACGACGAGATGGTCGCCCAGGTACGCGACATGCTCGCCGAGGCCGTCGAGTGCGAGGCCCAGTTCGCCGAGGACCTGCTCGAACAGGGCGTCTCCGGGCTGTCCCTGACGGACATGCGCGAGTATCTGCAGCACGTGGCGGACCGCCGGCTCGCCCAGCTCGGCATCGCACCACTGTACGGCTCGACGAACCCGTTCGCGTTCATGGAGTTGCAGGACGTCCAGGAGTTGTCGAACTTCTTCGAGCGGCGGGTGTCGGCGTACCAGGTGGGCGTCACCGGCAGCGTCACCTTCGACGACGACTTCTGACCGCCGGCCGGGGTGGACGGTCCTACCGGGGCGGCCCGCGCCTTTGGGCTGGCATCCGCCAATGCCCTGTACCCGCGCCGCCAGCAGCGGTGACGTCGGGGACAGCTACGACCGGACGGCCGGCAGCCCGAGCGGGGCACGCTGCTGCACGCCGCTCGTCGCGGTCATCGTCGGCGTGACCCGCAACCGTCGGGCCTACCTCGCCGAGGCGCAGGCCCGGTGTTCGCCGCCGAGCAGAGCAAGGAGGAGGAAGCCCGGCGCCGGGCCACCGAGGAGCGGCTGCGATCGCCCCGCAGGCGGTGCGGGTCGGAACACAGAAGCCGCACCCGCGCGACTCGTGACCGGTGGGTCGGGGTAGGTGTGCCGGACGACGACCCGTCGCGTCGTTCGCACCGCCCATCCGCAGGTTCCAGGCGCGCCGTACTTCGTCCCGGCCGCGTCCCACCCCGAGTTGGCCGGGCACCGGTCCCTCTTCGTCGACCTGCTCGGCCACGGGCTGAGCGACCGCCCGGCGGCTTTCGGCTACACGCTGGAGGAGCACGCCGCCGCCCTGGCCACGGCGCTGGACCACGCGGGGGTCCGGGCGGCGAACGTGGTGGCCCACAGCATGGGCGACGGGGTGGCGGTGGTGCTCGCCCACCACCGGCCCGACCTCGTCGGCCGGCTCGTGCTGGTGGAGGCGAACCTGGAGCCGAGCCCGGCGCCGAGGGTCGGCGGCAGCGGCATCAACGCGTACACCGAGGAAGAGTTCCTTGCCGGCGGTCTCGCCGAGGCCCTCGACCGGGTCGGACCGCTCTGGGCGGCCACCATGCGGCAGATGCTGGAGCGCCGGCCGATCCCCCGGACCTTCGTCCAGGGCGAGCGGGGCCTTCCGGTGCGCGACCCGGATGGACTGACCGCTGCCGGCGTACGGGTCGTGACGGTGCCGAACGCCGGTCACGACGTCTTGCTCGACAACCCGGAGGAGTTCGCCCGGGTGGCCGCCGCCGGTCTGGCCGGGCCCCGAGTGCCCGGGTCGCGGTGAGCAGGTCCGCGGGGGTGGCGGGGCGGCGAAGACCCGTCGGACGCGTTCGGCCTCGATCGGGTGGCGTCCGTCAGCGGGTCCGTCGGGCCGCCGGGCGGGACGTACGGTCGGTGGGAGACCGTGGACGGCCTCTCCGTTCCGGCCACGTCGCGTTCCCGGCACCGCCCGGGTCCGCCGTCCCCGCCTGGCGGGCGGGCGCCCCAGCGAGGAGGTGTGCGGGTGGAAGCGTCGGTCAGCAGAACCGGTGCCACCGGCACAGGCGCCCGCGTGGTCCGTTCGATGGCGGTCGCGGTCCCGGCGGTGTTGGTGATTCTGGTACTCCGGCGCGCCCGCCGGCACGCGATGGGCGACGCCGGGCACACCACCGACATCGACGACTGGTACCCGGTCGACGAGACGGGAGAGTTTCCCGGGGGAGAGACCGCCGTCGCGCGCACCAGCCGGTAGGGCACCTAACCCGGCGAGCCGGGTGATCACCGCCGGGGCAGGGCCGGTGCGGATCCGAGATGTCGCCGCCGGCTGCCCGGTCGTCCTGTGGATCCGGCGTGGCGGTCAGGTACATCCGGCTCGCTGAACCCAGGTGTGCCGGTAGTGTGGGCATTACCCCGTTTAGCAGCAGAAGGGGCATTCGCCCTATCTCCGATACCACGATGAGGCGAGCGAGATGTCAGAGCGGACGGCACAGCCGGCACGAGACCACGGGCCGGCGGTGCTCGTTCCCGCCATGTCCGGCGGCTATCCGGGGCCGCTGCGGCGGCCGGTGCCCGGCGCATCGCTGATCAAGTTCCTGGCCACCACCGACCACAAGCAGATCGGACTGCTGTACCTGCTCACCTCGTTCGGGTTCTTCGTCGCCGCCGGGGTGGAGGCGATGCTGATCCGCGCCGAGTTGGCCAGGCCGGGGCTGCAGTTGCTCTCGGCCGAGCAGTACAACCAACTGTTCACCTCGCACGGCGCCGTGATGCTGCTGCTGTTCGCCACCCCGGCGGCGTTCGGGTTCGCCAACTACGTCGTGCCGATCCAGATCGGCGCACCCGACGTCTCGTTCCCCCGCCTCAATGCCCTCGCGTACTGGCTGTACCTCTTCGGCGGGCTGCTGGTCATGGGCGGGTTCATGACGCCAGCCGGCTCGGCCGACTTCGGCTGGACCGCCTACACCCCGCTGAGCAGCGTCGAGCACTCCCCCGGCGTCGGCGCGAACATGTGGGTCGTCGGGCTGGTCATCTCCGGCCTGGGCACGATCCTCGGTGCGGTCAACCTGATCACCACGGTCCTCACCCTGCGGGCTCCGGGGATGACCATGTTCCGGATGCCGATCTTCACCTGGAACATGCTGATCACCAGTCTCCTGGTGGTCCTGGTCTTCCCCCTGCTCGCCGCGGCCCTGCTGGCGCTGATGGCCGACCGGCTGCTCAACGCCCACGTCTACGACCCGGCGACCGGCGGGCCGATGCTCTGGCAGCACCTGTTCTGGTTCTTCGGCCACCCCGAGGTGTACATCATCGCGCTGCCGTTCTTCGGCATCGTCACCGAGGTCATCCCCGTCTTCTCCCGCAAGCCGCTGTTCGGCTACAAGGGCATGGTCGGTGCCACGATCTTCATCGCCGGCTATTCCATGATCGTCTGGGCTCATCACATGTTCACCACGGGACAGGTGCTGTTGCCCTTCTTCGCCGCCACCACGTTCCTCATCGCCGTGCCGACCGGCGTGAAGTACTTCAACTGGCTCGGCACCATGTGGAAGGGGCAGCTGACCTTCGAGACACCGATGCTGTTCGCGATCGGTTTCCTCGTCACCTTCCTGCTCGGCGGGCTGACCGGAGTGCTGCTGGCGAGCCCGCCCGTGGACTTCCACATCCACGACAGCTACTTCGTCGTCGCCCACTTCCACTACGTCGTGTTCGGCACGGTGGTCTTCGCCCTCTTCGCCGGCATCTACTTCTGGTTTCCCAAGATGACCGGCCGGCTCATGGACGAACGCCTCGGAAAGATCCACTTCTGGACGATGTTCACCGGCTTCCACGGCACGTTCCTGATCCACCACTGGCTCGGGGCGCAGGGCATGCCCCGCCGCTACGCCGACTACCAACCCCAGGACGGCTTCACCTGGATGCACATGTTCTCCACCATCTGGTCGTTCGTGCTCGGCGCGTCCACGCTGTTCTTCATCTGGAACGCGTGGAAGTCCTGGCGCTACGGCGCCAGGGTCACCGTCCAGGACCCGTGGGGCTTCGGCAACTCCCTGGAGTGGGCCACCAGTTGCCCGCCCCCACTGCGCAACTTCGACACGATGCTGCGCATCCGCTCCGAACGGCCCGCCTTCGACGCCAAGTACGGGTCGCACGTCGCGGACCTCGGCCGCGACCTGCCCCAGCGCGACGTCAAACCCCGGCAGACCCTGCGCGAGGAGCTACACCACGAGCAACGGGTTCCCGAGCCACCGAGCCAGCAGGGTGCCTACGGTCCTCGCGAGGCGACCGACTACCAGCCCGCCCCCGAGTCCGGGGCCCGACCGGTGGAGGTGCCCGACCCCGACGACATCCGGCGGCCCAGCTTCGACCAGACCGACGAACCGGAACGCGACCCCTGGGGTGGACAACGCAGCCCCACGGATCCCGACGACCGATGGCGACGTCCAGAGGGCGGCGCCGACACCGAAGGGCGGTAGCACCCCACGCCTCGACGGATCGGACGCCCGGCAGCCGCCCTCGTGCGGCGGGTCGCGCAGCACGCGCCGCTGCCGCGGGCCGCCCGCCCGAGGTGGATCGGGGCGCGCGGCCTGCGAACAGCAGCGGTCGGGCAGCGTACGCCCGTCAGGCGCACAGTGCGTGGACGACCCGACGGGTCGGTCTCCCGCCGGGACGGTGCCCCGTCCCGGCGGATCGCGTCACCTCAGGTAGGCGGCGAGGCCGATCTGCTGGTTGCGCACAGCGCCGGCCACGACGCCGGCGATCTGGCGTGCGCCGGCCGCCTCGAAGTGGGTGTGGTCGTTGCAGAAGAACGCGCCCACCGCGCCCTGGGTGTAGTCGCCGTTGTTCGGGCACAGACCGAGCCGGTTGTAGAGCGTGTAGCTCAACCGGTGCAGGTCGATGACCGGCACGTTGCCGTTCGCGGCGGCGGCGTCGAACGTCTCGGTCAGGAAGCCCCGGTTGCCGACCGCCGTGTTCCCGTCGCACCTGATCGCGGCGACGGGCGTGAGGAAGACCGGGTTAGCGCCACGCTCGCGGGCCGCCCGGGCCATGACCCCCAGCAGCTCCTTGTACCGGGCCGACCCCACGTGCCGGGGGCAGGTGCTCGTCCCGTCGTTGATGCCGAACTGGATGAACAGGTAGTCGCCCGCCTTCATGCCGGTCGACCGGTCGAGCATGGCCCGCCAGCGGCTCGAGTAGGTGGCCGGACTGACGATGCACTCACCGGCGGAGTTCTTGTTGCTGGTGACGTTCGGGTCGTACAGCCAGGTCTGGATGCTGCGGCCACCGACCGCGCTGTTGACCACCGTGACGCCGCTGGTGAAGTACGGGGCGAACTGGCCACCCCAGCCGGCCGGGCAGGCGGCGCCGCCGGACGGGTTGGCCATGGTGGAGTCGCCGGCCAACCAGACGGTGACCCGGCCCGGCGGCGCCGAGCTGGGCGACGCGGGTGGGCTGCTCGGCGACGCCGGTGGGGTCGACGGCCCGGCGCAGGGCGACACGGTGGGCGTGGGGGGTGTGCCCCCGCACACCGTGCCGTTGAGCGTGAACGTCGACGGCACCGGATTCGTCGTGGTCCAGGAGCCGTTGAACCCGAAGTTCACCGTCGCGTTGGTCCCGATGGCGCCGTTGTGGCCGGCGTTCCTGGCCGTCACCGCGGTGCCGCTCTGGGTCACCGTGGCGTTCCACGCCTGGATGACATTCTGGCCGGTGGCGAAGCTCCAGGTGAGTGTCCAGCCGTTGATCGCGTCACCGTGGTTGGTGACGGTGACGTCCGCGCCGAAGCCGCCCGCCCACTGGTTGGTCACCCGGTACTCCACCCGGCATCCGGCCGCGGCCGCGACCGCGAGCTGACCGGTCACGACGTAACCGCCGGCCAGGGTCGCCAGCACGGTCGCCATCAGTGCCGCGAGCTGACGTGTCGACACACGCATGACTGCTCCCCTCACCCGGTCACCAGTTGCCACTGCTGGTTCGTGCCGCCGTTGTCGCCGCGTTGCGCCAGCGCGGTCCCCTCGGCGGTGGATCCGCCCGGGACCTCGAGCAGCTTTCCGCTGTTGCGGTTGACGAGCTTGACGTGACCGTCGGCGGTGACGCTCTGCCAGTGCTGGTTGGTGCCGCCGTTGTCGCGGTACTGGATGACGGCCGCGCCGTCGCTGGTGGAGCGGGCGTTCACGTCGAGCACCTTGCCGCTGGCGACGTTGACGAGCTTGCTGAACCCGCTACCGGCGTCCACGAGCTGCCACCGCTGGGCGGCCGCGCCGGTGTCGGTGGCCTGGACCGCCGCCGCGCCGTCGGCGGTGGAGTTGCCGCTGACCGACAACACCTTGCCGCTGTTGCGGTTGACCACCTTGTACTGGCGGGCCGGTGTGGTCGTGCCGAGACGGGCCGCGACGATCGGGGTGAGCCGGTCGGCGATCATCTGGTGACCGCGGTCGTTGGGGTGCACGGCGTCGCCCAGACCCTCGGCGGTCAGCCAGCCGTCGGTGTTGACGAAGTAGACGTTGCGGTCACCGGAGTTGTTGACCGCCTGCACGGCGGCCTGGGTCTCCGTCACGTACCGGCCCCGGAAGGTCTTCAGCGCCAGGATCGCGGCGTTGGGGTACTTCGCGCGGATGTTGCGGATGAACGCCGTGTACGACGCCTGGAAGGTGGGGCCCGACACGCTGTGCCCCACGTCGTTCGTACCGAGGTTGATGACCACCGCGTCGGCCCGGTAGCGGGAGAAGTCCCACGGCGTGGAACTGCCCGCGTCGATGTTGAAGTACCGTCGCTCCATCCCCCAGCAACCGTCCGGCGCGGCGACCAGGCAGGCTCCGCCGATGGCGATCTGGGTGTGCTCCACACCGAGCCGTTCCCCGACCAGCCAGGCGTAGTCCGTGATGGCCAGCTTCGAACTGCCGGTGCCCGCGGTGATCGAGTCGCCGACGAACTCGACCAGCTTCGGCGCGACCGGCAGCGCGTACGTGCGGGCTCCGGAGTCCAGGACCAACCCGGTGAACACGGCGTCACCGTTGTACGAGCCGGCCCGCTGCCGGTAGGAGACCACCAGTGTGTGGTTGCCGGCGCGCAGCGGGGTGGGGGTCAGGTTCACCGTCCCGCTGACGTTGCGATAGTTGACGAAGGGGCCACCGTCGATGCTGGCCCAGAACTCCACCGCGTTGCGCTGCTTGAGCCGCACCGTCGTGCCGGTGAAGCCGGTGCGCAGGTACGCTCCGGCCCAGTTCGACGCGAACGCGGCGGTCGAGCTGCGGTCCCACCGGCCGATGAAGGAGATGTTCGGGTCCGAGGTGGACCCGTCTCCGGGCGCGGCGTGGGCGGGAGCCGCCACCGCGACGGTCGCGGCGGCCGCGACCGCCATCGCGACGACGGTACTGGCGATTGTGCGGAACAGGCGTTTGGATGGCCCCATGTGATCGTCCTCCCGATGCCCTCCGGAAACGGCCGGAAAGCGCTTGCCGTACGATAGAAAGCGATGGAAGTCGATGTCGATCGGGTGGTCGCCCGGCGGTCGATTCGCTGCGCCGGGCGGCATACGCGCGCTGGACCGACCTCCGGGCAAGGTCATCCGACCAGGTGGTGAGGTGCGCGGGGCGTACCCGAGGCACGCCCCGCACGTGCCGGCGACGCGATGGCGGGTTACGGGGCGGGCAGGCTCCACTGCTGGTTGCTACCGCCGTTGTCGGACCACTGCACAACGGCTGCGCCGTCGGCGGTGGATCGTTGGTACACATCCAGCACCTTGCCACTGTGGCGGTTGACGAGCTTGACGTAGTCGCCACTGCTGACCCGTTGCCAGTGCTGGTTGGCGCCACCGTTGTCGCTGTACTGGATCACGGTCGCCCCGTCGGCGGTGGATCGGGCGTCGACGTCGAGCACCTTGCCGCTGTTGCGGTTGACCAACTTGACGTAACCGCCGCCGGCGTCCACGACCTGCCACTGCTGACTGGCGGCACCGGTGTCCGACTGCTGGACGATCGGGGCACCGTCCGCCGTGGAGGCGCCACTGACCCCGATGACCTTGCCGCTGTTGCGGTTGACCAGCTTGACGTGACCGCTCGGCGCCGGTGTCGTCGGTGCCGGGCTCGCGCCGTCGGCGCGCAGGACGTACGTGGTGACGCTCTGCGCGGGCAGGTCCAGCGAGGCGGTGCCGCCGGACACGGCCGGCAGCCCGATCGCGGCCAGGTTCTCGGTGGCGCTGGTGCGATAGGCGCTGCTCGCCGTGAGGCTGCCGACCGGTAGCCGCACGTCCACGCTCTGGGTGGTGGTGGTCAGGTTGTTGACCACGAGTGTCCAGTTGCCGTTGAGCAGCGTGGCCATGATCTGCACCCCGCTCGGCGCGCCGGCCACCGGGTAGCGGACGGATCCGGGGCGGACGAACTTGCTGTACTGCCCGAGGGTGTGGAACCGTTTGGTCAGGTACAGGTTCTGGTTGCCGTTGCTGGCGTAGTTCGGGTCGAAGTAGATCAGCCCGTCGTTGTAGCCGGTGCTGTTGATGGTGGTCGCGCAGGACGGGTTACCGCCGGGGCTGCAGCCCATGACCTTCGACAGCGCCGTCCACCAGTGGAAGGCCGAGTCGTTGGCGATCGTGAGGTCCCGGTGGATGATGCTGGCCATCGGCAGAGCGCCGGTGATGGTCGGGTCGTACTGCGCACCGTAGGTGTTCCCGCTACTGCTGTTCCAGCAGCAGATCTCGGTGGCCCAGGTCGGCTTGCCGTACCGGCCGGCCATCGCCGGCACCTGCGCCAGGGTCGAGTCGCCGGGGAAGTCGTAGGTGTGGTGGGCGAGGTTCGCCACGTACTGCGCGGTGCCGGGCTGCCCGATCCACTGCGGCACCTCCGACAGGAACCGGGGTAGCTTGTCGGTCTCGTCGGCGCTGATCCGCGCGAACGGAGCCCGCGACGCCAGGGTCTGCCCGACCGCCCGCACCACGTCGTCGCGCTGGTCCGCCGCGACCAGCATGCCCTCCTGTGTGCACTGGGAGAAGGACACCGCCGGCTCGTTCATCGGACTGACGTAGTTGATCCGCACCCCCTCGGCGTTGAAGTGCGTGACGATGTCGGCCAGATAGTTGGCGTACGCCTGCTCGGAGCCGGCCTTCAGCCTGCCGCCGCAGGTCCTGCCGTTGCTGGTCCACACCGCCGGAGCGCTGTTGACGAACCCGACGATGTCCGGCACCCCGTACTGCGCGGCATGACGCAGGAACGTGGTGCCACCCGGGTCACGACTCCAGTCGTACCGTCCAGGCGACACCTGGAACGTCTGCGGCGCCCGGTCGCCGGCCTGCACCCCGACCCCACCACCGCCGATGTTGAACCGGTACGCCGACAACTGGATACCGCTGGCGCCGAACAACAACTCCGCCACCCGCTGCTGATTCGCCGTGGAGAAGCGGGCGAGATCATTGACCCACCAGGCACCGGACGCCCCGATGTTCTGGATCGTCTGTGCCGGCGCCGACGACACCTGGGCGACCGCGGCCGCCGCAGCCGGTGCGGTGACCACCGCCACGGCCACACCGGCGGCCAGCGCGGTCGCCGCGGCGGCGACCGCGACTCGCGGGGGGACTCGGCGGACCTGGCTGTCAGCGGTGCGATGCCGGTGTCTGCGACCGGCTCTGAGCTGAGACACGGAGACTCCTTCGGTCTGCGATGGCCATGATCGACGTAGCGACACCGGTGACAACACACCGACCGGCGACGGGCGGCGCGTCGGCACAGCGCCCTCGGAGCGTCGGGCTCCCCGACGAAAGCCGCTCGGCATCCGGCACCACGATGCGAAGCTCATCGATTGACACTTCCGGTCCCCACGGAGACACTGGCTGTTATATCCGGGGAGCGAGAACGCTAACACCCGCCAAAAGTGAAGACAATCCTCGGAACGGGATGTTTCGCCCATCGCCACAACCGTCGTGGCTGATCTTTCCGGGGGTGACCGGCGGGCGTCGGCCACGGATCGACCGAGGACAGTGACATCGCCGCCCACCTAGCTGAGAGCCAGCGACACCCCGAGGGACGCCATCACCGCGGCGATCGCCCCGTCCACGACCCGCCACGCCGCGGGTCGGGCGAGCAGCGGCGCCAGCCGGCGCGCGCCGAGCCCCAGTCCGGCGAACCACAACAGGCTGGCCGTTGCCG
This sequence comes from Micromonospora sp. KC723, assembly GCF_004348595.1. GTDB lineage: Bacteria > Actinomycetota > Actinomycetes > Mycobacteriales > Micromonosporaceae > Micromonospora. Next base: position 58,892 of record NZ_SMKD01000003.1, read on the forward strand.
CCCCGGCTCCGAACGCCCACCGGTTCGGGTCCTGGTGGGCAACCGTGCCGAGCAGCACCACCGTGTCGAGGTAGACGTGCGGGTTGAGGAACGTGAACGCCAGGCAGGCCAGCAGCGTCGCGCGCAGCGTGGCCGGCGGACGGTCCAGCGGGGTGAGGGCGGCTGGCCGCATGGCCCGGCGGGCCGCCAGTACCGCGTACCCGAACAGGAACGCGGCGCCGCCCCACCGCACCGCCGCCAGGAGGGTGGGCGCGGCCGTCAGAGCCGCGCCCAGGCCGGCGATGCCGGCGGCCATCAGCACTGCGTCGGCGGCCGCGCAGATCGCCACGACCGGCAGGACGTGTTCACGGCGCAGCCCCTGGCGCAACACGAAGGCGTTCTGCGCCCCGATCGCGACGATCAGCGCGAGGGAGAAGCCGAACCCGGCAAGCATCGAACCCATGGTCGCCAAGCTAGGGCGATCGGCTTCCGCACTCCAGCTAAAGTTACTTCAGCAGCATTAGAATGCCTTATGGCCCTCGACCCGGCGCAGCTCGCGACGTTCCAGGCGGTCATCGAGCACGGCAGCTTCGACGCCGCCGCGCGGGTCCTGCACGTCACCCCCTCCGCGGTCAGCCAACGCATCAAGGCATTGGAGCAGGCCGTCGGGCAGGTGCTCGTACGCCGGGCACGGCCGTGTGTGCCGACGGACGCCGGACGGCCCCTGGTACGTCTCGGCGGCCAGGTGGCGCTACTGGAGCACGAGGCCCTCGCCGCCGCGCACGGCGCGCTCGGCGGCGACGCCCGCACCCGCGTGGCCGTCGTTGTCAACGCCGACTCCCTCGCCAGCTGGTTCCTGCCGGTGCTGACCGCCCTGCCAGACGTGATCTTCGAGCTGCACACCGACGACGAGGGGCACACGGCCGAGCTGCTGCGCGACGGCACCGTGATGGCCGGGGTCACCACCGAACGGGTCGCCGTGCAGGGATGCCGCGTGCGACGACTGGGCGCGATGCGCTACCTCGCCGTCGCCGCACCCGCCGGTCACACGGCGTGGTTCGCCGGGCGCGACCCGGCGAGGGCGTTCGCCACCGCACCCATGATCCGCTTCAATCGCAAGGACACCCTGCAACACCGCTTCGCCCGGGCGATCACCCGCCACGACGTCGACCCTCCCACGCACTTCGTACCCGTGTCGGCAAGCTTCACCGAGGCGATCCGGCTCGGCCTCGGTTGGGGGCTGGTACCCGAGGCTGCCGCCCGCACCGACATCGCCGCCGGTCGCCTCGTCGAGCTGACCGGCGGCGAGCACCACCTCGACGTGCCGTTGTACTGGCAGTACTGGCGTCTGGAGTCGACGGTGCTGTCGGCGCTCACGGCGGCGGTCCGGACGGCCGCCGCCGCCGCACTGCGCTAGCTAACTCGTCATCCCACTTCGCCGGACGGGGCGGTGAGGGTCACGCCGAGGCGCGCCGGGACGCCGAAGTTGGGTGTGCCGTCGGCGTTCCAGGTGAACCGCTGCGCCCGGGTCGAGCGGTTCATGTCGCAGCCGCCGCCGGCCGAGCTGTTGGCGTGGTAGACGATCCAGTCCTCGGTGCCGTCCGGGGACTTGAAGAAGCCGTTGTGGCCGGGCGCGTAGACGCCGTTGGCGTCGTTGCGCTGGAACACCGGGTTCGGATGCTTGGTCCACGAGGCCGCACTCATCGGGTCGCTGCCGGTGAGGGTCAGCAGGCCGAGCTTGTAGTCGGGTCCCCAGCAGGCGCTGGCGGAGTAGACGATCATCGTCCGGCCGTTGTGGTACAGCGGTTCGGGACCCTCGTTGACCGGTGCGGTCTGCCGCTCCCACGCCAGGGTCGGGGAGCTGATCCTCACCCGGGGACCGGTCAACGTCCACGGGTTGCTCAGCCGTTGGATGAAGTTGCTCTGCCCGGCCCCGTCACCGCCGTAGGTACCCATCAGGTAGGTGTTGCCGTTGACCTGGAGGACGCTGGCGTCCAGCTGCCAGTCGTTGCCCAGATCCGCCTTGAACGTGTAGGGCCCCATCGGGTCGGTGCCGGCGCTCTCCAGCACGTGCAGCCGCTGCGTCGGGTTGAAGTCGGCCACGTTCTGCCCGGCCACGTAGTACAGGTACCACCGTTGACCACTCGGGCCGTTGAGCAGATGGAACTCCGGCGCCCACATGTTGCAACAACCGTTGGCCCGCCCGGCGAGGTTGAACACCACCTGGTCAGTGGCGGTGGCCAGGCCGCCGAGGGTACGCGACCGGCGCATCGTGATCGTCGAGTTCCAGGTCGTCGTGGCCAGGTGGTAGTAGCCGTTGTGGTACTGCAGCCAGGGGTCCGGCCCGTTGAGCTTGATCGGGTTGGCGAAGGTGTTCGGCGACGGGGTCCCGGTCGGCCCGCCGCCGGCCACGTTGACGAGTTGCCACTGCTGGTTGTCGCCGCCGTTGTCGGTGTACTGGGAGATCCGCGCACCGTCGACGGTGGACCGTTCCCACACGTCCAGCGCCTTGCCGCTGTTCCGGTTGATCATCTTGACGAAGCCGCTCGTGGTGTCCAGCACCGAGAACTGCTGGTTCGTTCCGTTGAGGTCGCTCCACTGCACCACGTTGGCGCCGTCGGCGGTGGAGAAGTTGTAGACGTCCAGCACCTTGCCGCTGTGCCGGGCGCGGATCCGGTAGTAGCCGCCACCCGAGCTGACGAACTGGAACTGTTGGCTCGTCTGGCTACCACGGGTGGCCTGCACCAGCCCCGCGCCGTCAGCGGTGGATCCCCCGCTGACGCTCACCGCGAGCCCGCTGTGCCGCGACACGATCTGGTACCAGGCGTTCGGATCGATCGTCACCGCGTACGCGTTGCCGTGGCCCACCACGACGGCCGACGCCACGGCGACGGTGCCGACCACGGCCAGTGTCACGGCTCGCCACAGTCGCCGAGGCCGGACCGCGTCAAGTCTGCTCATCGAGGTTCCTTCCGTCGGAGAGTTCGGGCGAAGGACTGGGTTGGCGTAGACAATCAACCGCGGCGGCGTCCCTTCGCTGGAGTCCGCCGGGTGCGAAGGCGCAGCAGAGCCGTGTCCGGCTCGACCACGCACGTGACAGGCGTACGGGCCGGCGGCGGCTAGCCCGCAAGCGCCTCCTGCCCGACCGACGTCGGTGCCGCTCCCGCGCCGAGACACGGCGTCGACCTCGACATCGGTTTCCCGCGCGGTGAGGGATCCTCACCTTGGGGGTGCACCTCGGAGAGACCCAGCGGCTGCTCCGGGCCGTGAGCGCGAACCTCGGTGTCTGATGTGGTTACGCGTGGCGTCCTTGCACCGCTGCAAGCAGCATGCAGCGACACTCGGCACGACGCAAGAGAAGCCCGTCGCCCACCTGAACGGTTCTCCGCATCCCCCGCGTCTGGCCGTGCCGCCGGGCGGACGGCGTCACGACAGCTGCGCCCGGGCCAGTCCGGTGAGGTGGAAGCGGCGTACCAGGGCCGCCCGGTTGGTGACACCGAGCTTGCTGAACACGTGGGACAGGTGCATCTCCACGGTCTTCTGGGTGACGAACAGCCGGGCCGCCACCTGACGGTTGGTCAGCCCCTCGCTGACCAGCGTCGCGACCTGCGTCTCCCGCTTGGTGAGGGCCGGGTGCCCCGGTTGACGGCGGGCCTTCCGGGCGTTGGTCGAGCCGCCCGCCAACAGCCGCCGCCGCTCGGTGTTCGCCTGACGGGCGAAGAGGCGGGCACCGCACCGCTCGAAGAGCTCCTCGGCCAGCCGCAACGAACTGCCGGCACGGTCCGGCTCGCCGTCGGCCACCAGTGCCCGGCCAGCGACGACGTGGGCGTGCGCCGCGTCCAGCGGCATCCGCGCCCGGACGAGTGCCTCCGCCGCGGCCTGCGCCGCGGTGACCGCGGCGGCCGGGTCCCGCAACGCCAGCACCCGGGCACCGGCGGACGCGGCCAGCGCGCTCCGGCCCGGCTGCCCGAGTCGCCCGGCCGCCTCGCCGGCGCGCGCCGCCCACTGGGCCGCCGCGGCGGGATCGTCCCCGGCCAGCGCGGCCCGGGTCAGCAGCTCGTACCAGCCGACCTGCGACCAGGGCTCCAGTTCGGGCAGGCTGGCGGCCGAGGCCGCGGCCAGGCAACCGGACGGGTCCCCCAGGGCGAGCCGGGTCTCCGCGTAGGCGTTCAGCGCGAGGGTGCCCGGCAGACCCACCGCCGGCGGGTCCACGGTGGGCGGCGCCGCCGCCGGACCGTAGCCGGTGCCGCCGACCCCGGTCCAGACCTCCAACAGTCCAGCCGTCGCCGTGGCCACGGCATGCAGTTCCCGACACTGCGTGTTGGACGCCAGCCGCAGTGTCGTGGCACAGTCGGCGGCCGCCTCCGCGAGCCGCCCGGCCCACCGGTGGGCCAGGATCCGCGCGCAGAGCAGGTGGAGCAGGGCGACATAGCGCCCGGCCCCGTGGGAGACGTCGACGGCGCGGCTGAGGTGGTGCGCCGCGGAGTCGAAGCGGTCCAGCAGGATCTCGCTCCACCCCACCCAGACGGCGCTCTCCGGCCCCTCGCCCAGGTCTCCGTCCAGTGTCGCGTCGAGCGACGCGGCGGCCTGATCCGTCTCGCCGCTGGCCGCGCGATTGCCTCGCAGGTGGCTCGCGGCCGCGAGCAGGCCCAGCGCGTGCGCCCGTACCGCGCCGGACACGGTGCCGGCCGCGGCGTGCCGGGCAACGCCGAGCGCGGCGGCCGCCCAGCGGCGAGCCTGGCCCGCCCGGCCGCTGGTCAGCTCCACCCCGGCCAGGGCCAGGGCCAGGGCTGCCCGGTCTCCCGGCCGGCCGCCGTCGGGCGGCGTCAGGCCGGCACGCAGCAGCGCCCGGGCCTCCTCCCGCCGGCCGAGCTGGCGTTCGAGTTGGGCGCAGAGCAGGATCGCACCGGCACGTGTCGGGGATGGGTGGCCGTCCAGCATCCGCAGGGCCTCGTGCACCGCCGCCCTCGCGGTCCTCGGATGGCCGGCCGCGCCCAGTGCCCGGCCCAGCCGCAGGCGGAGGGCGATCCGGTGCTCGGTGGTCTCCGCGGTGGCCGGGAGCAACCGGATGGCGGCGGCGAGCCACCGGACGGCCGTGTCGGGCGCCCGGTCGACCAGCGTATCGGCCGCCTCGCTGAGCGCCTCGACGGCGGCGACGTCGCCGGGCACCGCCAGCCGCAGCAGGTGCGGTGCCCGGGCCGCGGCGGCAGCCCGACGGCGTTGCAACGCCGCCAGCGCGCGGGCATGGGCCGTCAGCCGCCAGCCGGCGTCGGTGGCCAGGTACGCCGCGTGCTGGACGACCCGGTGCCGGAAGGCGAAGCACCCGGTGCCGGGCACCGGACGCAACAGGTCGGCGGCGACGAGTTCGTCGAGGGCCGCCGGCACCCGCTCCGCGGCGACGTCGCCGACCTCGGCGAGCAGGCCGGTGTCGACCGGGTCCGGGCCGAGCACCGCCGCGGCCGAGGCAACCAGGCCCGCCGTCCTGGACAGCAGTTCCAGTTCGGCCGCCAGGGCGCTCTCCACCTCGGATGGGAGCGCTCCCAGCTCCACGTGTTCGCTCGTCGGGCACGGTGGCAGCGCCGAGGCCAGCAGTGCCGACAGGTAACGCGGATTGCCCCCCGACAGGTCGTACAGCACCCGCCGCTGACCCGCCGAGAGCGGCACCTCGGTCAACACGTCGATATGGCACTCCGCGAGCGGACCCACCTCGACCCGGGTCACCTGGCCGGCGGTGTCCAACGCCAGACGCAGCCGGGCTGGCGACTGACGGCGGCGGTGCGCCACGACGAGCAGCAGCGGCGTACGCGGTGGCGCGTCGACCAGGTGGCAGAGCAGGTCGATGGTGGCCCGGTCGCAGTTGTGCAGGTCGTCCACCGTGACCAGCAAGGGTCGGTCGGCCGCCAACACCTCCAGCAGCAGACGCACGGCGCGCGACTGCCGGGCGCCCGCCGACACGCCGGCGGGCGCGAGCGGGCGGGCGCCGGGCAGCCGAAGCGACGGGAAGATGCCGTTGAGCAGGTCCGCGTGGTCGGGCCGGATCTCGGCCAGCCGGTCCTGCGACGCTCGGGCCAGGTACGGGTCGAGCGCATCGACGAGCGCTGCCATCGGCACGTCCGACCCGGGCGCCGGGGCACGACCGGCGAGCACCTGCACCCCGTTTGCCCGCGCCAGCCCGGCGACGTGGTCGAGCAGGCTGCTCTTGCCGATCCCCGGCTCCCCCGTCACCTCGACGATCCGCCCGTCGCCCTCGATCAGGGTGGTCACGGCCGCCGCGAGCACCGCGCTCTCCCGCTCCCGGCCCACCAGCGGCCGGCGGCGCCCGGCGTCGGCGGCGACCGCCGGCTCCGAGCCGACCGGCCGGGACAGGTCCGGGTCGGCCGGTTTCCGGCGGTACGGGTGCGAGCGGATCGGAGTTCGGGTCACGTCGTACTCCTCGGGCAAGGGGACAGGGTGGTGCGGCGGGGCACGGTCGGCCGGCGGTCGGGTCACCAACCGGCGGCGACGACGGCGACCAGGTCCCGCTTGTGGGTGACCGAAACGGTCACGTGGGTGATCGAAACCGATCGCGCGGCGCGGGCGGCGCTGCCCCGCAACGCGACGCTCGGCCCTCCCCCGGGGTCGCGCAGCAACGCGATGTCCCGGGGGGCGACCCCCTCGAACAGGCCGGTACCCAGGACCTTGAGCACCGCCTCCTTCGCGGCGAACCGCCCGGCCAGGTACTCCCGGCGCCGGCTGTCGCCCAGCGTCTCGGCGTGGGCCAGTTCGTCGGAGGCGAAGACGTACCGCACGAACCAGTCCCGCCGCAGCAGCCGGTCCAGTTCGTCCAGCCCCACGAGGTCAATGCCGAGCCGCACCGTTGACCGCCCGCTCCGGCGCCGGCCACCGGTCCGTGGGTTCCGGGCCCCGCAGCAGACTCTGGAAGACCGCCAGGGCATGCAGGTTCGTCGTCCCCTCCATCAGCTCGAACGCCCGCACGTCGCGGTAGGCCTTCTCCAGCCAGGAGTGCTCCACGAGAGAGGCGGGGCCCAGCAGCTCGGCCACGAGCCGGGTGGCGTCCTCGGCGACCCGCGCCGCCCGCGCCTTGACCGCGCCGATGGCGGCCACGTCGACCGTGCCGGCGTCGATGTCGGCGGCCACCGCGTACGTCCGGTGCCGCACCGCGGCGATCCGGTCCTCGATGCCGTCGAGCCGGTCACCCTCCCGCCGGGGCAGCACCGGGCGGTGCGTGCGCAGGTAGTCGCAGGCCGCCTGCGCGCAGCCGATCGCCATCGCCGCGATGCCCGGCCGGAACCGGTAGAGGATGTACGTGGCGCCGTAGAGTCCGCGCCGGCTCGGCGGGCGGTGCGCGCCGAGCAGGTCCCGCGGGGCGACGAAGACGTCCTGGAAGCGCAGCCGGCTGATCCGCGCGCCGCGCAGTCCGACGGTGGGCAGCAACTCACCGCTGAACCCGGGCGCGGTGGTGTCCAGCAGCACCGCCTCGATCCCCCACGGTCCGGGGGCCCGTCGGCAGAACACCACGCCGATCTGGGCGCGCGCGCCGTTGCCGATGTAGCACTTCGCCCCGTTGAGCAGCCAGCCGCCGTCGGGCACCGGGGTCAGCGTGGTCTCCAGTTCCAGCGCGGCCGAGCCCTTGGCCGGCTCGGTCAGGGCGAAGAACGTGTGCGTGGGCACCGCGGACAGCTGACCGAAGTAGCGCTGCCGCTGCTCGTCGTCGGCCAACGCCTGGATGACCCCACCGGACAGCGACGGCCCGGGACTGGCCAGGAGCACGTTCGGATCGCCGTAGGCCACCTGTTCCGTGGCGACGACCTGCCCCAGGACCGTGCTGCTCGCCTCGACCAGCCGGGCCGGGAACTCCCCGACCGATCGGTACTGCGGCGGAAGCATCCCCTGCGCGGGGAACCGGACCTCCGGCTCGTGGAGATGCTCGACGATGGCGTCGGGGTCCCGGTCCAGCCGCTGTCCGATCTCGCGCAGCCGGCCGACCATCGCCGCGCAGTGGTCAGCCAGCTCCCGCATGCGGTCGTCGAGCAGGTCCGCCCCCGCCAGCGGGGCGGCCTCGCGAAGCTCACTCATCGGCATCCTCCGTGTCGGGGTGCAGGTAGACGTTGCCGGTCACCTCGGCCAGGTGCAGGTCACCCGCGGGTCCGTCGGCGAGGAAGCCGCTGGCGCCCAGCAGCCGCAACAGGTCCCGGCCGATACCGACCAGGCGAAGGTGGCAGCGCCACCGGGCGGCCCGGTCGGCGTGCCGGCGGGTCTGCGGCACGGCCGCGTCCTCGGCCAGCCGCAACGCGACGTCGGCCAGTTGACCCGCGACGAGCTGCTTGGCCAGCAGGGTGGTGTCACCCGACGTCCGCCCCTCCAGGTGCCGCAGCGCGTGGGCGAGCGTGGCGTGGAGCAGGTCGCGGTGCGCGTCCAGCAGGCCGGCGGCGAAGCGGTCGGCGGCCGGCCCCTCACCGAAGGCGGACTCGGGCGTGGCCTCGGTGACCGCCAGGCCGAAACGGGTCAGCGGTCCGGGTGACGCGCCGGGCAGGGCCACCGTGGAAGCCAGGACGTGGCCGGTGGGGGACGCGACCAACCGGCCGGACGCGGCCCGCTGGTGCACCGCGTCCAGGACGAGAGCGTACGGCGTGCCCGCCGGCGACGCCGGCACGGGCGCTGCGGGGTTCACGATCGGGCCTCCCTGGGGTCGGGCGCGCCGGTGTTCACCAGTACGGCGAGCTGGCTGCGGCCGGTCCGCGGATCGGTGTCGCAGAGGACGAGGCTGGTGTAGTGGCGCGCCCACTGCTCGTGGTGACGTGCCAGGTCGAGCCAGACACTGGTGCAGTAGCTGCCCGGCTCGCACCGGTGCACCGGCAGCTCGACGCCGTCGAGCTGGTCAGCCGCCGGCCAGGGACCGGCGACCAGCAGCGCCGGCCCGGGCGGTAGGGCCGGGCGCTGGCTGGCCAGCAGCTCCCCGAGCGGTACCCCTTCGCCGGCCACCCTGGTGCCGGCGAAGCGGAAGCCGGTGCCGGTGTCGGTGCCGAAGTACAGCAGGGCGGCGCTGTCCACGAGGGGCGTGTCGTGCACGAGCGGGTCCCGGTAGGGCAGCGTGGTCTGCTCGCAGACGAACAGGGCGACGCTGGCCGCCGGTCTCGACCGGTGGTGTGCGTCGGCGATCCGCAGCGCGGTGAACGGTGCCCGCAGACCCTGCTCGGAGACGGCGAAGCTACGGCTGTCGCCGCCCATCAGGGCGTTGAGCCGGGTCGTGACGGTCTTGAGCGGGTAACGGTCGGGCAGGCCGTAGGCCAGCAACAGCAGGTCGGGCACGCCGACCGGGCTTGGGCACCGGCCGATCAGCTCCTCGGCCAGTTCCCGGAACCCGATGTTCCGGGACTGCTTCATCAGATCCTCGTCGACCTCGATGCCGTACGGCGCGAGCAGGTCCCGCTGGTAGGCGAGCAGTCCCTCGTCGCGCTCGTACGGGTTGCCGTCGAAACGCACGAGGGCTGCCGCGCCGCGCAGGGTCAGGGGCATGGCCAGGGTCCTCCGTGGTGGAGCGGGGCGGCGGCGCGGATCAGGAGTTCACCTTCGGCGTACGCTCCAGGAAGTCCGTCAGCGTGCCGATGGTGCGGAAGTCGCCCATGTCCAGCTTCTCGGGGTCGACCTCGATGCCGATGTTGTCCTCCAGGGCCATGAGCAGCTCGAGGATGGCGGTGGAGTCCAGGTGCAGGTCCTCGAAGAGCCGGGTGTTCTCGGGCAGCGGGCCGAAGTCACGCATCAACACCTCGGCCAGCGCACCCTGAATGTTCTTGACGATCTCGTTGCGTTCCATGGGGTTCTTCCTCTCGCGGACGATTCGGCCGACCGTCGGCCGGGTGGGATGCGGCGGTGAGTGGCTCAGGCGGCCGGTGGCCCGGCGGGAACCGGTGGGGCCGACACCGGTGACGAGGCCGGAACCGACGGCGCGGCCGGGACCGGTGCGGCGGGATCGACGAGGTGCTGGGGCCGGAGCAGGTCCTCGACGGTGTCGGCCCGGCGCACCAGGTGCGCCACGCCGTCGAGGACGAGCACCTCGGCCGGATGGCCGTGGCTGAGGAAGAGCACCGGCGACGCGCTCGGCCCGTACGCGCCGGAGCGCTCGACGCCGATCAGGTCGCCCGGGCGGACCTCCGGCAGCGCCACCTGCTTGCCGATCACGTCGTTCGGCGTGCAGAGCGGCCCGGTGACCGTGTAGAGGCGAACCGGTGGGTCGGCCGGCCGGGTCAACGACCGGATGGGGAAGTTTCGCTTGACGAAGCTGCCGATGCCGACCGCCGCCATGTGGTGGTTGGTTCCGCCGTCGGCGACGACGAACCACTCGTCCCGCGACGCCTTGACCTGCCGGGCGCGGACCACGTAGGTGCCCGCCCAGCCGACCAGGTAACGGCCCAGCTCGGTGATGATCCGGGTGTGCGGGTGGTCGACGCGGAACCGCGCGACGGCGGCGTTGACGCCCTCGGCCACCGTCTCCACGTCCAGGCTGGACTCCTTGTCGAAGTAGGGGACACCGAACCCGCCGCCGACGTCGACGAGTTCCAACGGCAGGTCGAGCGCGGCGGCCAGCTCCGCCGCGGCGGTGAGCACGCCGCGGGTGTTGTGCACGATGTCCGCGGCGTCGAGAATGCGGGTGCCCATGTAGGCGTGCAGGCCGATGACCCGTACGTGGCGCAGCGCCGTGAGGGCCGGGCCGGCCTCGGCGAGAAGTTCCTGGTCGATGCCGAACTGGCGGGGCTTGCCGCCCATGGCCAGCCGCGAGCCCTTGGTGACGAACGCCGGGTTGACCCGCAGCACGACCCGTGCCCGCCGGCCGCCGCCGTTGCCGTCACCAACACCGGGCACCGCCGCCGCCATGGCGTCGACGGTGGCGACCTCGTCGAGCGACTCGCACACGATCGCGCCGATGTCGTGCTCCAGGCAGGCGGCCAGCTCGGCCGACGACTTGCCCGGCCCGAGGAAGATGATGTCCCGCGCCGGCACGCCGGCGCGGCGGGCGGTGACCAGTTCGGCCAGGGAGGAGACCTCGGCGCCGGCGCCCAGCGACCGCAGCAGCGCGCAGACGCTGATGTTCGGGTTGGCCTTCAGCGAGTAGTAGATCTCGACCGACGGGTCGAGCAGGCGGCGCAGTCGCCGGTAGGTCTCGCGGATGATTTCACCGTCGTAGAGGTACAGCGGGGTGCCGTACCGGTCGGCCAGTTCGGCGACGGGTACGCCCTGGACGGTGTGGCCTCCGGTGGCCGGCTCAGTCATGGCTCTCCTCGGCAAGCGACAGGATGGTGACGGCCGCCCGCACGGCCCGGTCGAGGTCGGCCAGCCGGTCGCGGTCCGGGGCGACCAGCAGGGCGTACAGCCTGCCGTCGAACGGCTCCGGCGGGCCACCGGCGCCGACGGGCACGAGCGCGTTCGCGTTGACGGTGGCGAAGCAGGTGACCAGTACCCGCGCCGCGGGCCGGCCGGCGCACACGCCGTCCAGGGCCCGCCGCACGGCGGCGAACTCCAGCGGCGCCGCGAGCCGTACCGGGTAGTGCCGGGCCAGCGCGACGGTGTCGGGCGGCTGGCACAGCTCGGTGATGCCACCCTGGTACGTGGACATGTTCAGCCGCGCGTTGATCTCGAGCACCGGGTAGAGCGTCTCGTCGGCGCCCACGATGGCGTCCACGCCCACCATCCCGTGGTAGCCGTCGGCGTACAGCCGGGCCGCCACCTCACCGGCCGCGTGCTCGATCTGCCGGTACTGCTCGGCGCTGAGCTCGGCCGGCATCAGGTGGCCCTGGTGCACGCCCTGCGCGGTCAGCGCCTGCTTGACGAAGTCGAGGCCGGCCCGCCCGTCGCGCCCGATGGTGACCTGGTAGTTGAGGTCGCACCGTTTGGGCAGCCATTCCTCGACGACCACGTGTATCCGGTCGTCACCGGTGCGGGCGGCCCGGCGGTCCACCATGCGCAGCAGTTGCGCCGCCCGAGTCGGGTTCTCGAGCACCAGCAGTCCCTTGCCGGAGACGCCGTAGGCGTCCTTGACCACCAGCGGCTGCCCGGACTCCAGCCGGAGCTGGTAGCGCGCGAGCACGTCGGCCAGCTCCTGTCGGGTTTCGCAGCAGGCCCCGGGCACCGGGCGCAGGCCGGCCGCCTCGGTCAGCCGTCGGCCGTAGATCTTGCTGTTGACCCGTTCGACCACCGTGGCGTCGGGTACGGCCAGGGTGAGGCCGCAGCGCCGCGCGAGTTCCTGCTCGTGCGTCGTCGTGCCCATCGGCAGCAGGCGGGCGCCGGCCGCGCCACGGCGGCGCATCTGGTCGAGCAGGACCGGTGAGTCCAGCGCGTTCTCCGTGGTGGAGCGCCCGGGCAGGCAGTTCTCGGGCACCAGCACGGTGGGCAGAACCAGCCCCTGGTCGGCCAGGTAGTCCCGGTAGCCGGGGTCGAGCGGGCGGCTGAGCACCAGCGTGTCGTCCGGGCCGGCGAGCAGCACGCCGAGTTCCTCCATGGCGGCGACCAGCGGGCGGGCGGCGTTCGCGGGCGGCGCGGGGAGCCCGACGTGCCCTCGCGCCCACTGCGCCTCGGCCTCGAAGTTGCAGAGCAGCACGAGCGGCGTGTCGGGGGCTCCGGTCAGGGCCCGCTTGATCCCGCGCACGTATCGGGTGGACATGATCGGCTCCTTCAGCACTCGACGACCATGGCGGAGTAGGTCGCGCCGAGGCCGACGGCGGTGACCAGGTAGCGGCCGCCCGGGACCAGCGAGCCACGGCGGGCGAGCGTCGCGAGGTTGAGGAAGGGGTCGGTGCACGAGCAGTGCGAGTACTCCCCGACGTTGTCCAGGAAGACCCGGTCCCGGGCCAGCCCCAGCGCGGCGCAGATGGTGACCCAGGAGGAGATGTTGACGTTGTGCGGGATGACCATGGTCAGGTCGTCCAGCTCCAGCCCGGCCGCGTCCAGCGCCTCCTGGATCACCGCGATGAGGTGGGTGTGGTAGGTGCTGCCGAAGCGGTGCAGGGCCTCGCCGGCGAGCTGGTACCCGTCGAAGAACTCGCCCACCGTGCGCGCCGCGTACGACAGGACGCGGGTGCCCTCACCGCCGAGGCTGACCAGGCAGGCGGACGACGCCTCGCCGATGATCGAGGTGTTCCAGAGCACCTGGACGGCCCGGGTGAACGGCTGCTCCCCGGTGAGCACGAGCGCGAGGGCACCCGGGTCGCCGTCGGCGCGCAGCAACTCGCCGGCGACCTCCACGGCGAGCAGACCGCTGGCGCAGGCGTGCTGGGTCACCGCGAACGCCTCCGCGCCGGTGAGGCCGAGCCGCTCGCGCAGCACGTCCGCCGCGATCAGGGTGGTGGGCGTGAGGTCCTGCGCGGTGTGGGCGAAGATCAGGTAACGGATCTGGTCACGATCGGGGACGGTGGCCAGCAGGGCGTCCGCCGGCGGGCGGACCAGATCGAAGAGCCCGAGTTCGGGGTCGCTGCGCATCCGGTGCAGCCCGCGGATCCGCCGGAACAGCCGGGTCTGGTAGCGGTTGAGCCCCAGCCCGGCCGCGACCTCCTCCACGGTGACCGAGCGCTCCGGCGCGAAGGCCTCCACCTGACGCAGGACGACATCGGACCGGGTCGGTGCCAGCGAGGTCATCGTGCGGCCACCCCTCCCGTTAATTATTGATCGTTAGACGCCACTACGTTAAGGAGCCGATCACGGGCGAGCAATGGGGTAATCCCCAGGTTCCCGAGGGCCGGGAACCTGGGCCAGACAAAGGAAATACGCACCCGCCAATGAACCAGAGTAGGCAAACCACCTGCTTTGCCGACTATTCATTCGCAAACCGCTGGGAATCGACACCGAACGGGACGTACAGGCCGCTTCGGTGACCTCCGGCCAGCGGGCCGGACAACAATGGGGTTTTCCCGACTATCCGCGGCAGGGCCGCAGGGGCGAGGGTGGAGCGGCAGGCACGTAGGGGCGCCCGACGAGCGGAGGCACGATGTCCAGTCCCACGGTGGCGGACCGGCTGGAGATCGCATTCGCCGGTCAGCGAGCCGGCGAAGGGCCGCTCACCTGCGGTCAACGCAACACCTGGCAGTGGATGCGGACGGACCTGTCCAGCCCGATGGGCATCCTGCAGTGGATTCTTCCGGTACCCGCCGGCGTCCACGTCACGGACGTGGTCGAGGCCGTCTCGATCCTGCTGACCCGACACGAATCGCTGCGGACCACGTTTCACGAACGCGACGGTGAGCTGCTCCAGCGCGTCCTGCGCACCGGGGTGCTCACCGCCGAAATGCACCAGGTCGACGCCACCGCCGATCCGGGTCAGATATCCCGTAACTTGATTCGCCAACTCCGGGAGAAACCGTTCGACTTGGCCAACGAATTGCCCGTACGCCTGGCTGTTGCGGCCACGGGCGACAAAGCGGTCGCAGCCGTGGCCGTGTATTCACACATGGCCGTCGACTACGGCAGCATGGCGATTCTGAGTCGGGAGTTCGCCGAGCTTGTGAACGCTCCCGACGAGCGGTCGGCCGGGACGGGCCGGCACCAGCCACTCGACCAGGCGGCCGAGGAGACCTCACCGTCCGGACGGCGGCGGACGGCCGCGGCCCTACGGTACTGGACCGGGCACCTGCGGCGGACGCCCCAGTGCCTGATGACGCTGCCACCCGTCGACGGCGCGGAGAGCGGCGCGGCCAGCGCCGCGCTGCGCTCACCCGCCGCCGCCGCGGCCCTCGACCAGATCGCCGCCCGCACCCAGACCGGTCCCGCCGCCGCCGTACTCGCGGCATTCTCCGCCGTGGTGTCGGTACGGGTGAGTCAGTCCCGCTGCGTGTTCGCCGCGCTGTCCAGCAACCGCTTCACGTCCCGGCTGCGCGACTACGTCGGCACCCTGGCGCAGGACGGTCTGATGGTGGTGGACGTGATTGGACCGACCTTCGACGACCTGGTCCGGCGTACCGGCGCGGCCATGTTGCGGGCCAACCGGAACAGCATCTTCGACGTGGGCGACCTGGTGGCCGAAGCCACCCGCATCAACGACGAGCAGGGCATGGACTACAGCCGAGACTGCGTCTTCAACAACATCAGCGCCCACCTGACCCGCGACGCCGGGCAGGCGGCCAACGTCCAACTGCCGGTGCTCGACCACTCCGACCTGCGCTGGTCGCCCACGCCCGCCGCCGCGGAGAGCAGCCTCACCTGGACACCGACGCCACACTTCCCCAACCGTCTGGTGGTCCAGTTGATCGCCGTCCACCCGGCCATGATCCTCGGCGTCAGCACCGGCGACACCCGGCACGTACCCCGTACCGAGATCGCGGCCCTGCTGCGGGGCATGGAACGCGTCCTCGTCGCCGCGGGTCCGGGGCGGGTCAACCTCGACGACATACCTGCCCTCAGCGGGCTGACCCCGGTGGTCCGCGACCGCGACTGGGTGCGGGTGGGGGTCAGTTGGGTGCAGCTCAGCCAGGTCCAGGCGCTGCTGCACGACGCTCTGGCCACCCCCGCGTACGCGTTCGCCGTCCCGGCCGGGCCCGGGCACCGACTGGTCGCGCACCTCGTCGCCGCGGACGGGGCCCGAACCCCGCGGCAGGCTCACCTGGCCTGCCTGGCCCGCCTCGGCGGCCGGTACGCCGTGGCGACCCCGCACCACTACGTCCTGCACGATTCGGCCCCGGCCGACCCCACCGACCCGGCTGCCTGGCGTGCCCAACCTGTGCTCGCCTCCGGTGCCGGCCGCACCGCCACGGAAGGTGACCGATGATCGCCCCGAGCGAGACCGTCCGCACCATCCACCTTCGGGTGGACGGCGCCCGCGCCGCGCAGGGCCCACTGACCCTGGGACAGGCGAACGCGCTGCAATGGATCTCCGCGCTCACCGACGACCACTTCCTCAGCCTGGATCAATGGGTCTTCACGGTGCCGGCCGGGACCACACTCGACCGTGCGTGTGCCGCCCTGGCCGGCCTGGTGCGCCGGTACGAGTCGCTGCGCACCACGTACCACGACGGGCCGGACGGGCCGGTGCAGCGCGTGGCCCGCAGCGTCGAACTGCCGATCGAGGTCCACGAACGGCCGGCCGGGCCCGGAGGTGCGGCGCTGGCCCGGGAGCTGATCGGCCGGCTGCGGGAACGACCGATCGACCTCTCCACCGACCTGCCGCTGCGCTTCGCCGTGGCCGTCGACGGCGATCTGGTGCACGCCGCGGTCGCGGTCTACTCGCACATGGCCGCCGACTACGGAAGCATTGCCGTGCTGGGCAGACGCTTCACCGCACTGCTGGCCGGGACGGCCAGCGACCGGGACGAGCCGCCGCACCAGCCGCTGGACCGGGCCGCGCGGGAACGCTCACCGCAGAGCCGGCGGCAGGCCGAGGCGGCGCTGCGGTACTGGTCGGGCATCCTGCGGCGGCGTCCCCGCTGTGTGCTGCCCCGACCGGTCGTACCGGTGGAGCCGGCGGACGGCGCCGAGCCGGACGGCAGCGCGCCGCCGCTCGCACCGCGCAGCGCCGAGCTGCACTCGCCGCGCGCGGCGGCCGCGCTCGACCGGATCACGGCCCGCACCGGCGCCAGCCGGCCGATGGCCGTCCTGGCCGCGCTCGCCGCCGTGCTCGCCACCCGCAGCGGGCAGCGACACGTGGTGCTCTACTCCCCCGCCGCCAACCGGCTCGGCGCACGGCTGCGCGAGTACGTCAGCACCGTCGCCCAGGACGGCCTGATCGGCCTCGACGCCGACCAGCCCAACTACGACGCGCTGGTCTGGCACGCCGGGACCGCGTTGCTGCGAGCCAACCGCAACAGCGTCTTCGACGCCGAGGCGTTGCAGCGGGTGCACGACCGCATCGCGCACGAACGGGGCCTACCCATGATCCGTGACGGGGTGTTCAACAACATCTCCGGTAACGCCCCGCCGGACCTGCCGACGGTCGCCACTGCCGAGACGTTCGTCGACTGGTGGACCCCGGCCGGCTTCGACAACCTGCTCCTGTTCCACCTGGTGCGGACCGAGCAGTCGCTGATCCTGGAGCTCATCACCGGGGACAACCGGTATCTTCCCGACGCGGAGATGGAAGGGCTGCTGCTCGGCACCGAACGGGTGCTCGCCGCGGCGGCCACCGACAACATCCCGCTGGCGCAGATCGGCGAGATCGCCGGGATCGTGCCGATCGCCCGGGACGGCGACTGGCACCACATCGACCACAGTTGGATCCAGCTCGGCCAGGTCAACCGGGTGCTGCGGGCGGCACTGCCCGGGCCCGCCCAGGCGTTCGTGGTCGGCCGCGGTGACGGCGACGGCGAGATGATCGTCGCCCATCTGGCCGCCACGGGCGAGATCAACGACCCCGCGCGGGCGCACCTGGCCTGCCTCCGCCGGCTCGCCGGCTCGTACACCGCGATGGCGCCGCACCGGTACGTCCTGCACGCCGGCGCCCCCGCCGACCCGACCGATCCGCACGCCTGGCGGGACCTGCCGGTGCTCGCCGAGGGCGACGGCCGGGCCGTCCACGCGGAAAGCGAGGTACAGCCATGAGCATCATCGAGGCGAACGGCCTGACCCGGACCTTCCGGGCCGGTCGGCAGACCGTCGCGGCGGTCCGGGGGGTCGACGTACGGGTCCAGCCCGGGGAGATTGTCGGGTTCCTCGGCCCCAACGGCGCCGGCAAGACCACCACCCTGCGGATGCTCACCACACTGCTGCAACCGACCAGCGGCACGGCCCGCATCGCCGGCGCGGACCTGCGTACCGAACCACGGGAGGTCCGCCGCCGGATCGGGTACGTCGCCCAGTACGGCGGCACCGACCCCAACGCGCTGGTGGAGGAGGAGCTGTTCCTGCAGGCACGGCTGTACCGGATCGGGGCCGGACCGGCCCGTCGTCGGGTGGCCACCCTCCTGACGCAGCTCGACCTCGACGGGTTGGGTACCCGGCCGGTCGGCTCGCTGTCCGGCGGGCAGCGTCGCCGGCTGGACATCGCGCTCGGCCTGGTCCACGAGCCGCAGATCGTCTTCCTCGACGAGCCGACCGCCGGCCTGGATCCGCACAGCCGCAACAACCTGTGGGAGCACATCCGCCGCCTACGCGACGAGAACGGCACCACCGTCTTCCTGACCACCCACTACCTGGACGAGGCGGACGCGCTCTGCGACCGCATCCTGGTGATCGACCACGGACGGATCGTCGCCGAGGACACCCCCGCCAACCTGAAACGGCAACTGGCCGCCGACGTGCTGACCGTGGACGTGGCCGGGGACCCGGACGCCGCGCGGCGACTGCTGGCCGGGCTGCCCGGGGTCCGGCAGGCGGCGGTCACGGCCGCGGGCGGTCTCCAGGTCACCCTGGCCGACGGCGAGCAGGGCATCATCGACGTGATCACCACCCTGGCCGGCGCGGGTTTCGGCGTACGCGCGTTGCAGCTCGCCCGCCCCAGCCTGGACGACGTCTTCCTCACCCTCACCGGTCGGGGCCTGCGCGACGACCCGAACGGCCCGACCCCACCGACCCCGACCACCGAGAGGGCGGAGCATGTCCCTGCTCGTTGACATCCTGCTGGTGTTCCAACGACACGCACGGATCTCCCTGCGGAACCCGCTCTGGATCATCATCGGGCTCTCCCAGCCGGTGGCGTTCCTGGTGCTCTACGGCCCGCTGATGACCAGCACCCTCTCGACCACCGGCGTCCCGGCCGAGCGCGCGTGGCAGACGTACGTGCCCGGGGTGCTGGTGCAGCTGAGCCTCTTCGGTTCCGCGTTCGTCGGTTTCGGGGTGATCGCGGAGTGGCGTGGTGGGGTGATCGAGCGGTTGCGGGTGACCCCGGTGAGCCGGGTCGCCCTGCTGCTCGGCCGGGTGCTGCGCGACGTCGCGCTGCTGGTCGTCCAGGCGGGGCTGCTCATCGTGGTGGCGCTGCCGCTGGGTCTGCGGGCGTCGGTGCCGGGGGTGCTGGCCGCGCTCGGCGTGGTCATGCTCCTGTCGCTGGGCCTGGCCTGCCTCTCCTGCGCCCTCGCGTTGACGCTGAAGAGCGAGGACACCCTGGGGCCGACCCTCAACACCGCCCTGATGCCGCTGCTTCTGCTCTCCGGGGTTTTGCTGCCGATGTCGTTCGCACCGCGCTGGCTGGACATGGTCTCCCGGCTGACCCCGTTCCGGTACATCGTGGACGGAATGCGCAGCGCGTTCCAGGGCGACGTGTTCAGCACGACCGTACTCTCGACGGTCCTGATCGCCTTCCTGCTCAGCGTCCTGTCGGTCCTGCTCGGCGTGCGGACCTACCTGCGGCAGAGCGCCTGAGCCCAGGGGTGGCCAGGCCCGAGGGGCCGCCGGAGCGTGTCCGACGGCCCCTCGGGCGCCCCTTGTCAGTGGACGACGACCGGCGTCCTCGGCTGGTCCTCGGGCTGGTCGTCAAGCAGGTGCGACCGCTCCCGCCGGCGGGGCAGGAACGCGGCCGGGATGATCGTCACGAGCACCAGCGCGAAGGCCACCCAGAACGTCGTGGCGAACGAGTCGGCGGCGAAGTCGAGCCCGCGTTCGATGAGCGAGGTGTCGACCGGGAACTGCTGGAGCAGTTCCGGCTGCTGCTGGGCGGCGATGGCCAGCCCCGCCTCACTGACCGGTTCGCCGCTCGGATCGGACACGCCCGGGATCGGCCGGGAACCGTTCAGCTCGTTGGTGAGGATCACCGACATCACCGCGGCGCCGACGGAGCCGCCGATCTGCTGGAGGATGTTCACCAGCGTGGAACCGCGGGCCACCTCCGGGCCGGTCAGCGTCTTCAGCGCCGAGGTCATGATCGGCATCATCGTGCCGCCCATGCCCAGGCCCATCACGAACAGCGACCCGCAGAGCAGCACGTACGAGGTGTTCGGATCGACCTGTGTGAAGGTGAACAGCCCGGCGACGATCAGCAGCAACGCGAACGGCACCGTTCGGCCGACCGGCACCTTGTCGGCCAGTACGCCGGCGACCGGCATGGTGACCATCGCGCCGATGCCCTGCGGCGCCATCAGCAGGCCGGCGGCCAGGGTGGACTCACCGCGCACCTGCAGGAAGTAGCTCGGGAACAGCAGGCCGGCACCCATGAAGGCGATGATGAAGACGAACATGGTCACCGCCGCGACGGTCAGTCTGCGGTTGCGGAACAGCCGCAGGTCCAGCAGCGGGTGCCGCGGCTTGAAGGAGTAGAGGACGAACGCGAGCACCAGCGAGCCGCCGATCAGCATGGGCAGCCAGACCGTCGCGTCGGCGAAGGTGCCGGTCTCCGGCAGCGAGGAGACCCCGTAGAGGAACAGGGCGAGTCCCGGCGAGAGCATCAGCATGCCGAGGAAGTCGAACGACTCCGACGGCTCGGGGTTGTCCTTCGGCAGGGCCAGTTGCGCGTAGATGAGCGCGACGACGCCGATCGGCAGGTTGATCAGGAAGATCCAGTGCCAGCTCGCCACGTCGATCAGCCAGCCACCGAGGATCGGGCCGCCGATCGGGCCGAGCAGCATCGGGATGCCAAGGACGGCCATCAGCCGGCCGATGCGGTGCGGTCCGGCCGCCCGCGTCATGATCGTCATGCCGAGGGGCATGAGCATGCCGCCGCCGAGGCCCTGCAACACACGGAACCCGATCAGCTGCCCGATGGTGTCAGCCGTGGCGCACAGGCCCGACCCGATCGTGAACAGCGCCAGGGCGATCATGTAGAGACGTTTGGTGCCGAACCGGTCAGCGGCCCACCCGCTGAGCGGGATGACCGTCGCCAGCGCGAGCGTGTATCCGGTCATCGTCCACGCCACGCGGGCGTAGGACGCGCCGAACTCGCTCTGGAATGTCGGCAGCGCGACGCTGACGACCGTCACGTCGAGGATCGACATGATCGCGCCGAGCACCACGACGCCCGCTACCTTGAGGACTGCGGCGTCGAGCTTGTCGGATGTCGCGACAGGTTGTGGGGTCGCGACAGATTGCTGCGTCACGAAGTCTCCTGAGGGGAATGGCCGGGGTGACCGGGTCAGCGTGGTGCGGCACGGCGCCTGCCGGGGCAGGCGTGACGTGCGGAAGGGGGATCCCGCAGCGCAGATTAGCCGCCGCCGACGACACTCCGCCCCCCGGTTTCACGGTCAGCGGATCATCCACTCAGGTGTTCCTCGTCACGCGACGACCGCGCGTGCGTCGGCGCCCGCGACTGGTCCGCCAGATGCCTGACGCGGTACGTGCGATCACTGCACCGGCGCAGGGATCCGGCGCACCCGATTGCACCAGCCCGATCAGGCCTTCGCCGCCGACCCAGCAGTACCCCGTGCCGGTGTCGCCGGATGTCACGTCCGATCCGGGTCGGCGGGCGCGCCGATCCCCCGTCCGGTCAGGGCGGGAAGCTGGTCCGGTACTGCGTCGGGGTTCGGCCGGTCAGCTCCCGGAACGCGGCGTTGAACGCCGACAGTGGGGTGTAGCCGACGGTGAGGGCAACCGTGGTCACGGAGGCGTCGCCCGCGGCGAGTTCCTCGATCGCGCGCAGCATCCGCATCCAGCGCAGGGTCGCCCGCCACGTCATGCCGGTCTCTTCGAACCGTCGGGCCAGCGACCGTGGCGCAAGGCCGACCTCGCGTGCCACGTCCTCGAGCCGGACCTGAACCGCGAGCCGGTCCTGGGTCAGCCGCAGGGCACGACGCAACTCCGGCGATCGCCCCACCGGTACCACGATCGGGCTGGGCCGTTCGGCCAACCGCCACGTCACGGCGGCGAGTGCGGAGCGCCGGCTCGTCGTCCCACTCGTGCACAATCGCGGTGGCCGCCGTGAACGGGATGCTCCGATCCTCAGACCACGCCGGCGCGCCCGCCTCCGTGTGCCGGACGTGTTCGCGCTTCCATCGGACCGGTGCCAGGTCCTGCCGGGCGGCATGCGACAACGGGTACGCCCAGGCGGGCCGATCCACCTGTCTCGCTACCAGACCGTCCCGAACCGGGGTTTCCTCAGCGAACGTGAAACAACCAGGTATACCACTCGTATGACCCTTATCGGCAGAAGCCCGGAAAAAGACCTGATCAGACATGAATGCGCCTAACGTTCATCGTGGCTCGTCCTCCTGAGCCGACCCAGAGAAGGGATGAGGGACATGTCGAAGAGGTTTCTGACCAAGCTCGCCGGCGGGGCGGTGCTGGGAAGCGCCGCCCTGCTGCTCGCTGCGCCGGCCGCCGCGCTCGCCACGACCGACGGGCCGACCAAGGAGCCCAGGAACTCGAACCAGGAGCGGGAGTGGGAAAGGGACTCGGCTGACGAGACGCGTGAGAACGGCACGCGCAAGCGGTTCAACCTGCGCGACAGCGAGGGCAACGGGGTCACCTGCGCGACCAACGACCAGAACGCCGACGCGAACGTCATCCAGAACATCAGCGACAACGTCATCGTTGGAGGCGCCAACGTGTTCACTCAGACCGGAGTGGCGGCTGCGACGAACGTCAACGCCCAGGCCGTCGTCGTCTGCATCCGCGACATCGAGCTGGATGTGGACGTCGACATCGACGTGCTCGACAACATCCTCGACGCGGTCGAGTCGGCCACCACCGGTGGGACGGCGGGCTGGGTCCCCGGGCTCGGCGGCGTGTACGCCGGCCCGGACGGAGCCTGGGTGAACCCGGGCCGCGTCTCCTGAGATCCTGACGCGCGAGAGCCCGGGCGAGGCGGGCGACGGGGGATCCCGACGGGCGGAACTGATGGTGCCGGTGTGTTCTCGGCACCGGACCGTCGAGGGATCGACCGACGTCAACCTCGCCCGGGTCGTCGAATCCCTACCACCGGGACCCGGACGCCTCCGCGGCCGTCGCCCGCCGTCCGCGACCCTCCGGCGCGTCCGGGTCGAACGGCTCGTAGTCGAACCAGTCGAAGCGGACGGTGCCGGAGACGGCGTACATCCCGATCACCCGGCCGGTGAAGCCGCCGGCAACCTCTGTCGACAGGTACCGGCCGTCGAGTTCGGCCAGCACGTCGAACGTGCCGTCCTCCGCTTCGACGCCGAGGTGCAGGACGTCCGGCTCCTCGCGCGGATGCCAGCTCCGGGGCGACGACGCGACCACGTCGATCCGTAGCCGCAGTGGCCCGGCCGCAGCCGGCCGGGTGGCGACCGTCGGCCGGAACGAGCCCGTTCGCGCCAGGACCCGCACCTCCCCGCCGCCGGCTTCGATCTCGTAGTGGTGCTGCTCGTCGATGCGCACGGCGAGCCCGCCCTGCCCGTCGGTGGTGTCGACCATTGCTCCCACCCGGCAGGACAGGTGTTGCTGGCGACGGCCGACGAACGTGACGTCGGGATCGTCGAGCGATCGGCCACGGGCGTGCAGGGTGAGCCACCCCGGGCGGTCGGTCGTCGACCAGCATGCGGAGGGCCGGGAACGCACCGAGATCCACCGCGGGTGCAGCCGGTCCGCGTCGAAGTCGTCCCGCACCGGCGGCACCGCCACCGGGTGCGCCGGCCACGGTGGCGCCGCCATGACAGGCGCGACCTCGCCGACGACGGGCCAACCGTCGACCCAGGTGACCGGCGCCAGGTACGTCTCCCTGCCGAGCACGTGCCAACCGGGGGTACCACCCCGGGGCCGTACCCCGAGCAGCACCATCCACCACGAGCCGTCGGGTGCCTCGACGAGGTCGGCATGGCCGGTGTTCTGGATCGGTCGGTTGGTGCCCCGATGGGTCACGATGGGGTTGGCGGGGCACGCCTCGAACGGCCCGTCGGGTGCGGGTCCACGAGCGATGGAGACCGCGTGCCCCCGCTCGGTCCCACCCTCGGCGATCATCAGGTACCAGTAGCCGCCGATCCGGTACAGGTGGGGCGCCTCGGGCGCCTGGGCGCCGGGCGTGCCGGACCACAGCTGTCGTGGCTTGTCGACCGTCCTGCCGGTCACCGGATCGATGCGCACCTGGTAGACCCCGGCGGAGGTGCACCAGCACCGGCCCTCGTCGTCCCAGGCGAGATCGGGGTCGATACCCGCGACGTCGGGCAGCCTGACCGGGTCTGACCAGGGGCCGGCGGGATCCGTGGCGGTGAACACCAGGTTTCCCCCGCCCGGGGCCACATTGGTGACGATCAGCCAGAAACGGCCGTCGTGGTACCGCAACGTCGGCGCGTAGACACCACCGGAGGACGGTGTCGCCGACGGCAGGGACAGCTGGCCGGGCCGGTCCAGGGCGTTGCCGATCTGCTCCCAGTGCACCAGGTCCCGGCTGTGGAAGATCGGTACGCCCGGGAAGTACTCGAAGCTGGAGCAGGCCAGGAAGTAGTCGTCGCCCACCCGGCACACGCTCGGGTCGGGGTGGAAGCCGGCGATCACCGGGTTGGTGAAGACGCCACCGTCCCAACCAACCGTCCGGGCCGCCGCGCCGGCCGTGGCTGTTTCCTCCTGGACCGCCCTCATGGAGTGCCTCCCTGATCCCGTTGTCGCGGCACCGGCGACAACGGCTCGACGACGGGCGTGTCGGCCGGGTTCGGACGCTCCGGCGCGGTCGCGTTCCCGCCACCCCCACGCCCACACAGCCGTCATCAGAGTCGACCAACGGCCAGAAAGCCTATCGACCCAGTTCGGTGTTTTCCAGCCCGCAGCGCTGGAAGGCCGGGCGCTCCCGTCGACGGATGTCCCGTGAGAGCGCGGAACACCGCGCACCGCCGAGCGCCGCGACGTCCCCGACTGACCAGGGGGCGCCCCGGGACCGGACGCCCCCTCGCCTCTTACCTCGGCTGATCGGCCGAGGTGGACTCAGGCCCGGTAGGGCCGGGCTGCCCGAGCGTCGCGCAGCACCCGCGCCCACCAGGTGATCTGGTCCAGCAGCGCCTTCGCCGCCTGGTTCACCGGCCCGCTCTCCAGCGGATCGCCGTGTTCGTCGAACTTGCCGTGGCACATCGGGAAACTGACCGTCTCGCGAACGGTCACGGTGTGCAGCTCCGCGAAGACCACCCGCAGCTGCTCCACCGCCCGCAGTCCGCCGGAGATGCCGCCGTAGGACACGAAGCCGACCGGCTTGGCATGCCACTCCGGGTTCACCGCGTCAATGGCGACCTTCAACGCACCGGGGTAGCCGTGGTTGTATTCCGGCGTGACGACCACGAATGCGTCCGCCCGGCCGATCCGCTCGGCGAAGGCACGCACCTCCGCGGCCTCGTACTGCCCGGTGCTGACCGGGGTCGCCTGGCCGGTCACCGGCAGCGGGGTCTCCGCCAGGTCGATCAGATCCACGACGGCGTCCCCCCGCTGCTCGGCCTGCCGGGTGAGCCATGTCGCCACCACCGGACCGAACCGGCCCGAGCGAACGCTGGCCAGGATGATCGCCAGCCGGTACGGCGTTTCCGTCACACTTACCTCCACAATCTCTCGATCCCGACGCGTGCCGCGAGGGATGCGTGGCCGGCCCGATTTCGCTCTGCCGGCGCCGGCCGTCGCGATGACCACCACCACAGCCACCCTAAAACCTCAACAATTGTTAGGGTCAAGCTGGCGAAAGAGACGAACAACAGAGGGGTGAACCGATGACACCCGACAAGGAGTTGACGGTGGGTCAGCTCGCCGAGCGAAGCGGGGTCAGCGTCTCGGCACTGCACTTCTACGAGCGCCAGGGGCTGATCACCAGTTCACGGACCGCCGGCAACCAGCGGCGGTACCGCCGCGACACCCTGCGCCGGGTGGCGCTGATCCGGATCGCGCAACGCGTCGGCATACCGTTGGCGCAGGTGGCCCAGGCGCTGGCGGAACTGCCCGACGACCGGGCGCCCAACCGGGCCGACTGGGAACGGCTGTCCCGCGGCTGGCAGGACGACCTCGACGCCCGTATCCACTACCTGCGCCTGCTCCGGAACAGCTTCGCCGACTGTGTGGGCTGCGGATGCCTGTCCATCGACCGCTGCCTGCTGGCGAACCCCGACGACGTCCTCGGCGCCCTGGGCTCGGGACCGCACCGGCTCGCCCCGTACGGCACCGGCCGGAAGGCTACCGGGGCAGGCTCGTGAACTCCCGCTGCCGCGCCTCGGTGCGGTAGAGCCGGTACCCCCGGGCCAGGTACCCGGGCAGGGCGTTGGGGTGGTCGTACACCGACGTGCGTTGCCAGACCCGTTGGATCGGGGTGCCGTCGACCGACGGGAGACCCCACGCTGCCCGGGTGACCAGGGTCAACAGACCTCCGCCGATTCCTCGACCGATGAACTCCGGCATCAGCCCGAAGAACTCGGTCTCGACGTCGCCGCCCGGCTGGACCTGTAGTTGCGCCAGCCCGGCCGGCGCTCCGCCGAACTCCGCAATCCAGGTGTGCACACCGGGACGACCGAGGTGCTCGCGCCACCGCTGCTCCGACCAGCGCAGCGACTCCCAGTCGTGAGGGCCGGCCACCACGTCATGCACCTTCCGGACCAGCGGCAACTCGTCCATGCCCACCGACCTCAACCGCAGCGCGCGATCCACCACCGCCGGTCGCAGTTGGTCCGGAGAGGTCATTTCCAGATAACTGACGAAGTCCGTGAGAATCATGCGATACACGCTAGCGCGCATTCCCGACCGATGATAGACGCACAGCAGGTCCACGGGTTACGGCGAATCGCGCATAACACCGACGCCGTGCAGTTCTCTTAGCATCCGGCTAGAGAAAGTCTAGGGGTTGCCGCAGCCACACCCCCTCGAAGCCGCCTCTAAACCAACTCTAAGCTCACCCATGCGCAACAGGGCACTGTCGATTCTGGCTGTCACCTTGAGTCGATCGAGAGGTTGCCATGAAAGCGCTCGTTCTTGCCGGCGGAAAGGGAACACGGCTGCGCCCTTTCACGTACTCGCTGGCCAAGCAACTCGTACCTGTCGCCGGAAAACCGGTACTCGTGCACTGCCTGGAGAAGATCCGTGAGATCGGCGTACGCGAGGTCGGCATCGTCGTGGGCGAACGGGCCGATGAGATCATGGCGGTCGTCAACGAGGCCACCCATCTCGACCTGACCGCGACCTACATCCGCCAGGACCAGCCCCGCGGGCTGGCCCACTGCGTGGCGATCGCCCGCGACTTCCTGGGCGACGACGACTTCGTCATGTACCTCGGCGACAACGTCTTCACCAGCGGCATCCACCGCTCCGCCGCGGCCTTCGCGCGGCGGCGTCCCGATGCCCTGGTCACCGTCACCAAGCGGCCCGACCCACAGGGGTACGGGGTGGTCGACGTGAACACCGACGGCGTGGTGCGTGCCCTGCTGGAGAAGCCCGCCCACCCGCCGAGCGACCTGGTGGTCACCGGCGCGTACTTCTTCACCCCGGTCATCCACGAGGCCGTCCGGGCGATCCAGCCGAGCGGCCGCGGCGAGTTGGAGATCACCGACGCCCTGCAACACCTCGTCGACACCGGTCACCGGGTCGTCGCCGAGGAGTACACCGACTTCTGGCGGGACACCGGGAGCATCGACGAACTCCTGGAGTGCAACCGGGAACTGCTGGAGCGGCTCGACGCAGACCAGGCCGGGAACATCGCCGGCCACGTCGACGCGGACAGCGTGCTGCGCGGCACGGTGGTCGTCGGCGCAGGCACGCTGGTCGAACGGTCCCGGTTGACCGGCCCACTGGTCATCGGCGAGGGCGCCCGGGTGACCGACAGCGACCTCGGGCCCGGCACCTCGGTCGGGCGCGGCTGCGTCGTGCGCAACTCCGGCATCGAGGACTCGATCCTGCTGGAGGGCGCCGACGTCGACGGCCTCCCCGCGCTGCGCCGCTCACTGGTGGGACGCTGGGCGCAGGTCAACGGCACCTCCGCCGCCCCGCACCGGCTCATCATCGGCGATCACGCCCTCGCCGAGGTGGCGGCATGAAGATCCTGGTCACCGGCGGCGCGGGCTTCATCGGCTCGCACTACGTCCGCAGCCTCCTCGCCGGCGCATACCCCCGCTATGTCGACGTCGACGTCACCGTCGTGGACAACCTGACCTACGCGGGCTCGGTGGGCAACCTGCCCATGAGCCACCCCCGCCTGACGTTCGTCAAGGGCGACATCTGCGACCAGGAGCTCCTCGAACACCTCCTGCCGGGCCACCGGCAGGTCGTGCACATGGCCGCCGAGTCGCACGTCGACCGCTCGCTGAGCGGACCGACGGAGTTCATGCGTACCAACGTGATCGGCACCCAGGTACTGCTCGAGGCGTGCGTGCGCGCCGGAGTCGAGACCGTCGTGCACATCTCCACCGACGAGGTGTACGGCTCCATCGAGGAGGGCAGTTGGACCGAGGCCGAGCCGCTGCGGCCCAACTCGCCCTACTCCGCCTCCAAGGCCGGCTCCGACCTGGTGGCACGCGCGTACTGGCGCACGCACGGGCTGGACGTACGGATCACCCGCTGCTGCAACAACTACGGCCCGTACCAGCACGTCGAGAAGCTCATCCCACGGTTCGTCACCCAGCTGCTGCGGGGCGAGAACGTGCCCCTCTACGGCCAGGGAGACAACGTCCGGGAGTGGGTGCACGTCGACGACCACTGCCGGGCCGTCCAGCTCGTGCTCGAACACGGGCGAGCTGGGGAGATCTACAACATCGGCAGCGACGTCGCGCTGACCAACCGAGAGATGACCAAGCGGCTGTTGACGCTGTGCGGCGCCGACTGGAGCCGGGTGCGGCACGTCACCGACCGCAAGGGTCACGACCTGCGCTACTCGGTCGACGACACGAAGATCCGCACTGAGCTGGGCTACCAGCCGCGCTGGTCGCTCGACGAAGGGCTGCGCCAACTCGTCGAGTGGTACCGCGACAACCGGAGCTTCTGGGACCCGACCGTGCGGGTGACGACATGATCGGCACGGCCGGCACGGCCGGCTCCCCCGCCCTGACCCGCGCCATCGCGCAGTGCGCCGCGCTCCCCGCCCTCCAACAACCCGACTGGGAGGACGCCGACGCCGTCCAGCAGATGCGCGACCACCTCGCCGAACTGCCGCCGCTGGTCACCCGGGAAGAGGTGCTGGCGCTGCGGGCCCTGCTCCGCGACGTGGCGGAGGGACGGCGGCACGTCGTGCAAAGTGGCGACTGCGCCGAGGACCCCGCCGAGTGCACCCACGGGCAGATCGCCCGAAAGGCCACCCTGATCGACATGCTGGCCTCCGCGATGTGGCTGGGGTCGCGCCGGGGCGTGGTCCGGGTGGGACGGATCGCCGGACAGTTCGCCAAGCCGCGTTCGCAACCCACGGAACTGGTCGGGGGCCGGGAACTACCGGTCTTCCGGGGGCACCTGGTCAACAGCCCGGAACCACACCCGGAGTTGCGCCGTCCCGACCCCAAGCGCCTGCTGTCCGGCTACTGGGCGGCCAGCACGGCGATGGAGGCCCTGCGAGGCAGGCTCGACGGCGATACCGCCGCCGGACGCCGGACCTGGACCAGTCACGAGGCCCTGCTGCTCGACTACGAGCTGCCGATGTTGCGGGACTGTGGCGACGGGGAACTGATCCTGACCTCGACACACTGGCCCTGGATCGGCGACCGGACCCGCCAGCTCGACGGCGCGCACCTGGCCCTGCTGGCCGCCGTGGCGAACCCCGTGGCGTGCAAGGTCGGGCCGAGCATGTCGGCCGACGAACTGGTCCGCATCTGCGACCGGCTCGACCCGCACCGCGAGCCGGGACGGCTCTGCCTCATCGCCCGGATGGGCGCCGAGACGGTGATGGACCACCTGCCCGCCCTGGTGGACGCGGTCCGGGCCAACGGCCATCCGGTCATCTGGCTCTGCGATCCGATGCACGGCAACACCGTCGTCCACGCCGGGGTCAAGACCCGCTTCGTGCGTCGTCTCGCCCGCGAGGTCCGGCAGTTCCGTGCGGTGGTCGAGGCCGGCGGCGCGGTCGCCGGCGGCCTGCACCTGGAGACCACCCCGGACCAGGTACACGAGTGCGTGCTCGACGAGGACCACCTGCCCGGTGCCAGCGGCCGGTACACGAGCAAGTGCGATCCCCGGCTGAATCCGGAGCAGGCCGTCGCGGTCGTCTCCGCATGGCACGAGTGAGTGGACATGGATGGCGACGAGGTTCCTGCCCGGTCAGAACCGTTGGGAGAGGTCATGCAGTTTCGCGAGTTCCACGACAGGATCGCCCTGGTGACCGGTGCCGGTAGCGGGATCGGTGCGGCGGTGGCGCGGGCGCTGGCCGCGAACGGCGCCACGGTGGCCGCGCTGGATCGCGACGCGGAGCGCCTCCGCGCCACGGTGGAGAAGATCCGCAGCGACGACCACCGGGCCACCGCGTACGAGGTGGACGTCAGCGACCGAGCCCGCGTCGAGCGGGTCGTCGACCGGGTCGAAACCGAGCTCGGTCCGATCAGCTACCTGGTCAACAGCCACGGCGTGCTGCACGTCGGGGAGGTGACGGCACTGGCCGACGAGCAGTGGACGGAGTGTCTCGAGGTCAACGCCACCGGCGTCTTCCTGGTCACCCGCGCGGTCGTCGGCCGGATGACGTCCCGGGCCGCCGGCGCGGTCGTCAACATCGCCTCGAACGTCGTCGGCACGGCCCGGTCCGGCATGAGCGCCTACTCGGCGTCCAAGGCCGCGGTCAGCGCGTTCACCCGCTGCCTCGCCCTGGAGGTGGCGCCCCACGGCATCCGCTGCAACCTGGTCGCGCCGGGCTCCACGGACACGCCGATGTTGCGGGCCCTGTGGCCCGACGGAGACGCGGTGTCGGCCTCCATCGCGGGCCGGCCGGAGGCGTACCGGGTGGGCATCCCCCTCGGCAAGGTCGCCCAGCCCGGCGAGGTTGCCGACGCCGTGCTCTACCTGCTCTCCGACCGGGCCTCGCACATCACGATGCAGCAGCTCACCGTCGACGGCGGCGCCACGCTCGGCGTCTGAAACACCTGAGAGGTCGCAGTGGGAATCCCCGACATCACCCCGTACTCCATGCCCACCGTTGATGCGCTGCCGGCCAACACCGTCCGGTGGACCCTCGATCCGCGGCGCGCCGTGCTGCTCGTCCACGACATGCAGCGCTACTTCCTCCGCCCCTTCCCGGCCGGCCGGTCGCCGGTGACGGAGCTGGTCGCCAACTGCTCGCGGCTGCTGGCGTGGGCGCGGGAGCAGCGCCTGCCCGTGGCCTACACCGCCCAACCCGGCGGGATGAGCCCGGCGGATCGCGGCCTGCTGCGGGACTTCTGGGGTCCGGGCATGGCGACCGACCCGGAGCACCGCGACGTGGTGACACCGCTGGCCCCGGAACCCGGGGACTGGCTGCTGACGAAGTGGCGGTACAGCGCGTTCCACCGCAGCGACCTGCTGCGGCGGATGCGCGCCGCCGGCCGGACCCAGCTCGTCTGCTGCGGGGTGTACGCCCACGTCGGCGTGCTGATGACCACGGTGGACGCCCTGACCCACGACATCCAGGCCTTCCTCGTCGGCGACGCGGTGGCGGACTTCTCCGCCGAGTACCACGCGCTGGCCCTACGGTACGCCGCCGAGCGCAGCGCCGCCGTCACCAGCACGGTCGGGGTGCTCACCGCCGCGGCGCCGGTGGGGGCACGCCCGTGAGCACCCTTACCCATGCCGGCGAAGCGTTGCTGGCGGAGGTCCTGGCCGGCCGGACCGGCCCGTTCGCGCTGCTGCACCGCGAGGGCCGGCCGGACCACGTCGACGTGGTCGTCGGCCCCGCCCTGACCGTCGAAACCCTTGCCGACATCCCGCTGCCGGAGGCGACACCCGCCACCGACGGCGAGCGGCACGAGGCGCTCGTGCTCGTGCCGTACCGGCAGGTGGCCGAGCGCGGGTTCGTCTGCGTCGACGACGGCACGCCACTGACCGTCATCCGGGTGGAACGGGAGGCCCGCGTTCCGGTGCCGACGGTGGTCGCCCGGCTACCGGAGGTGCCGATCTCCGTCGTGGGCGGCGGCTTCGATGTCGACGACGACGGTTACGCCCGGATCGTACGCGACGTGGTGCGCGACGAGATCGGCAGCGGTGAGGGCGCGAACTTCGTCATCCGGCGCTCCTTCGTCACCGACATCTCCGAGTACACCCCGAGGGTCGCGCTGACCTTCTTCCGTCGGCTGCTGGAACGGGAGAGTTCGACGTACTGGACGTTCCTCGTGCACACCGGCGACCGGACGCTGATCGGAGCGAGCCCGGAGCGGCACGTGAGCCTGCGCGACGGGATCGTGGTGATGAACCCGATCAGCGGCACCTACTGCTATCCCCCGTCGGGGCCCCGCCTCGACGAGCTGATCCACTTCCTCGCCGACGAGAAGGAAACCGACGAGCTGTACATGGTCGTCGACGAGGAACTCAAGATGATGGCCCGCATCTGCGACGAAGGCGGCCGGGTGCACGGGCCGTACCTCAAGCAGATGGCCAAGGTCGCCCACACCGAGTACCTGATCGAAGGGCGGACGTCCTACGACGTGCGGGAGATCCTGCGCGAGACCATGTTCGCCCCGACCGTGACCGGTAGCCCGCTGGAGAACGCCTGCCGGGTCATCGCCCGGCACGAGCCGACCGGACGGGCCTACTACAGCGGAGTCGCCGCGCTCATCGGCCGTGACGCCACCGGCGACCGCACTCTCGACTCGACCATCCTGATCCGTACCGCGGACATCGCCCCCGACGGCCGGCTGCGCATCGCCGTCGGCTCCACCCTCGTGCGGCACTCCGACCCGCAGGCGGAGGTGGCGGAGACCCGCGGCAAGGCCGCGGCGCTACTGGCGGCGCTCGGCAGCGCCGCCCCCGGCAGGCTCGCCGACCACCCACGGGTCCAGGCCGCCCTGGCCCGCCGCAACGAGCCGATCGCCCAGTTCTGGCTGCGACCGGTCGGCGACAGCGGCGAGCACACGCCGGACCTGGCGGGCCGGCGGGTGCTCGTCATCGACGCCGAGGACACCTTCACCGCGATGATCGCGGCACTGCTGCGGTCGATGGGACTGACCGTGACCACCCGTCGTTACGACGAGGAGCACCGATACGAGGACCACGACCTCGTCGTCATGGGGCCCGGCCCCGGCGACCCGACCAACGAGCAGGACCCCCGGGTGAACTGGCTGACCGTCTCGATGCGCCGGCTGCTCGGCACCGGTCAACCGTTCCTGGCGGTCTGCCTCAGTCACCAGGTGCTCAGCCGTCTGCTCGGGCTGCGCGTGACCCGACGGCCAGCACCCAACCAGGGTGTCCAGCAGGAGATCGACCTGTTCGGGCGGCCCGCGCGCCTCGGCTTTTACAACAGCTTCGCGGCCTTCAGCACCGTCGACGAGCACCCCTACGGCAGCGGCGAGTCGGTCACGGTCAGCCGGGACCGGTCGACGGGCGAGGTGCACGCCCTGCGGGGACCGCACTTCTGGTCCGTGCAGTTCCACGCCGAGTCGGTGCTGAGCAGGGACGGCGCCGCGGTGATCCGGGATGCGCTGCGGGAGCTGCTGGCCCGGCACCCGGCGGTGGCGCGGTGAGCGGGGCCCCGGCGGCCGGACGTCGCCGCGCCAGTGACGGTCCACGGGCGCCGCTCGACTCCGGAGACGGAAAGGAGATCCGCGCATGCTCCAGGTCCTGATCGTCGGTGGCGGCATCGGTGGACTGGCCGCCGCCCTGGCCCTCAACCGGGCCGGCCACCGGGTGGTGGTACTCGAACGCAACCCCGAGTTCACCGAGCTCGGGGCCGGGATCCAGCTGGCGCCGAACGCGTTCCACGCCCTCGACCGGCTCGGGGTCGGCGACCGGGTGCGCCGGCGCGCGGTCTTCATCGACGAGCTGCGGTTCATGGACGGCACCACCGACGAGCAGGTGACCAGCCTGCCGCTCGGCGCCGGATACCGTGAGCGCTTCGGCAACCCGTACGTGGTGGTGCATCGCAGCGACCTGTTCCAGCCCCTGCTGGCCGCCTGCCGCGAGGCCCGCACCATCGTGCTGCACAGCGACAGCCGGGTGGTGGGCTACGGGCAGGACGGCACGGGGGTGTGGGCCGTCCTCGCCGACGGCCGCGAGTTCCACGGCGACGTGCTCGTCGGCGCCGACGGGATCCGCTCGGCGATCCGCCGGCAACTCGTCGGCGACGGCGAGCCGAGGGTCTCCGGCCACACCATCTACCGGTGTCTGATCCCGATGGAACGGGTGCCGCCCGAGCTGCGCTGGAACTGCGTCACCCTGTGGGCCGGGCCGGCCTGGCACGTCGTGCACTACCCCGTCGCCGGCGGCCAGCACCTCAACCTCGCGGCCACCCGCGACGACAACGCCACCGCGGTGGTCAGCGGACGGCCCGTCGACGACGCCCACGTACGGGGGCAGTTCGCCGGGCTCAGCCCCACCCCCAGGAAGCTGCTGGGTCTGGGCGCCGACTGGCGCACGTGGGTGCTCTGTGACAGAGACCCGGTGCCACAGTGGGCCGACGGGCGCGTCGTCCTGCTCGGCGACGCGGCCCATCCCATGCTGCAGTACGCCGCCCAGGGCGCCTGCCAGGCCCTGGAGGACGCGGTCGTGCTCGGGGACCTGCTCGCGGCCCCGAGCCACGACGTGCCACAGCAGCTGCGCGACTTCGTGGCGCTGCGCCAGGACCGTACCGCTCGGGCGCAGCTCGTGGCCCGGAGGATGGGCAGCCGGCTCTACCATCCGGCACACCGCTCCGCCCTGGCCCGCAACCGTCTGCTGCGTGCCTTCAGCGCCACCGATCTGTACGACCAGATCGCCTGGCTGCACGACGCGCGCGAGATCGGCGAGCGGGTCGGCGTACCACAGTGAGCCCCTAGTCGGACTGTATCCGGCGCTCCAGCGCGCCACCCGATGCTAGATCACGCGCCGCCCGGGGTCCCCCGACCGGTCCGGCGCGGCCAGGCCAACGGAGGTATCCCATGTTCTCCCGGATCGCCGAGTTCCACGACTGGTTCGAACAAGAGCACACCGCCCACTCCTTCCGCGTGACGGTGGCGCCCCTGGACAGTCTCGAGGGCTGGTCGATCGACCCGGAAACCAGCGCGATCACCCACCGCAGCGGGAAGTTCTTCACCATCGACGGGCTGGAGGTGCAGACGAACCACGGCCTCGTGGAGAGCTGGTCCCAGCCGATCATCGACCAACCGGAGTCCGGCATCCTCGGCATCCTGGTGCGCAGGTTCGGCGGGGTGCCGCACTTCCTCATGCAGGCCAAGATGGAGCCGGGCAACATCAACCTGTTGCAGTTGTCGCCGACGGTGCAGGCCACCAAGAGCAACTACACCCGGGTGCACGGCGGCCGGTCGGTGCCGTACCTGGAGTACTTCATGGCCCCCCGCCGCAGCCGGGTCCTCTCCGACGTGCTCCAGTCCGAGCAGGGCGCCTGGTTCCTGCACAAACGGAACCGCAACATGATCATCGAGGTGACCGAGGACGTGCCGCTGCGCCCCGGCTTCTGCTGGCTGACGCGCGACCAGCTCGGCGCCCTGCTCAAGGTCGACAATCTGGTGAACATGGATTCCCGGACGGTCCTCGCCGGTTACCCGTTCTCCGAGCACGACGGCAGCCCGGAACGGCCCGTCTCCGCCCGGGACGGGGGCTTCCACCAGTTGCTCGCCGGCTACGAGGGACGCCCGGTGACGATGTCACACCGTGACATCGCCGAGCCGCTGAGCTGGTTCACCGAGGTCAAGACCCGCTATGACCTGCGTCGGCGACGGGTGCCCCTCAACCAGGTCAAGAACTGGATCTGCGGGCCGGACCGGATCACCCACGAGCTGGGACGCTACTTCTCGGTCATCGGCGTGCACGTCGAGGCCGGCAGCCGGGAGGTCAGCCGCTGGTCGCAGCCGTTGCTCGCGCCGGTGGGACAGGGCGTCGTCGCTTTCCTGCTACGGCGACACCGGGGCGAACACCAGTTGCTCGTGCAGGCGCGGACCCAGGCCGGCACCTTCGACGTGGTGGAGATGGCACCGACGGTGCAGTGCTCCCCCGACAACTACCGAGGGCTGCCCGAGCACCGACGCCCGCCCTTCCTGGACCACGTCCTGGCCGCTCCACGGCGCCGGATCCGCTTCGACGTCGTGCACTCGGAGGAGGGAGGGCGCTTTTACCACGCCACGAACCGGTACCTGATCGTCGAGGTCGACGACGACTTCCCCACGGTGGACCGTCCCGACTTCACCTGGATGACCATCCCCCAGCTCGCCGAGCTGGCGCGCTACGGCAACTACGTCAACGTCGAGGCCCGCAACCTCCTCGCCTGCCTGCGGTTCCACAGCGAGCCGTCGGAGGACGGGGAGGGCGCCGGCGTCGACCCGCACACCGAAAGGGTGACCCACGCCAATGACCACGCAGGTCTGGGACTATCGACTTGAGTACGAGAACGAGCGCGATGACATCCTGGACGCCGTCGACAGCGTCTTCCGCTCCGGGCAGCTCATCCTCGGTGAGAGCGTGCGTTCCTTCGAACGGGAGTACGCCGACTACCACGGTGTGAGCGGCTGCGTCAGCTGTGACAACGGCACCAACGCCATCGTGCTCGGGCTGCGCGCGGTGGGTGTGCGTCCCGGCGATGAGGTGATCACCGTCGCCAACACCGCCGCGCCGACCATCGTGGCCATCGACCAGATCGGCGCGCGGCCGGTCTTCGTCGACATCTGCCCCGAGACGTACCTGATGGACACCGACCAGGTGGAAGCCGCGATCACCGAACGGACCACCTGCATCCTGCCGGTGCACCTGTACGGCCAGTGCGTCGACATGCGGCCGTTGCAGGAGCTGGCCCGGCGGCACGGCCTGATCCTGTTCGAGGACTGCGCCCAGTCCCACGGCGCCCGGCACCACGGCCAGCTGGCCGGCACGATGGGACGGGCCGCCGCCTTCTCCTTCTACCCCACCAAGGTGCTCGGCGCCTACGGTGACGGCGGCGCCGTCGTGACCTCCGATCCCGAGGTGGAGGCGAACCTGCGGCGGCTGCGCTACTACGGTATGGAGCAGCAGTACTACGTGGTTTCCACGCCCGGGCACAACAGCCGGCTCGACGAGGTGCACGCCGAGATTCTGCGCCGCAAGCTACGTCGCTTCGACGGGTACCTGGCCAGCCGGCGCGCGGTCGCCGCCCGGTACGCCGAAGCGCTCGCCGGCACCGACCTCGTGCTGCCGAAGCTGGCCGAGGGCAACGACCACTCCTACTACCTCTATGTGGTCCGGCACCCGGAACGTGACCGGATCATCGAGCGCATGAAGCAGTACGACGTGCTGCTGAACGTGAGCTACCGCTGGCCGGTGCACACCATGAGCGGCTTCGCCCACCTCGGATACGGGATCGGCACGCTGCCGTACACCGAGGAGCTCGCCGACCAGATCTTCTCCCTGCCGATGTACGCCTCACTGCCCAGGGGCACCCAGGACAAGGTGATCGACGCGCTGCGCGAGGTGCTCGCCACCTTGTGAGTCGGGCACGGCCGGCTGGCCCGCCTCTAGCGAGGGACGGGCCAGCCTCTAGGGCCGTACCGGATCCTGGTCGCCAGACGGGCGCCGGAACAGTGTCCGACCACCCGACCCTGGGGAGGTTCTGTGTTCATCAGCGTCAACAAGGCCACTCTCACCGACTGCACCCCCGAGGAGTACGAGCGCTTCTACCAGGAGGCCTGCGACTACATGGCCAAGCAGCCCGGGCACATCCGGCAGCGCCTGGTGCGCAGCGACTCCGAGCCGGGCGTCTACTTCGCGATCTCGGAGTGGGAGAGCGTCGAGGCATACCGGAGGTTGGCCACCATCGACGAGCTGGTGGAGATCTTCGGCCAGGTCATCTCGCTGACCGAGCCTCGGGATCCGAGCAAGGACAAGATCGTCGTCGAGCACCACGACTGCTCGATGGTCCTCGACCGGGAGCGGGTGTGACCACCCCTGTGCAGGGAGGACGACCGATGGGTACGACCTCAGCCAGAAGGCGACGGTGGACCGCCGGGGTGGTGGGGGTTCTCGCGCTGGCCGCGACGGCAGGCGGTGCGCAGGCGAGCCCGAACGACGTGGGGCCCAGGGTGAGGGTGGCCACCGGCACCTTCAGCGTCACGGAGTTCAGCATCGTGCCGTACCAACAGCTCGACAACGGCGCGGCCCTCAACCGCTTCCATGCCTCCGACGTCTTCCAGGGCGACATCAAGGGCACCGGCTCGGCCGAGGCGCAGATGCTGACCAGGCCAGACGGCACCAGCAACGAGGCGGGACTCATCCACGTCGTGGGCAGTCTGCACGGCCGGCGCGGGAGTTTCGTCATCCAGACGATCAGCAGCTCCGACGGCAACACCGCCCGCAGTTCCTGGACCGTGTTGGAGGGCACCGGGACCGGGCAGCTCACCGGCCTGAAGGGGCGGGGGTCCGAGACCGCGGTCAACAACGGCGGTTCCTGGTCCGCAAGGTACGAGCTGAACTACTACTTCGGGTGATCCGCGCAGCCACCCGCCGGAGAGGGGACCCATGTACGTGTGCGTGAACAGGATCCGGGTCATCGGTTCCACAGAGGAGTACGAGCGGGTCTATCGCGAGGGGAGCGACTTCATGGCGACGCTCCCCGGGCACGTACGCCACAAACTCCTGCGCTCCCAGCGGGAGCCCGCCGTCTACTTCAGCGTCGCCGAGTGGACCGACGCGGAGTCGTACCGCCGGATGTGTGAGGTGCCGAAGGTACGCGAGATCTTCGACCAGGTCAGCGACATCATCGAGCTGGAGAATCACGAGTGTCTGATCGCTTACCAGGGCGAGTGACGGGCAGCCGGGAGACAGAGATGAAGATCGGTGTCAGTCACACCACGCTCACCGCGCCCGACGGCGGCATCGCCGACCCGGTGCGGGTCGCCCGCCGGGTGGAGGCGCTCGGCCTGGATTCGCTGTGGGTCAGCGACCACCTTGCCTGGGGCACCCCGATCCTGGACAGCACCCTGACCTTGACGGCGGCGGCGGCCGTGACCGAGCGGATCGAGGTCGGGTACTGCGTCATGCAGCTCGCCCTGCGCCCGATCGCCTGGGCGGCCAAACAGATCGGCACCCTTCAGAGGATCTCCGGCGAACGGCTCCAACTCGGCGTCGGCGTCGGCGGCCATCCGCCGGAGGAGTGGGCGGCTGCTGGCCGGTCCACCACCGATCGCGGCCGGCGCACCGACGACGCCCTGCGCGCGCTGCCGCGGTTGTTGTCCGGTCAGGCCACCCCCGTGCCGGACGCTGGCGACGCGCCGCTGACCCTCTCCCCGCCCGCGCCGATGCCGCGGGTGTGGATCGGGGGAGGCTCTCCCGCTGCGCTGCGTCGCGCCGCCCGTTTCGGGGACGCCTGGCTGCCGGCAGCCGTCACCCTCGACCAGGTCGCCGACGGCCGGGAGCGGCTCCGCGAGCTGAGCCGGGCCGAGGGGCGGCCCACGCCCGGGGTCGGGGTGTCGGTCTTCGCCACCCTCGACTCCCACCTCGGAGGGATGAGCCACGACGCGCTGGTGGACCTGTGCGCCGGCGGCTTCGGCATGCCCCGCGAGCACGCCGACAGGGTGGTCGTCAGCGGAAAGCCCGGACAGGTGGCCGAGCGGCTGGCCGCGCACGCCGACGCGGGCGTCGAGCACGTGATCGTCGTGCCGTTCGGGCACGGCTGGGAACAGCAGTGCGAGCTGCTCGCCGAGGCCGTGGCCCTGCTCTGATCCACGCGGCCACAGGCAGGACCTGTCGGGCTGCGCACCGCGCCTTCCGTGCCGTGCGCCACCCCGGCGGGTCCTGCCTGCGTGCGGGCGGGTGGCCGGCAGCAGGCGGCAGAACGACGGCGTACCGCACGGTCGAGACCAGTCCCCCGCCGGTCGGCGCTCAGGGACGGCTCTAAGTCTCCACGAGGTGACGCGCCTAGCGTTTGCGCCATGAAAATCCTGTTCATCGCCGGTGGTAGTCCGGCAACCATCTTCGGTCTGATCCCCCTCGCCACGGCCGCGCGCAACGCCGGGCACGAGACCTTCATGGCCTCGACCGAGTCGATGATGCCGACCGTGGCCGCCGCCGGCCTGCCCGGCGTCTCGATCACCCCACACCGCATGATCGACTTTCTGGCCAAGGATCGACAGGGCCGCGCCCTGGAGTGGCCGACCGATCCCGTAGGGCACATGACCTTCATCGGCGAAGGCTTCGGGCGGCTTGCCGCGGGCAGCCTCGACGCCCTGCTGGAACTGAGCC
This sequence comes from Micromonospora sp. KC723, assembly GCF_004348595.1. Lineage (GTDB taxonomy): Bacteria > Actinomycetota > Actinomycetes > Mycobacteriales > Micromonosporaceae > Micromonospora. The sequence continues at coordinate 98,906 of NZ_SMKD01000003.1, forward strand.
GGACGTGGCGCCCGGACGTGGTCGTCGGCGGGATGCTCAGCTTCGGGGCGGCCCTGCTCGCTCGCCACCTCGGTGTGCCCTGGGTGCGGCACACCTGGGATTCCGGCGAGCCGCCGGAGTCGGACCTGGGCGCCGAACGGGAGCTCGCGCCGGAGCTGGCCGCGCTCGGTCTCGACGGCCTGCCGGAGCCGGACATGTTCATCGAAGTCTGCCCGCCCAGCCTGCGTCCCGAGGGCGGGCCGACGCCGCAGTACATGCGCTTCGTCCCGTGCTCGCCGCAGCGGAGGCTGGAGAGCTGGATGTACGCTCGCGGCGAGCGCCGCCGGGTCTGCGTGACGGCGGGCGCCCGGGTCAACCGCGAGCAGTACCTGGGGTACCTCCGGGAGCTGGCTCGCAAGGTCGCCCCGCTGGGTCTGGAGATGGTGCTCGCGGTACCGGACGAGGTGGCGGCGGACGTCTCGGCCGGTCTGGACCACGTGCACGCCGGCTGGATGCCGCTCAACGTCATCGCGCCCACGTGTGACCTGTTCGTGCACCACGCCGGCGGCGCGACGTCGTTGACCGCGATGAGCGCGGGGGTACCGCAGTTGCTCACCCCGAACATGGCTGCGTCGGTCGCCCCGTCGGAACGGCTCGCCAAGTACGGCGCGGCCCTGCTGCTGATGCCCGGGGACGACTCGCCGGAGCAGATCGTCGCGGCCAGCCAGGAACTGCTGGAGAACCCGTCCTACCGCGAGAAGTCCCAGGAACTGGCCGCCGAGATCCGGTCGTTGCCACTGCCGACGCAGGTCCTCGGTGCCGTGGAGGAGTTGGCGGCCCGGTGAACCGTGACCCCGGCGCCGGAGCGCCCGGCATCGCCCCCTGAGGCGCGGATCGGAAGGAACGAGGAATGTGCGGAATCGCAGGTTGGGTCGCCTTCCAGGCGGACCTGACGACCCGTAGGGACATCGGCGAGGCCATGACGGCGACCATGTCGTGCCGAGGACCCGACGCGTCGGGAACGTGGGTGGCCCCTCACGCCATCCTCGGTCACCGACGGCTGTCGATCATCGATCTCGAACACGGCGGTCAGCCGATGGTCGTCCCGACGGACGCGGCACACCAGGTGGTCATCACCTACAGCGGCGAGGTCTACAACTTCCGTGAGCTGCGCGCCGAGCTCACCGCGGCCGGTCACGACTTCCGCACCGACAGTGACACAGAGGTCGTGCTGCGGGCCTACCTCCACTGGGGCGAGGCCTTCGTCGACCGGCTCAACGGCATGTACGCCTTCGCCGTCTGGGACAGCCGCACGGAGGAGTTGCTGCTCGTACGGGACCGCATCGGCATCAAGCCGTTGTACTACCGCCCGACCGACGACGGGGTGCTGTTCGGTTCGGAGCCGAAGGCGATCCTGGCCCATCCGGACGTCGACGCGGTCGTAGACCTTGACGGTCTGCGGGAGATGTTCAGCATCGTCAAGACCCCCGGGCACGCGGTCTACCAGGGCATGTACGAGGTGCGCCCGGGCACGCTGACGAAGGTGTCGCGCACGGGCCTGACCAGCCGACGGTACTGGCAGCTGAGAAGCCGGCCGCACAGCCACGACCTGGAGACCACCGTCGCCACGGTCCGGGACCTGCTGACCGACATCGTCGCCCGACAGTTCTACGCCGACGTGCCGGTCGGGACGCTGCTCTCCGGCGGGCTGGACTCCAGCGCCGTCACCGCCCTCGCGGCCCGCCACCAGGAGACCCTGGGAATCGCCGAGCCGCTTCCCGCGTTCTCGGTGGACTTCGTCGGGCACGAGGAGCGGTTCCAGGCCGACGTGCAGTGGGAGGACCCGGACATCCCGTTCGCCGTCGAGGTCGCCAAGCACGTCGGCGCCGAGCACGTCACCATCGTCCTGGACAGCGACGACGTGCTCGACGACGGCGTGCGCGGCGCCACCCTGCGCGCACAGGACCTGCCGATCTCCACCGGTGACATGGAGTACTCGCTGTACCTGCTCTGCCAGCAGGTGCGCCGGCGGGTCACGGTGGCGCTGTCCGGGGAGGCCGCCGACGAGCTGTTCGGGGGCTACACCTGGTTCCACGACCCGGAGGCCGTGCACGGCGACAGCTTCCCGTGGCACCACCCGTTCGCCAAGGCCGGCGGGATCGGCGCGCTGCGCGACGTCGGGCTCTGGGACCGCCTCGACCTCGGCGGCTACGTCGACCGGCGCTACCGCGAGGCGCTGGCGGAGGTGCCGCGGCTGCCGGGCGAGACCGGCCTGCAGGCCCGGATGCGGGAGGTGAGTTTCCTCAACCTCACCCGGTGGGAGAACTTCCTGCTGGACCGCAAGGACCGCATCAGCATGGCGGTCGGCCTCGAGGTTCGGGTGCCGTTCTGCGACCACCGGCTCGTCGAGTACGTCTTCAACGTGCCGTGGGCCATGAAGACCTTCGACGGCCGGGAGAAGAGCCTGCTGCGAGCCGCCATGCGCGGCGTGCTGCCGGACTCGGTCCTCGACCGCAAGAAGAACCCCTATCCGTCCACCCAGGACACCACGTACGAGGTGGCGCTGCGCGAACGGGTGGCGCGGCTGTGCGAGCCGGGGCAGCCGGTGCACCAGCTCGTCTCCGTCGAGGGGATCCGGCGGCTGCTCGACCGCCCCGTCGGGGCGTACGTCATGGGTGGGCCGTGGAGCGCCCGGGCGGTGCTCGAGCGGCTGGTGGAGTTCAACACCTGGATGACGACGTACAACGTCCGGCTGGAGCTGCCCGGCACGGAAGGGAAGGGACAAGAATGAGCACTCTGGACAGCGTCACGCTTCCAGTGCCCACGCAGGGCGTCTACCGGATCGACCCGGAACGTTCCGTGGTCCGGGTCTCCACCCGCGCCATGTTCGGCCTGTTGCCGGTACGCGGCACTGTCCGCGTCGGCGGCGGAGTGCTGCGGGTGGTCACGCCGACGGAGAACTCCTCGGTCGAGGCGGTGATCCGGGCGGACACGTTCGACACCGCGAACCAGGAGCGGGACGAGCACGTACGCTCGGCGGACTTCCTGAACACCACCGCGTACCCCGAGTTCGTCTTCACCGGCGACCGGTGGAGCATCGCACGGGGACGGCCGGTCCTGCACGGCCAGCTGACCGTCCGGGGGATCACCGGGCCGGTCGACGTGACCCTGAAGTCGCTGTCCCAACGCGGTGGCGAGCTGACGGCACAGGCCACCGCCCGGGTCGATCGCTACGCCTTCGGCATCACCCGGTCCAGGGGCCTGGCTGGCCGTCACCTGAGGATCGACATCGAGGTGGTCGCCGCGACCTGACCCTCGCCGACCATGTGCGGCCCGGCCTGACCCCGCGTCAGGCCGGGCCGTTTCGCGTACGCGGAAACCCCACCGGACTTGACCTCAATATTTGTTCAGGTTGCAGGCTGGGAGTAGACGACATCGACTGCCCGGTCGGCGGCGGACGGCCCCAGCGCGAGGCGCGGAACGCCGATGAGAGTTCAACGAACAGGAGAATCGTGCGCAGGAATCCCAGAACCGTACTCGCGGCCGTCCTGCTTTCGACCGTGTCGCTGCCGATCACCCTGACCGGCGCGTCCGTCGCGTTGTCCGACATCGCGGCCGACCTGAACGCCGACCTCACGCCGGTGCAGTGGGTGGTGACCGGCTACAACGCCACCTTCGCGAGCTTCATGCTCGCCTGCGGCTCGCTCGCCGACATCGTCGGCCGGCGGCGGATGTACGCCCTCGGCGTCGCCCTGTTCGCGGTGACCGGCCTGATCAGCACGGTGACGGACAACATCGTGCTGCTCGACGTGGTCCGCGCCATCGCCGGCGTGGGCGCCGCGGCCGCCGCGGCCAGCGGCGCCGCGCTGCTCGCCGCCTCGTTCGACGGACCGGCTCGGACCCGGGCGTTCGGGCTCTTCGGCACCGCGCTCGGTGTCGGCCTGGCGTTCGGACCAACCATCGCGGGTGTGCTCGTCGACGCGTTCGGTTGGCGGGCCGCCTTCGCCGCACCGGCCCTGGCCGCACTGGTGGTCCTGGCGCTGGTGCCATGGCTGCCCGAGTCGAAGGATCCGACGAGCCGGCGGGTCGACCTGCCGGGGACGCTGTCGTTCACCGCCTTCCTGCTGCTGCTCATCTTCGGCGTGGTGGAGGGCCCGAGACAGGGTTGGACGAGCCTGTGGGTCGTGGGCGCATTCGTCGCCTCCGCAGCCCTGCTGCTCTCTTTCGTCATGGTCGAGCGGCGTCAGGAGAGCCCACTGTTCGACTTCAGCCTGCTGCGTAGCCGGCACTTCGTCGCCTTCTCGGCGGCGGCCGCCACGATCATCTGCGTGACGATTCCGCTGCTGGTCTACCTGCCGTCGTACTTCACCGGGGTGCTGGGCATGACCTCGGGGCAGGCCGGCGCGACCCTGCTCCTGCTCACCGCGCCGACCCTGGCGCTGCCCCTGGTCAGCAGCATGCTCACCCGCTGGGTAGCGCCCACCGCGGTGGTCATCACGGCGGTCGTTCTCGTCGGCGTGGGCGCGGCGTGGCTCACGATCATCGAGCCGGGGATCAGAACGCTCGCCCTGGCGGGCCCGTTGCTGGCCCTCGGCGCCGGCATGGGTATGACCACCGGCATGATCGACGGCGTCGCGCTGTCCAGCATCGATACCCGCCGGGCCGGGACTGCCGCCGGCATGTTGAACACCGCTCGTCTGGCCAGCGAGACCGTCGTCATCGCCATCTTCGGCGCCGTGCTGGCCAGCACGGCCGGTGGCCGGCTGGCCGAGCCCGGCTACACGCGAGGGATGGACATCACGCTCTGGGGCCTGGCGGCCATGGCGGCGGCGACGCTGCTGCTGGTCGCGCTGCTGCTGCGTCGCCGGTCGTCCACCCCGGTGGCGGTGGAGCCCGCGGAGCCGGTGGGCAGGGTCTGACGCAACCGGAAGGGGACGGCAGGGCGTTGCCCTGCCGTCCCCAACGCTTCGCCCAGGTCGGTCAGGGCACCACCTCCAGCTGCGCCATCATGCTGTGCGCGGCGTGGTCGAGGAAGTGGCAGTGGAACGGGTAGATCCCGGTGTACGGCGTGTCGAACTTGACCAGCATCCGGACGTTCTGCCCTGCGGGAATGCGGACCGTGTCCTTCGGATACGCCTCCCCCTCACCCACCGGCACGCCATTGCGATCCAGCACCCGGAACTGCACCAGGTGCACGTGCATGCTGTGCGGGAAGTTCCGGACCGCGTCGGAGTTGTTGACGTGCCACAGCTCCGTCGTACCCCGGCGCACCTGGAACTGGACCCGGTGCGGGTCGTACCCCTGCCCGTCGATGGAGTAGAACCCGCCGTTGGCCTCGCTCCAGACGAAGTCGATGTTGCGGGTGACGATGGGCGTCCCGAGGTCGGGGTGGGACCGCAGCAGCGCGGGAGGCGTCCAGGTGGCCGCGGCCGGGCCGGTCACCTCGAACTGCAGGATCTGCCGGTCCGGCCGAGACGGGCCGGCGAAGACGTTCTCCAGCATCAGTTTCGTGCCGGCCGCGTACCGGGAGAAGTCGACGACCACCTCGGCCCGCTCCGCGGGCCACAGCTCGACCTCCGTGCAGGGCACCGGCCGGCTCAACAGCCCGCCGTCCGAGGCGATCTGCACCATCTCCGACGCGTCGGAGAGCCGCAGCCGCAGCGGTCGGGTGTTGGAGACGTTGGCCAACCGTATCCGGTACTGGGTCCCCCGCACCTCGTGCGTCGGCTGGAAGCCGCCGTTGACCAGGACGCTGGTCCGGCTGGCGAAGTCGTTCCAGGTGTAGACCAGCTCACCGGCGGGCCCGAGGTGCGCGTCCCGGATCTGCAGCGGCAGGTCGTAGGCGCCGCTCGGCAGACCCAGCGCGTCGGTCTCGTCGTCATCGATGAGGTACAGGCCGGACAGCCCTCGGTAGACGTGCTCCGACTCCAGGTGGTGGACATGGTCGTGGTACCAGAGCGTGGCCGCCGGCTGGATGTTCCCATAGCGGTAGGTCTTGCTGGCGCCGGGGACGATCTCGTCGGTCGGGTGCCCGTCGCTCTCGGCCGGCACGTCGGCGCCGTGCAGGTGGATCGACGTCGGGGTGGTGAGCCGGTTGGTGATCTTCACCCGGGTGGCCCGGCCACGCCGGGCCCGGATGGTCGGACCGGGGAACTGGCCGTTGAAGGTCAGCACGGGCGTTTTGAGCCCGGGGAGGATACTCGCGGTCGACTCGACGAGGTCCATCTTGTAGTAGTCCTCCGTCGACGTGCTGAAGTACGGCGACAGCACGCGCGGCACCCGCAACCGGGTCGAGAAGGGGGCGACCTGCTCCGCCTGCGCCGACCTCGTCCAGAGGTTGGCCGCGAACCCCATCGGTAGCAGCGCTGCCCCGGCAGCCATGCCGTACCGGATCAGATCTCTTCTCTGCACTGGTATTCCTTCCGCAGGATGGCGTGGTGACGACCGCCATGGCCGGACGGCCGGCGGGAAGCTGGTACGCGTCTGGGTCAGACGGGCTCGGGAGCGGGTTGGGCGGTCTCCTCGGCCGCGCGGCGGGCTCCCGACCGGTGGGGAGCGAGCAGCAGGAACACGACCACGGCCGCCACCGCGCACAGCACCGCGACAGCCAGCAGCGCCACCTGCCAGGACTGCGTGTACTGAGCTGCCAGGAACTCCCGGTCCCCACCCGTGAGGTCACCGGCGGCGATCTGGTTGGCCAACTCGGTGGATCCGACCCGGGAGCGGATCAGGGCGATCAGCACGGTGCCGAAGACAGCGATGACCACGGCCTCGCCGGTGTTCCGGAGGGTGTTGAGGAAGCCCGCGGCCATCCCGATCCGGCTCGCCTCGACCTGGTTCATCGCCTGCGCGTCGGTGATGCCGAAGGAAATCCCCATGCCGACCCCGACGGTGACCAACGGAGCGGATAGGGAGAGCATGCCGATACCGGGGTGCAGGACGGTGAGCCAGCCGTTGCCGGCAGCGACCAGGCCGAGGGCGAGGGTCATCATGAGCCGGGCCGACCAGCCGCGGTTCACCAGCCACCCCGCGAACATCGGCACCACCAGGATCGGCACGGTGAGCATCAACATCACCAGGCCCGCCCGGGCGGCGGTGACGCCGGTGACACCTTGCAGGTAGATGGGCAGATAGACGAGGGTGCCAACAAATCCGATCGAGGTGGACACGGTACCCAGGCACCAGCCCATGAACGGCGCGTTGCCGGCCAGGGACAGGTCGAGCAGCGGGTTGTCCCGTCGACGTTCGATCACGACGAACACCACCAGCAGCAGGGCGCCCACGGCGATGCCGACCGGCCCGCCCGGGCCGCCCTGCGGGCTCTGCACGACGCCGAACATCAGCAGTCCCAGCGCGGTGACGAAGACGACCACGCCGGGGCGGTCGACCTGACGTCGCTCCACGCCCCAGGACTCGGCGACGAATCGGGTCGCCAGCATGATCAGCACACCGACCGCGACGAAGACCAGGAAACTCGCCCGCCAGCCCAGGGTGGTCACCAGCCAGCCGGCCAGGAACGGCCCGACCACGACACCGGCGCCGCCGGTGGTCCCCATGGCGGCGAACGCCCGGGTCCGGCCAGCACCGGTGAAGGTCGCGGCCAGCAGCGCACCACCACAGGCCATCACCCCGCCGGCGCCGACACCGGCGACCGCGCGGGCCACGTCCAACACCAGAATGCTCGGGGACACCGCGGAGAGCAGGCCACCCGCGGTGAACAGCGCCGTGGTCACGAGAAACATCCGACGCCGCCCGAACAGGTCGGCCAACGAGCCGCACACCAGCGTGAAGGAGGCCAGTGCCAGGTTGTACCCGGTCACCGCCCACTGCAGCGGCGCGCCCGAGGCGTCCAGGTCGGCGCCGATGTCGGGCAGGGCGACGCCGGTGCCGGAGATGGCCATCGCGACGGCGAAGACACCGACCAGGACGGCCATCAGCGTCACCGGTGGGCTCGACCGGCGGCTGGCCGATGCGGAGCGCAGGCTCATCTCGGTCTCCTCTGGGCAGGCGGCATCGACGGCTCGAGATCTACGGCACCGAGGATGGGTGCCCCCGGTAGAGGGAACCTCGTGCGCCGATCGAGCAGTCAGGCGAAGACCGCGGCCGCGAGGTGCCGTCGCGTGGGGCCCCGCAGCCCGATCCGGTGCCGGTCGCCGTCACCGATCGGCTTCTGGCCGTCCGGCTCGGGCGAGCGTCCCGGCCCCATCCGGAAGCCGACGCCGCGCACCGTGACGATCCACCGACCGTGGCCGAGTTTGTTGCGCAGCGTGCTGACGTGGGTGTCGATGGTGCGACTACCCTGTTTGCGACGCGGCCCGACCATGCCCTCGGCACCCCAGACCCGGGATGCCAACTCCTGCCGGGAGACCACCTGCCCGGCGTGCATGGCAAGGACGCGTAGCAGCTCGAACTCCGTCCGGGTCAGGGTGACCGGGCGGTCGTCGAGCAGCACCTCACGCCGCCTGCCGTCGATCCGCAATCCTCGGTAGTCGACGAAGTCCTGCTCGGACGGGAACCGGCGCGTCCGCCGCCCGACCGCCTCGATACGCGCCACGAGTTCCCGGAACCCGTAGGGCTTGCTCAGACAGTCATCGGCGCCGGCCTGAAGCCCGAGAATCCGATCCACCTCGCTGTCGCGCTCGGTGAAGGCGATGACCGGGGTGTCGCCCGCGGCCCGGATGCTCCGGCAGATGTCGACTCCGTCGATGTCTGCCAGGTCGAGGTCGAGCAGCACGAGGTCGCTGCTCGGACAGAGAGCCAGCGCCTCGCGCCCGGTCGTCACCGCGACAGCCTCGTACCTGTGTCGCCGCAGCGAGCACACGAGCCGTTCGGCTCCCACGGCGTCCTGCTGAACTGCCAACACACGCATACCCCGTCCCCAGTTTGTGTCGGTCGGTTCGACCCGGGTACGAGTCGGCGTCCATCCGACCCCTTCCCGAGCCAGCCTCAACGTCAATGGGGCGCACGACGCGCGAGGACCACCCGCCGCGACGCCGCGAGAGGCGCCCCGTTGAACGGTCGGCGCCCCACCATAAAAAACCGACCGCCCTGTTTCGTCAAGGCGAAAGGTGGAACTTGCGCGCCCACGGGCGCTACGACCATCAGCCGACAAGTCGGGTCTTATGTGGACAGTGCTCGCGCCAAAGGGGCCACTACCGTTTAGCTGAGCCTGTTAGCATGCGACATCGAGAACGTTGGATCATTGCGTTCGGTATGTTTATGGCGAACGATTCGATCAATCGGAGTCGATGTGACCGGACTGCCGCCACTAGCGCAGCCCCTCAATGTCCCTCTCGCCACCTCGGTGTCCTACGAGTCCACCGTCCCACGTCGTCTGGTACACCGGGCGGCGGCGGCGGAGGTCCTGCTGACCGACTGGTGCCGCACCGACGCCGACACCTTTGCCTGCGCCGTGCAATGGCCGCGCGGGCACAGTCTGTACGGCGCGCAGTCCGGCCGGTTCCACCCGCTGCTGGTCGCCGAGACGATCCGGCAGTGCGGAATCCTCATCGCCCACGTTGGCTACGCCGTGCCGATGGGGCACGCGTTCCTCATGCAGCGTCTCCGGTGGATGTGCGACCCCGACGGCCTCTTCTGGGCCGACGGCCCGCTGCAGTCGATCGCACTGATCGAGATCACCGAACTGACCCGCCGGCCGGACGGCACCATCCGGATGCGGGTGGACGTGCGCCTCGAACGCGACGGCCGCCAGTTCGCCGCCGGCAGCGGTTGGCTCCGGTGCGTGACGCCGGCCGTCTACCAGCGGCTACGGCGTCAGCCCGGCGACCACGACCGTGGCGCCGCGCGGGCGGTCCCGCCGGCGACACCCGCCACGGTCGGCCGGGAGCTCATCCGAGACGTGGTGGTCGGCCCCACGGACGACGACGGCGTACGGATGCTGCGGGTCGTGAAGGAGCATCCGATCCTGTTCGATCATCCGCTGGACCACGTGCCCGGGATGCTGGTATTCGAGGCCATGCACCAGGTGGCGGTGGCCGAGCACGAGGGCGCGGCGACGGCGATCACCGCCAGCGAGGCGTCGTTCCCGGCCTTCCTCGAACTGAACCAGCCCTGCCGGATCGTGGTGGACCGCCCCGCCCCCGACGCGCTGGCGATGCGGTTCCTCCAGGGCGGCCGGGTCGCCGTCCACGGAACGGTGACGGTGACGCCGCCTAGCCGGGCGACGGCGCCTCGTCACCTGTCGCGCCTCGTATCTGCCGATGCGCCGATTCCACATAGGTGAGGTAGTACTGGAGCTTGCGAGCCGTGACCAGGCCGGGCAGGATGGCGCGCCACATGTCGGCGAGGCGCTCCACGAATCCGCGTCGCTCGTCGAGCACCTGCGTCACCAGGTGCAGCCCGGTGAAGGAGCTGACCACCACCTGGGCCACCTGCGTCGGCCGCACCGCCGCCTGGATCTCCCGACGCGCCGCCGCCCGCTCCAACAGCTCGCTGGTGATGGCGATCCAGTCGAGGTACAGATCGGGGCGGGGACGCTGGAAGGTGCCGCTCTCCAGCGTGAGCCGGATGCCCCCCCGCACGACTGAATGGTCACGTAACTGCGCGGCAAGGCCATACGACATGCTGATAAGCGCCTCCAAGGGCGGGGAATTCCGGGCGGCGACGTCACGAGCCAGCTGGATCCATATCTGGTGCTGTTCCTGCACAACCGCCTGCGCCAACTCTTCCTTGGAGGCGAAGTGGAAGTACAGGGCGCCTTTGGTCACCCCCGCGTGGGTGATGATGTCTCCCAGAGTCGTCGCGCCGTAGCCGTACCGGTCGAACATCTCGGCGGCCGCCCTGACTATCGACTCCCGGGTATGTTCGGCCCGTGCCTGCCTCATGTGCCAGTCCCTCAACAATGTCGATACGAATTCGGAGGTTCGATACGTGACCGGTGGGTATTCTGCGGGTGGTGGGGCGATCCTGCTCACCGGGGCGACCGGGTTCGTCGGCGGCGCGGTGCTGGCAGCGCTGCGCGCCCGGCGGCCCGCCGCCCTCAGGGTCCTGCTGCGGGGCGGCTTCGGGCCGGGGTCTTCGGCGGGCGCGACGGTCGTCCACGGCGACCTGTCGAAGCCGCAGTCGCTGAGCGGTGTGTGCGATGGAGTCGACACGCTGATCCACGCGGCATCGTACGTCGGAAAGGACCAGGAGCTCTGCACGGCCGTCAACGACCAGGGCACCCGCCATCTGGTGCGGGAGGCAACGGCCGCGGGCGTACGGCGGCTGGTCTACGTCAGTACCGCCGCGGTCTACGGCTCCGGCCCGCACCGGGGACCGCGCGAGGGTGAACTGCCCATCGCGCCGCGCTCCCCCGTCAGCGCCAGCCGCGCCGCGGCCGAGGTGTGGGTACGGGAGGCCGGCGGATGCGTGCTGCGTCCACATCTCGTCTACGGCCCCGGTGACCGTTGGTTCGTGCCGGCGCTGGCGGCGCTGCTGGCGGCACTACCCGGCTGGGTCGACGGGGGCAACGCCCGCGCCTCGATGATCAGCGTCACCGACCTGGCCAGGCTGACCGTCGCGGCCGCGACCCGACTGTCGGTCCCGCCCGGCACGGCCCTTCACGCCAACCATCCGCGCCCGGTCCGGATGCGTGACGCCGGAGCCGCCCTCGCTCGCGGCCTCGGCGTGGCGGTACCGCGAGGGTCCGCCTCCCGCGCCCAGGTCCAGGCCCACTTCCGCCGGGCCGGCCTGCCCGAACGGCAGCTGGAACTACTCACGATCGACCACTGGTACGACTCCACCGCCATCTGGCAGTTGACCGGCTGCATGCCTGGACCCTCTTTCCTCGAGGACATGACCCACGCGGGTCACTGGTACGCCTGCGGGATGGCGGACGGGAGTATATCCACCGGGGCAGGTCCGTCAACAGGATCCCGACAGTTCACAGAAGGTTGACGGCCAACCGCGCGACACCTCACCGACACCATCTTTGCAATTCCTTGACATTCGCTTGACCGCAGCTTCCCCAATCACCCACCACCGCGCCCCCATTTGTCAACCATCCCGCTGATCGACAAATGTTCCTTAAATCAAGACTTGACGATGCAGGAGCCCTCTACGCTATGTTCGAATGGCAGAAACGGGGGAGGGTATCCATGCGCGTCTGGAGTGGACGTACGACGTTCGGCCACCTTTCTCCCCTGACCGGCCGGTGGCGGCGTGGCTCCTGCCGCAACGCCACCCGCCGCCAGCACGTCTCGCCCACGCGCGCCGCGGTCACGTCGATCAGCGCCCCCCGGCGGAACAACGCCCGGGCGCGGGCGGCGGTCGACACGTGAGCACCAGGCGCGGAGGGCGCTCCTGCTCAGCCAACGATGCGCTCAGTCTCGCCGAGGGAGATGTCATGGAGTTCGGAGTGTTGGGATCGTTCGTCATGAGATCCGCGAGCGTTGACCTGCTACCGACCGCACCGAAACAGCGGCAACTCCTCGCCCTGCTCGTCCTCAACGCCAACCGGTTCGTCTCGATCGACACCTGTGTGGAGGAACTCTGGCAGGACGATCCGCCCCGCACGGTCGTCCCCACGTTCCAGACCTACATCCTGCAGATAAGGAAGTGCATCGCGGCCGGGAAGGAGGTCGGCAGTCTCGCCCGGGCGCACAAGCTGCTGACCACGGGCCGTCGCGGCTACCAGCTCGTCATCGCGCCGGAGTCGTTGGACCTCACCCACTACAGACACTGGGTCAAGCTCGGCCGCGAAGCCATGCGGCGACAGGACTACGCCGCCTCGTCCCAGGCGTACCGCAAGGCGTTGGGCACCTGGCGTGGCTCGGCGTTGAGCGACGTCCAGGTCGGCCCACACCTGCGGGCGATGGTCGACAGCCTCGAGGAGTCCCGGATCACGGCCACCGAACAGTGCTTCGAAGCCGAACTCCGGCTCGGCCTGCACCACGAGCTGGTCAGCGAGCTGTGCGCGGCGACCGCCCAGTACCCCCTCAACGAGCGGTTCCAGGCACAGTACATGCTCGCCCTGTACCGGGCGGGGCGACAGGTCGAAGCGCTCAACCTCTTCCACCGGCTGCGCAAGACCCTTGCCGAGGAGCTGGGAATCGGGCCCTCTCTACCGGTGCGCAGACTGCACGACGCCATGCTGTCGGCGGACGGCAACCTCCTGCCGGAACGCTGGGCGAGCTGAGTCGGCCGGTACCGGCTGGCCCCCGCTCGCCAGTTGCCGGAACCAGACGACGGACGGCGGTGACCGGCCGGACGCCCGGCCTGGGGGTGGTGGTCGATCAGGGAAGGCTGATCTCCATGTCGAGGCCACCGCCGGGTCGGGCGCGGGCGATCAGCCAGGGTGCCGGATGCTCTCGATGATCCGGGCGAAGCCTTCGTTCCCGTGGCCTGCGTCAATCTGGCGTTGGACGAGCCGCTGCACCATGGCGACCACCTCGGTGCTGACGCCCTGGTCGGAACTGGCGGCCAGCAGGGCGCCGAGGTTGGAGAACTCGAGGCTCTGTTGTCCTTCGACCGTGTAGTCCCCGCCGTCGATGACTGCGGCGAACTCCTCGAAGGCGCCGGTCATCGCGGTCAGCCACGGTGCGGCCCTGGCAGCGAACTCGCCCGCCGACACGCCGGCCGGCGCCGCTGTAGAGAATCGACGACCCGGGCTGTCCGATCATGTGCGGTACGGCCATGATGCCGCCGTCGAGGTACACCACCCCGGCAGAGGCAGCCCAGGCGGCCAACTGCCGTGACTGAGCCGGTGACGTCGTGGTCACGTTGACCAGAGCCCGTCCTGCCAGATCGGCGGAGAGCGGATCAAGCACCTGGTTGACCGACGCGTGGTCCAGCAGGCACGCGACAACCAGTCGGCTGGCCCGGACCGCGTCGCCGGCCGTGGCGGCGGCTTCCGCGCCCTGCGCGACGAGGTCGTCCGCCTTTCCGGGTGACCGGTGGAGGATGCGGATGGCGGCATCAACACGGCGTGGCCCCTACTTCTGCGGTATCGACGCAGCGATGGACGTGGTCGCCGGCAAGTGGAAGTCGTTGATCCTCTGGGAGCTGCACCACCACGGGACACGCCGGTTCGCCGAGCTCCGACGTGGTATTCCGGGCGTGAGCGAGAAGATGCTGATCCAGCATCTGCGGGAGATGGAGGAAGACGGGCTCGTGCATCGTGAGGTGTACCGCGAGGTGCCACCGAAGGTCGAGTACTCCCTGACAGAGCACGGCGTGTCGCTCAATGCCGCCCTGATCCCCCTGGGACGGTGGGGCACCGAACGCATCGGGCGGATCGGAGCCGAGAAGGTGCCCGTCACCTCTGCCGCAGGTGGCTCCCGGCAGGACTCCAGCGCGCGTACGGCCCGGCAGCGCCCTGCCCGAGCCTCCCCCACGGCGGACGAACGCCTACGTGCGCTGACCGGTGTCGCCGCGGTGCCCGTCACCGGTTGGCGCGACGGTGGACTCCCCGGCGACCTGGCGCTCCTCGGCGGGGGTGGGCGCGAAGCGGTCGAAGAAGCGCAACAACTCCACCGGGAACGGCATCACCAGCGTGCTGTTCTTCTCCGCCGCCACGTCCGCCACGGTCTGCAGCAGCCGAAGCTGGTACGCGCCGGGAGTGCCGGCCATCGCGCGGGACGCGTCGGCGAGCCGCCGGGACGCCTGGAACTCCCCGTCGGCGGCGATGACCCGGGCCCGCCGGTCCCGCTCGGCCTCCGCCTGGCGGGACATCGAACGCTTCATGCTCTCCGGCAGCGCCACGTCCTTGATCTCGACCCGCTCGATGTTCAACCCCCACGGCCCCTCGGTCGGCGCGTCGATGACCGACTTGAGGTCGGCGTTGACCCTGTCCCGATCGCCGAGCAGGGTGTCCAGGTCAACCTTGCCGATCACCGACCGCAGCGCCGTCTGCGAGATCTGGAGCACGGCCGCCGGGTACTGACGCACGTTCACCAGGGCCTTGACCGGATCCACGACCCGGTAGTAGACCACCGCGTCCACGGTGAGAGTCACATTGTCCCGCGTGATCGCACCCTGCGCCGGCACGTCGATCACCGTGGTCTGCATGCTCACCCGCACCATGCGGTCGACCACCGGAATGATCAGCCGCAGACCGGGCTCCCGGACCGGCGCCACGACCCGGCCGAACCGGAACACGACACCGCGCTGGTACTGCTGGACGATGCGGATGCTCAACGCGCCGAGCAGCGCAAGCACCGCGAGCACGATCACCACGCCGACCACCACGCGCACCCCACGGCACCCCCTCACCCCTCGCGCGAGCCTTCCCGCTTTCGGCGCAGGTAGTCCTGGTGCCGGATCCGAGCCATCCGGGGACGGGTCGTCGCAGACGGCAGCGGAGACGAAGGCCGACCGCCCACGGTCGGACACGGCTCGCGCCGCGGTACTCGCTCATCGGCACCAGTGGGCGTTCGACGCCCCGGCCGGAGCCGTACCACGGGTTCTCCCGGTGTCTGCTCGACGACGACCCACCGAGGTGTGCCGAGACTGCGCGCCGCATCGAGGCCCAGTTTGGCGTGCGGTGGTCGGGTATCCCCCGGGACAGTCGGAACCTGACGTGGAGGGCGCCGTGCCGATCGTCGGCGAAACCCTACCGCCGCATCAGCAGCCGGAGGAGAACTCCCGGCACGGCCGACTGATGGTCCGGCCGGGCCCGCCGGTCGCGGCCTCGGCCCGCACGGGGCTGGTGCCGTTCGACGGGCAGGCCGGAAAGCCGCTCGCTCTGGCGTACGTACCGCAGCCGACGGACGGGCGCCCGTATCGCCTGGTCCTGCTGCTGCACGGCGCGGGGGGATCACCACGGCAGGCACTGGAGCTGATGCTGCCGGTCGCCGACGAGCAGCGCCTGCTGCTCGTGGCGCCGCAGTCGACCGCGGCGACCTGGGACCTGATCGGTTCGGGCTTCGGTCCCGACGTCCGTCGCGTCGACCGGGTGTTGCAGCAGATCCTCGCCGAGTATCCGGTCACCGGCATGCTCGTCGGCGGGTTCTCCGACGGGGCGTCGTACGCTCTGTCGATCGGGCTGATCAACGGCGACGTCTTCGACGCCGTGCTGGCCTTCTCCCCCGGTTTCGCCGCGCCGCTGGTCACCCACGGCCGTCCCCGAGTCTACGTCTCCCACGGCACCAGGGACCCGGTGCTGCCCGTCGACCCGTGCAGTCGACGCCTCGTGCCACGACTGCGCGCGGTCGGCTACGACGTCACCTACGACGAGTTCGACGGTGGCCACGAGGTGCCCGAGACCGTCGTGCGCCGCGCCGTGCGGTGGTTGGGTTCCCGTACCTGACCCACCGTCGCGGAGGCGGCGGCCGGGTCGCGGTACCGGTGGTCGGAAGCCCGTGACGCCGGCCGGCGGTACCGGCCGCTCAGAGCCGGGCCAACGCGGCCTCCAGGTGCGTCATGGCCAACTGTCGGACCGGCTCGTACTCCTGCGCCGGGTAGTCGCGGGTGGCGTCCTCGGTGAGCAGGATCAGGTACAGGTAGATCTGGTAGAGGCGCAGCCGGTTCCGTTCCGGTTCGGTCAGCTCGTCCCGGCCCAGGTAGCCCGGGAGCAGGCCGGGTACCTCGGCCGGGTCGGCGAAGACTGCCAGGGACACCAGCTCGGCGAGCGGATCGCCGTAGAAGGCACGTTCGCCGTCGATGATCCCCTCGACGGCGAAGCCGTCTCCGTCCGGCCGAACGAAGATGTTGCCGTCCCACAGGTCGAAGTGGACCAGGGCGGGGCGGGTCACCTCGTCGAGCAGGCCGGCGTGGCGGCGGACGAGCCGGCTGACGGTCGTCGCCGACGCCGGCAGCCGGCGGTCGTACGCCACGGCGTCGGCGAGGATGTCGTCCATGATGGCCAGGAAGGAGGCCCGCCAGCTCGCCGAGCGGGTACGCCCGTCCCGGCGCGGGTAGCCGAACCGGGCCCCGGTCACCGTGTTCAGCCGGGCCGCCCAGACGCCGACCTGGTGGCGTACCGCCGCCAGCTGCGCCGGGCTCATCGCCTGTTTCGCCGTCTCCAGCGACTGGCCGCGCAGCCGGTCCATGACCAGGTACCCGGCATCGGGGTCCGCGTGGCGCAGGACGGGCAACGGCAGCCCTGCCGAGGCGGCCCGTCGGTAGAACTCGATCTCGGTACGCATCAGGTCGACCTCGTACCGGAGCAGGGACAGCCCTGGCGGGGGCGCCACCTTCACGACCACCTCGCGGTCGTCGACGAGAGTGACCCCGTACGTGGTGTTGAACCAGCCGTCGGTGAACTCGACGACGTCGCGAAGTTCGACCGACGCGCCCAGCGCCCGCCGCAGCAGGCTGTCGATCTCGGCCCGGGACAGGTCGCGCTTGGTGATGCTTCGCACCTGGGGAGCATCGCATCCGCGGGAGGCTCCCACAACGGGCCCCTGGTCTGGTCGCGCATCCTCCATCCCCCGGCGCCGGAGCGCTCAACTCGACCATCGTCGATTGACAGTTATCGGTCCTTGCGGCACGCTTGCCGTTGCATGCGCCTGGGCCGTCGACCAGCGACCGTTGCGAGATGAACCGGGCCTGCCAGGTGACGAGCCATGGAAGGTGACGGTCGATGTGAAGGCAGACGTCCAACGCCCTCGCCCGGTAGGACGACCCGCTGCGCCACGCCGCGCGGTGCCGACCCGCGCAACCGGCCGCTGACCCGCAGACACCCCCTGGAGGTCCCATGTCCCCGTCGGCCAACCAGCACAGTGACCCGCGCCAGGAGCGTGTGCCTGCGGCAGGGCAGGCGGTCAGCCGCAGAACGATGCTCATGGCGGCGGGAGCCGGCGCCGTCGCCGGCGCGCTGACGACCGGCGCGGCGAACGCGGATGCGACCGTCACCATCAATCCCAGCGCCGACTACGGTGCGTGGGAGGGCTGGGGCACCTCGCTGGCGTGGTGGGCCAACGTGTTCGGCGACCGCGACGACTTCGCCGACATCTTCTTCACCACCAGGTCGGTTTCCTACCGCGGGGCCATGCTGCCCGGGCTGGGCCTGAACATCGCTCGCTACAACCTTGGCGCGTGCAGCTGGAACAGCGTCAACGGTGCGCAGATGGTCGCATCGCCCAACATCCCACGGTTCAAGCAGATCGGAGGTTTCTGGCAGGACTGGCGCAACGAGGACAGCACATCGTCAGCCTGGAACTGGAACACCGACGCCAAGCAGCGCGCCGCGCTGGTCAAGGCGACCCAACGGGGCGCGATCAGCGAGTTGTTCGCCAACTCGCCGATGTGGTGGATGTGCCTCAACCACAACCCGTCCGGCGCTGCCGACGGCGGCAACAACCTGCAGTCGTGGAACCACCGCCAGCATGCGCTCCATCTCGCGGCCACCGCCCGCTACGCGCGGGATCGGTGGGGAGTGGACTTCCGCACCGTGGATCCGTTCAACGAGCCATCGTCGAACTGGTGGCGCGCCGACGGCAAGCAGGAAGGCTGCCATATCGACGCCACGACCCAGCGCAGCGTCCTGGCCCACCTGCGAACCGAGCTGGACCGGCAGGGCCTGAGCGGGGTGATGATCTCGGCGTCTGACGAGACCAGCTACGACCTGGCCCGTACCACCTGGGCGAGCTTCGACTCCGCC
The DNA here is from genome assembly GCF_004348595.1 of Micromonospora sp. KC723. Taxonomy (GTDB): domain Bacteria; phylum Actinomycetota; class Actinomycetes; order Mycobacteriales; family Micromonosporaceae; genus Micromonospora. The sequence goes on from NZ_SMKD01000003.1 coordinate 117,429, forward strand.
ACGAAGGCCGTCGTGCGCCAGGTCAACGTCCACGGGTACCAGGGCGCGAACGGCCGCCGGGATCTCCTCTTCAACGACGTGCGCGCGGCCGGCAAGATCCTGTGGAACTCCGAGAGCGGGGAGAACGACAGCACCGGACTCACCATGGCACGCAACCTGTGCCTGGACTGGCGCTGGCTGCACCCGACCGCATGGTGCTACTGGCAGGTCATGGATCCGAGTCCGGGCTGGGCCGCGATTCAGTACGACTTCGACACCCTCGCCGCAGGCGCGGTCCAGCCGAAGTACTACGTGCTCGCCCAGTTCACCCGGCACATCCGGCCGGGCATGCGCATCATCGACACCGGTGTGGGTTACGCGGCCGCCGCCTACGACCGGGTCGCCCGCCGGCTCGTGATCGTCGCGGTCAACACCGGAGCCGCGCAGACCCTGACCTTCGACCTGTCCCGCTTCGCCCAGGTGACCGGCGGGACAGGCGGAGTGGTACCCCGGTGGTCCACCGTCCCGGCCGGCGGTGACCGGTACACGAGCCGCCAGGACATCCGGCTCAGCGGGAAGGCACTCCGGGTCCCCTTCGCCGCCGCCTCGGTCCAGACCCTTCAGGTCGACGGCGTCGTGGTCTGACCCTGACATCGGTTCCACAGGTCCGCGGGTTCCGGCCGGCACGCCACCTGGGCGACCGCGCACCCGACAAGCGGCAGGACGTGTGGTCGACGGACGCCACCAAGCTCCGCATCGACCGGGAGCGGAGTTCTCACGCCAGAGCCCGTACGGGTTAGGAGAGATATGAGGAGCAGGTATCCCGCCCGCACCGCCGTGGGCATCACCGCACTCACGACGCTGGTGAGCACGGCGATACTCGCGGCGCCCAGCCCGGCGCAGGCGATCTTCGGCACCGCGGACATCAAACCGATCGAGAGCAACATCGCCGCCAAGTTCTGGGCCTCGGCGACGGCGAGCAGCGACTCGTCCGCCGCACGGCTGGCCATCGACGGCGACCCGACGACGTCCTGGTACGCCGACCGCCGCAGCGCCCCCCATCGGCTGACCGTCGACCTTGGCGGCACCTACGACAACCTCCGCAAGGTCAAGGTGATGTTCCCGGACCGCGGCGCGGTGCACCGGTACGTCGTCGAGGCCTCACCCGACGGTCGCCGGTGGGGAACCATCGCCAACAACTCCCGCAACCAGGTCGCGTCACGAGGGGCGGTGCACCTGTTCACCCGCCCGGGAACGCGCTTCGTCCGGCTCACGTTCACCGACGTGTCGAGCCGCGCCAGGGTCGGTGTCAGCGAGATCCAGGTCTTCAACTACCTACGCGACGACCTCATCCTCGGCGCCGACATGTCCTGGGTCGACGACTTCCAGACCCGGCAGTACTGGGTCGACCCCCTGGCCGCCGACAAGGGTGCCGGGCCCCACCTACTCGACGTGGCCAAGGACCGCGGCATGGAGTACACCCGGCTGCGTGTCTTCAACGAGCCCAGGAACGAGAACAACGGAGAACCGACGCCGATCCCGCGTCAGGGCCCGGAGCGCTCCCTGGACTCGGCGCGGTGGATCAAGCAGCGAGACATGGGCCTCGGCATCGACTTCCACTACGCGGACTCGTGGGCCGACCCGGGCAAGCAACCCAAACCACGCGCCTGGGCCGAGCTGGAGTTCGACGACCTGACCCAGGCGGTGTACGACTTCTCCGCCGACTATCTCCGCCGGTTGATCCAGCAGGGCACCACGCCGGACAAGGTCGCCGTCGGAAACGAGATCATCAACGGCTTCATGTACGGCAGCGAGGCCGCCCTCATCGGCACCACCAATCCGCCGTACTTCGCCAACCAGGCCGGCATCTACCAGTCGAAGCCCGGCGGTGGCCTGCTGTGGCGGTACTGGCAGTCCACCGACCCGGTCGAGCAGCGGCTCTACAACGAGGCGTGGGACCGGTTCACCACGCTGGCCGCATCCGGGATCAAGGCCGTCCGCGACGCGTCCCCCACGTCCAAGGTGGAGATCCACGTGATCGTCGGCACCGACCGGCTCGCCAAGACCATGGAGTTCTGGCATCAGTTCCTCACCCGGGTGAAGGCCAAGGGTCAGAACCCGGACGTGCTGGCCATCTCGTACTACTCCGAGTGGCACGGTACGCCCGAGGCGCTGGAGCGGAACCTACACACGATGGCGACGACGTATCCCGACTACGAGATCGAGGTAGCCGAGACGGCCTACCCCGCGTCCGGCGGTGGCGGCTCGCCGATGCCCCACTCGCCCTTCCCGCGCACCGTCCAGGGCCAGGCGGACGCGATCCAGCGGGTCTTTCAGGCCGCCAACGACGTGGTGAACAACCAGGGCACCGGCGTGCTGGTCTGGGAGCCGGCGGGCTTCCAGACGATGTTCCGGGCTGTCCCCGGAATGGCGAACACCTGGGAGCCACACGCGTCCATCAACGTGTTCAACGCCAGCCAGGCCAGGCACATCGTCGAGGACACCGTCTACACCGCCACGGTGGTCAAGGGCGTCCCGGCACTGCCGCCCTCCATCCGCGTGCTCACCACCGCGAACGGCGCGGTCACCAGTGTCCCCGTCCAGTGGCAGGCGTTGCCGGCCGGGGCGACCGACGCGCCAGGTGAGGTGACCGTCAGCGGCATGACCGATGTGGGTCCGGTCACGGCGGTCATCGACGTCGTCCGTCCGGGCCAGGTCAGGAGCGGGTGACAGAGGAACAGGGCGCCGGCCACGGGTCGGGCAGTCAGCAACCGCGGGGCGGCGAGCAGGTGCTGCTCGCCGCCCCGCGGCGTGCGCTCATCGCTTCAGCCAGCTCACGGCGGCCCCGGACGACTTGACGAACCCGCGGTCAACCACGAGCAGCGCAGTCAACCCACGGCCCAAACCTTTCAGCTACCGATCCGCACTCCGGATGCTGTGGTCCTGAGCGGCGAGCACCGCGTCGTCGTTGACGCCGCTCACCTGCTGCCGGTCCCCCACGACATGGACGACCTCACCGCGGCGGCATTTCCCGTCTCGTACGCGACCGCGCACGGGTCACTGCTGCACCGAGGAGGGCTGAGGCCGGGCGAGACCGTCGTCACAGGAAGCACGGGCAACGTCGGAGAGGCGGCTCTCCAGGTCGCACGAGCCCGTGGCGCACGAGTCGTCGCCGTGGACCGCTCGGGCACTCTGCCGCCACCGGCCGCCGACCACATCGTGCCGCCCGACGGTCTCGCGGAATCCGTCCGCCGCCTGACTGACGGACGGGGGGCCGACATCGCTCTCGACCTCGTCGGCGGTGACCTGACCGCCGAACTGCTCAACGGCCTGTCGTGGGAGGGACGGCTTGTCACGACCGGGTTCGCCAGTGGCGACATCCCGAGCATCAACCTACTCGACGTGCTGGTGAAAACATCGCGATCATCGGCGAAGACATTGCCGGCTACGCCAGCCGCGACGTGGCCACCGCGATCCGAGCGCTGCGGGAGTGCCTGGGCTGGCATGGTGCGGGACTTCTGACGCCTCGTACTCCCGTCGCCTCTCACTTCACCGATGCTGTCGCCGCACTCGAACTCATCTCCAGCGGCACCTCCCGCGGGAGGCTGGCCCTCGCCCTGTCAGCCTGGTCGCCCCGGGCGGCGGCAGGAGACCAGCGGTGACCACCGTCAGGCCAGCAGCTCCTGGACGGTGGTCTTGAGGTCAGCCATGGCCGCGCGGTAGAAACGGGGCCCGTAGGACACGCGCGCCACGCCCAGTTCCCTGAGGGTGGCCAGATCCAGGTGTTCCCCGGTGTTGCCGTTGACCGGGCCGGGTAGTTCGGCGACCAGGGTGGCGATGTCGCGCTCGTGGCGTACCCCGATGGGGTAGACGCAGTCGGCGCCGGCGTCCCGGTAGAGCCTGCCCCGCCGTACCGCCTCTGCCAACCGATCGGGCTCGGGTATCCCGCTGGTGGGCAGGAAGGTGTCGACGCGGGCATTGATGACGATCGGTACACCGGCGTCGTCCGCGGCGGAGCGCACCGCCGCGAGCCATTGGGCCTGCGCGACGGCGTCGACCAGGCCGCCCGCACGATGGTCGGTGTCCTCCAGGTTGCACCCGACCGCGCCGATGTCCAGCAACCGGTCCACCAGTTCACGCGGCTGCATGCCGTATCCCGCCTCGGCATCCACGGTGACGGGGACCGCCACCGCCCGGGCGACCCGCCCGGCCGCCGCGAACATCTCCTGCCACGGCGCGTGCTCGCCGTCGGCATAGCCGAGCATCGCCGAGATCGCCGCGCTGGCAGTGGCGATCGCGGGAAAGCCGGCTTCGGCCACGACCGTCGCGCTCGCCGCATCCCACACGTTGGGCAGGACGAGCATCCCGTCGGCGTGTAGCTCGCGGAGCCTCTCGGCACGCGCCTTCAGATCCGCCGTGTCACCGGCCATCATCATCCTCCCGTCGAGAAGCATGGCAGTGGCGCCAGGGTAACCGCCCGGTCTGACATTCAGTGGCGACCAGAGGCGCTCGAGCTCGTCGAGGTCATGGCGCAAAACGCCCGCCCGTTGCCCTACACCAACGAACGATCACCAATGCTCAAGAATTGTCGGATGCGCATCAAGACAGCCGCCTGTCTGCTTGCCGTGTCCACCGTGTTGCCGCTCACCGCCTGCAACGCGGAGCCGGCACCGATCCCGCCCCCACCACCGGCCCCCAGCGCCAGCACGGGTCCGGAATGCCCGACGTCCGGCGTGGCATTGACGGCGGGGCAGGTGGAGGCCGCCTCCGGGCTGCGCGCGATGAAGGTCAGGATGGTCAACTGCGGGGCGACGCCGTACCCGGTGAACGGCTACCCGGTGCTACGGCTGCTCGACGCCGACCGCAAGCCGCTGACGCTCACCGTCGCCGAGGGCACATCGACGATCTCACGCATCGCCGGCTTCGACGGTCCACCGAAGCCTGTGACACTGGGCTCAGGCGGCGAGGCGACCGCCGTCCTGGTGTGGCGCAACACCGTGACGGACACGGGCGTGCCCGCGACGACCGGCGTTCACATCGAGGTGGCCCCGGCGTCCGGCCAGCGAGGACAGCTGCTCACCCCGCATGGCGGCGTCGACCTCGGGACGACCGGTACCCTCGCCACCAGCCCCTGGGTCGCTGTCCGGTAGCCCGCACCCCCAACACGGGACGGGTGGCAGTCGGGCCAGAAGCAGGGCGGCCGCACCCACCCGAGGAGGCGGCGACGAGCGTCGCCGCCAGCGTCCGACGAGGTCACTTCGCCCCGTGGCCGGCACCATCGGCACGGTGGTCACATACGGGCCACGGGTTGGCGGAGGATCGTCCGCAGCTTCGCCGGCTCGCTCCTGCGCGGGTCGCTCAGATAGATCTCGTGGTGCGGCCCGTTGAACGTGAGGCCATTGGCCGGCATGAACTCATGGTGGAGGCGCTCGAGCACCGGGCCCTCGTCGTCGTACGGGCCGACGTGCAGCACCTGCACGGACAACCCCTCGGCGTACTGCCCGAACCGTATCTTGTCCACTGCCGGCAGGTGTTTCTTGGTGGCGGCCAGCCGGACCGCCTCGTCCACCATGTCCGCGGTGATCCAATCAGGCTGGGTGATCATCATGGTCCACCGCCACTCACCCTTGGCCCGAGTCAGGAACACGGTGGGATCATCTGCTGACCACAGGCCCTCCAGCGGGGCGACCACGTAGTCCCGGCCGAGCCGCTGCTTGCTGGCGAACTTCAACGTGTACGAGACGGCGTACAACGCCGTCACGGCATCCTGATAGGACTCCGCCGTGTTGGGATCACCCTCCCCGTCGACCATCAGGAACGGCAGTACGGGCACGTCCACGAGCTGGAAACTCTCGGCGCGCGGGGCGTAGAGGTCCTTGCGGTCCCGCTTGATGTCCGACTTCGTCATGGCCCTCTCCAGAATTCTGATCGTGGCGGCGGTCCAGTCCTGCTCGGCGCGGAGCTGGGTCGTGCTGTAGTCGAAGATGGCGGCCACGAAGTCCGCGACCGGCTCCTGTGCTGCCCGAGTCGCCTGGATCGCGGCGAGACGCTCCCCCACCCGGGCCTCGCGCTCGCGCAACGCGTCGACGACCTCCCGTGCCGGCAGGACCGGACTGTTGGCCAGACCGACGAGCACAGACGGGTGAGCCGGGCGCAGCTCCGCGAGGGCCTGTCGGGTCGCCTCGGTCAGCAGCCGCATGCCGTCCGGGGTGGCGGCATAGACTCGGCGGCCCTTCGCCGTCCCGTCCGGTCGGGTGCTCGAGACCAGGTCGCGTGACTCCAGCCGACCGAGGACGTAGTAGATCGACGAGAAACCCAGGGACGTCCATTCGCGGATGCCCCGAGCCTCGATGACCGCCTCCAGTTCGTAGCCGTGCCGGGGTCTCTCGGCCACCAGACCCAGCACGGTCAGCTCAGCGTCGGTCAACGGACGGGACATGAGGATATTCTAGTACTGGAATACTCGCGCGGCACAGAGGGTCGTCGAGGGTCATCTGGGCGAACCGCATAGGCGTGGAGAAGCGAGAGGTGTTCCAGGTCATCGGCGCTCCGCCCGGCGTGCCAGGTCCGGTTGCGGGGTCACGCCGAGCTCACCGACGTTCCTGACCCAGGTCCACGACATATGTCAAGGGCCGATACCCTCGCGGGGCGGTTCGGTCGGCGCTGCGGGAAGTCGGCGCAGCGCTCGGATGGTCATTGCCGCCAATGGCGCGCCCACCGCAAGGAGTACGGCCGCCTCGGCTGCGGCGATCGTGAGCAGTGTCGCGTGCTGCGCCTGGTGGCCGTAGTCCACCATGGTCACCAGGCGCAGGGCGAGAATCGTGGTGGCGAGCAGGGTGAGCGCCAGCGACCACGGCAGCGCGCGCGCTGGCCGGTAGGGCCGCCGACCCGCCAGGTGGATCACGGTGGCGACGCTGACGAGGACACAGGACAGACCGGGCCAGTCCAGCAGTCGCAGCACCTGACTCGTGGCCTGGACGGCAAACAGCGGCACCGGGACGAGGAGGATGCCGATCGGCAGCGCGCGCAGCCATCGACGGCGCGGCACTGGTGCGGCGTCGTCGTGGAACGCGGCCATGGCGAGCACCAGGACACCGTCGAGAAGCAGCATCACCCACGGCGACGCGGACGGCGGAACCTCGCCGGCGGCCTGGCGCACGGCGTTGGTCAGGGCCGGGGGCAGGATGGCAAGCAGCGCCAGTGCCTGGGCTACGCGCCGATGGCCGAGGACGAGTGCGACGTAAGCCGGCAACCAGGCATAGTCGGCCAGGTCCCACGCGGTGCGCCAGAGGTTGCCCGCAGCAACGGGCATCCAGTCGGGCGGCGGGGCGGGTAGCCATGCGATGTTGCCGGACAGCCACGTCGTGATGGCCACACCGGCGGTGACCATCACGGCGTGGGCCAGTGTCGCCATCAGAGTCGCCAGGCGGACGGCTTCTCCCCACGCGTACGAGCGGGGTGGGGCGTCGGTTCCGCCGAGCCGCAGCCGGGCGGCGAGAGCGATGACACTGGCGACCTCGGAGAGCTGCGGCCGGCCGTAGTCGGCGACGTACGCGCTGGTCTCCGCATCGCCGGTGTCCATGCTCTCCAGGAAGGCGGCGACCATGTCGTCCTCCCACTCGCGCCGGTAGTCGGCGGGCAGCAGTCGCAACAGGAGGCGATAGCGCTCCTCCAACCGGCTCACGACGGCGCCGGCCCCGTGATCGGGCGCGGATGCAGTTCGCGTAGCCGGGCCGAGGCGATACGGGCGTTCGCGGCCAGCCGTTCCGCCTCGGCGGCGAGCGCGTGACGGCCCCGCTCGGTCAGCCGGTAGTACCGGCGGAGCCGGCCCTGCCACGCCTCCTCCCGGTCGAGTTCCACCAGTCCGTCCACGACGAGTCGGTCCAACACGCCGTACAGCGAGCCGATCTTGAGCTGGACCCGCCCACGGGACAGTTCCGCCACGTCGGAGACGATCCCGTATCCGTGCCGTGGCGCGTCGAGTAACGCGGTGAGGATGAAGAAGGCTGGTTCTGTCATCGCCCGAGAAGCCATGCGCCCAATATAATGGATGCCAGGATATGCTGTGAAGCGAAGACGGAGTGCTGGGCCGACATCCGCCGAGCCCCTGGAAGGGAGCCATCATGGGCGACGGTGACGCGGCGGACGCCGCAGACCTGGGCGGACCCGACTTCGCCCCGGTGACACCACGGCCGGAGATCAGCGTGGTCGGTGCCCCGCCCACCCACGAAGGCATCTTCCTGGGCCCCGGGTACAGCGGTCACGTGGTGCTGCCCCGGGCCACCCGGCCACCCGGGTCACGACCGTCAGCCGCGAGCGGTGACCTCGAGGACGCAGCCCCGGAGAATCCGGCGGCACGCCCCACGTCGTCGACCCAGACAAGCGGGACCGTCCCCACGCCGCCGCGGACGTAGTTTCCCTGCTCGGCGACGAGGTGTCGCAGCCGAGCGGGGGATGTCGCGGTCACCGGGCACAGGTGCGAGGTGGGACGGGCAGGGCCGGGCGGCGAGGATGTCGACCAGGCTCGTGAAGCTGTCCGTACCGCGCCCGGCGGCCAGGCCGAGGCGATCGGGCGGCGCGTACCCTCGCCCGCGACCTGCGCGACTCTGACTGGGTCGACGGCCGCCCCGTCACGCCACCGCGCTCGGCACCGCCGTCCGAGCGCCTGACATCCAGCGCACGGCCGATGAGGCGTTCACCCGCTGGCGGGACCTGGTGGAGGCGAAACTGCGCGCCACGGGCTTCACCCGCGCCGACGCCCGGGACCTGGCGCACACGGTGATCAGCACACTGGAGGGTGCCGAGCTGGCCGCGCAGGTCGCCCGGAGCGAGACCCCGCTGCCCGCCGGGCCTGGCCGCCGGAGAGCTGACCGGGGCGGCGGCGTAGCAGCGCGGGCGGGTCCGGCAGGCGCAGGCTGGCGAGCAGTTCGAGGAGGGCACCGGTGCCACGGTCGGGTGCGCTCTCGCGGACCAGGTCGGCGACACGCATTCGTGGGTTGAGCCGGCTGGCGGGGTCCTGGCCGACGTAACGGATCGCGGTGTGTCGCATCCGGCGTAGGCGGTGGCGGTCCAGCGCCAGCATCGGCTCACCGAGCACCCGTAGCTCGCCCTCCCAGGTGAATCCGGGCGGAAGCGTACCGGCGCAGGCGCGCAGCAGCGTGGTCTTGCCGCAGCCGGACGCTCCGGTGACGGCGGTGACGGTGCCGGTTCGGGCGGCCAGGTCCACGCCACCGAGCAGGGCCGTGCCGGCGGAGTCGTGGATCCGTAGGCCGCGTACGGTCGGCACGGCACGGTCGGGGTCCCGGGTGGTCATTGCCGTCCGCCGTTTCCACCGGGCGCTGGCCACGTTGAACGCCGCTTCCTGACGTCGGCCGCGCCGGCTTGGAGCGTGTCGCGAAGCCGGACCACCGACCGGGTGATCGACAACACGACGAGGCGGGTCGCCGGCCGGCCGGTCAGTCACCGGGGCCGTTCGACGGTAGATGGTCAGCCAGAACGGCGAGGTAGGTACGCCGGGCCTCGGTGTGCCGCCGCACGCCCTCCTCGGTCGCGGCGACGAACACGCCACGACGGTCGGCCTCACAGACCGCGCGCAGGACCAGACCGCGCTTCTCCAGCCGGTCCACCATGCGGGACAGTGCGCTCTGACTGAGGTACATGTCGCCCGCCAGATCCTGCATGCGACGCTTCTCACCATCCTGAGCGACGAGCCGGTCGAGCGTCTCGAACTCCGTCAGGGTGAGGCCATGCCGGTCCTGAAGGGCGCGGTCGAGTTGGCCCGCGACGCGGTTGTAGCTGGTCAGCAACGAGCGCCAGCGCTCGATCAGGGCAACCTCGGACGTCATCGCGCGGATCGTACCTCCGGTCGTGAGCTTCGTACACCTAATTATATGCAGGCGCACAAGATGCATGGACATTAGATGCGTCTGCATCTAATGTCCGTCCTGTGATCGACAACGCCACCGGCACGACGCCGGTCATGACGAGACCGGCCGGTTCGACGCCGACCCACAGGCCCACCCGCACCGGGACGCACTGGACACCGCAGCTCTGGGGACTCCTCGCCGTACTCTGCGCCGTGCTGTTCCTCGACGCACTCGACGTCTCGATGGTCGGCGTGGCCCTACCCTCCATCGGAGCCGACCTCAACCTGTCCACCGCCTCGCTGCAATGGATCGTCAACGGCTACGTCCTCGGCTACGGCGGGCTGCTGCTGCTCGGTGGCCGCACCGCGGACCTGCTCGGCCGGCGGGTGACCTTCCTGGTGGCGCTGGGCGTCTTCGCCGCCGCGTCCCTGGTCGGCGGCCTGGTGGACGACAGCACCCTGCTCATCGCCACCCGTTTCGTCAAGGGCCTCGCAGCCGCCTTCACCGCTCCCACCGCCCTGTCCATCCTGACCACCACGTTCCCCGCCGGGCCGGCCCGCAACAGGGCGCTCTCCATCTTCACGGTGTTCGGCGCCAGCGGTTACTCCAGCGGGCTCATCATGGGTGGACTCCTCACCGGCCTGGGCTGGCGATGGACGTTCCTCATCCCTGTCCCGCTGGCAGTGGCGGCCCTGATCGCCGGCCTCACCCTGATCCCACGGGACCGGCCCGCCGCCGACGGCGGGCACGACCTGGTCGGCGCGCTCACCCTCACCGGCGGGATGCTCGCGGCCGTCTACAGCGTGGTCGCCGCCCCGGAACGGGGCCTGTTCGACCCGGTGACGCTGGCCGCCGCCGCCTCCGCCGTCCTCCTGCTGGTGGGCTTCGTGGCCACGGAGCGCCGGGTACGGCACCCCCTGATCCGACTCGGCATCCTGCGTTCCGCCACCGTCGTACGGGCCAACGTCAGTATGGTCGCGCTGTTCGGCAGCTACCTCAGTTTCCAGTTCATCATGACGCTCTACCTGCAGAACGTGCTGCGCTGGTCGCCGCTGCAGATGGCGTTGGCCCTGCTGCCCGCAGGGCTGCTGGTCGCCTTCGGCGCACCGTTCGTCGCCCGCCTGATCGACCGCTACGGCACGGCCCGGGTGATCCTGGCCGCCATGGTCTCACTGACCCTGGGCTATCTGTGGTTCCTGCTGACGGCCGGGGACACGCCCCACTACCTGCTGACCGTCCTGCCGACCATGCTCCTGCTCGGCGGCGGCTTCGCCTTCGGGTTCAGCTCGATCACCGCCCAGGCCACCGACGGCATCGACGACTCCGAACAGGGCCTGGCCTCCGGCCTCGTGCAGACCTCCGGCCAGGTCGGCGCCGCCCTGGTGCTCGCTCTCGTCACCGCCCTGGTGTCCGGCGACGAGACGACCGGCCAGGTGGGTGACTTCAGCCAGTTCCGCCCCGGCGTCAACCTCGTCACCGTGGTGGCGCTGGTCGGACTGGTTCTCAGCCTGGCGGCGCTGCGCAGGAGCCGGCGCGTCTGACCCACCGGGGGACGGCCACCGGGCCGTCGGCCCGCCGGTTTCCGGCGGGCCGACGCCCGGCGTCGCCGTCGATCACGTGCCAGCCGCCACCCAGACGCACGTGCTACCGCCACGGAAGACGCGCCCGGCTGCGGCCGACGGACAGCATCGACGTGCTTGGATTGCGCCGGGTGTCGGGGGCGAGTACCGTCCTCTGCGAGCCGGAATCGCCGAGGTAACAGGTCCAGTGGCTACGCCCGTCCCCACGCGCATTGGGCAGTGATCGTCGGGGCGACCACCCGCCGTGTAGCCCGCTGCCCCTACCGGGGCCTACACATCCCGAGGTAGGTCATGAAGAGACGACTCGCCGCCTTCAGCGCCGCCCTACTCGCCATCACGGCATCGATCGTGGTGTTCGCCCGTCCCGCCGATGCGGCGGTGGGCCTACACATCGAGGGTCGTAACATCGTGGAGGCCAACGGCCAGACCTTCGTCATGCGCGGGGTCAACCACCCGCACGTCTGGTACACCGGCCAGACCAGTTCCTTCGCCGACATCAAGGCGCTTGGCGCCAACACCGTCCGCGTCGTGCTGGGCACAGGTAAGCGGTGGGGCCCCTCCACCGATGTCGCCGACGTCATCGCGCTGTGCAAACGGAACCGGATGATCTGCGTACTGGAGGTGCACGACACCACCGGCTACGGCGAGGAGGGCGCCGCCGCCAGCCTCGACGAGGCGGTCGACTACTGGATCAGCCAGAAGAGCGCGTTGGTCGGCCAGGAGAGCTACGTCGTCGTCAACATCGGCAACGAGCCGATCGGCAACACCAACCCCGGCCAGTGGACCGACGCCACCGCGAACGCGATCAGGAAGTTGCGCAGCAACGGTTTCCAACACCTGCTCATGGTGGACGCGCCGAACTGGGGCCAGGACTGGACCAACACGATGCGGGACAACGCGCAGACCGTGTGGGACGCCGACAGCCTGCGGAACACGGTGTTCTCGATCCACATGTACAGCGTGTACAACAGCGCCTCGAGCATCACCTCGTACCTCGACGCCTTCGCCGACAAGGGCCTGCCACTGGTAGTCGGTGAGTTCGGTTGGCGATTCAACTCGGGCGAGGTGGACCACGACACCATCTTGGCCGAGGCACAGGCCCGCGGCATCGGCTATCTCGGCTGGTCCTGGAGCGGCAACACCGACCCGATCCTGGACATGGCTCTCAACTTCGACCCCAACCAGCTCACTACCTGGGGCCAGCGCATCTTCAACGGCGCGAACGGCATCAGGGCCACCTCCCGGGAAGCCACCGTCTTCGCGGGCACGCCCACCACCCCACCGCCGACGGCGACGC
>NZ_SMKD01000040.1 GCF_004348595.1 Micromonospora sp. KC723
GGCCGGAGCGGGGGCGGTGGGTGCCGCCTGCGCTGTGGTGACGACGCAGGTCAGCATGCCGCCGGTTAGCAGCATTGCGCTAACGGCGGCGAGGGGTCTTCTCACGTGCCCTCCTGGCAGGGGATTCGGTGACGGGGGTAGTCACCGATGTAGATATAGCTATATATCTGGCAAAGCGGAAGAGGGAGAGCACTCGCCGACACCGACACTGGCCGAACGGGGGAGGGCGTCCTGCTGACGGAACCCGACGGCGACGGTGCGCGTCCGACCGGCATGAGATCATCCACCCTGGCCATTGTCAAGATCGTCGTGGCCGGGCTGCTGACCGGCTGCGCGGCGACCTCGACCGGCGACCTCCCCGCCACCGCCACCCCTGACGGCACGGCCAGCAGTTCCACCGGCACGGCCGACATCCGGGTCGTGCTGACCCGCTCCGGGGGCCTGGCGGGCCGCGACGACACGGTGACCGTCGGACCCGACGGGCGTTGGACGGCCACCGGCCGGGGTGGGGCCGTCCGGCAGGGGCAGCTCTCCCCCGCCGACCTCGATCGGCTCCGTGCGCTGGCGGACACCGCCACCACCGGTGCCGGCGGCACGAGCACCGAGGCCGCCGGCTGCGCGGACACCTTCCGGTACCGACTCACCGTCCCGGCGGGCAGCGTCGCGTGGACCGACTGCCCCGGCCCGCCGCCGCCGACCGCCGACACGATCGCGCACCTCCTGCTCACCGCCACCGGAACCAACTGACGCGCCACTGATCGCAACGCCACGTTGCGTTGACATATGCTGGCAGGCATGACTGCTTCCACGGCTTCCGCGGGCACGGAGATCACCGGCAACCCGGCCGGTGGAGGGCTACCACCGGCCCTGCCCGCGCGGGCCGCCGACCTGGTGACCCAGGTCCGAGGCACCGGGACGCCGTTCACCGCGCGGTCGCCACTGACCGACGAGCCGACGGCGCGCGTGCCGTCCAGCGGACCGGACGACATCGACGCCGCGTTCGCCGACGCGGCCGAGGCGCAGCGGACCTGGGCGGCCCTGCCCGTGGCCCGACGCGCCGCCGTGCTGCTGCGCCTGCACGACCTCGTCCTCGACCGGCAGGCCGAAGGACTGGACCTGATCCAGCTCGAATCGGGCAAGGCCCGCCGGCACGCCGTCGAGGAGGTCCTCGACGTCGCCATCAACGCCCGGTACTACGCCCGTACCGCGGCGAAGCTGCTGCGCCCCCGGCGACGGGCCGGCGCGCTGCCGATCCTCACCCGCACCCGCGAGCTGCGTTTCCCCGTCGGCGTGGTCGGCGTCGTCTCGCCCTGGAACTACCCGCTCTCACTGGCCGCCGCCGAGGTGCTGCCGGCCCTGGTGGCCGGCAACGCGGTGGTGCACCGGCCCGACCCGGCCACCATGCTCACCGCCCTCTGGGTACGCGACCTGGCCCTGGCCGCCGGGCTGCCGCCCGCGCTGTGGCAGGTCGTCGCCGGAGCGGGCGCCGAGGTCGGCCCGCTGCTCGTCGCGCGTGCCGACATGATCTGCTTCACCGGCTCCACCCGGGTCGGCCGCGAGGTGGCCGCCCAGGCCGCCCGCCGGCTGATCCCCACCTCGCTGGAACTGGGCGGCAAGAACCCGCTGCTCGTGCTCGACGACGTCGACCTGGACCGGGCGGTGGAGGCGGCGATCCGTGCCTGCTTCGCCAGCGCCGGGCAGCTCTGCGTGTCGATCGAACGGATCTACGTCGCCGACCGGCTGCACGACGAGTTCCTGCGCCGGTTCGTGGCGCGTACCGGCACGCTGCGGCTGGGCATCGGCGGCGACTTCGACGCCGACCTCGGCTCGCTCGCCTCGGCCCGGCAACTCGACACGGTCACCGCGCACGTCGCGGACGCCGTCACGCAGGGCGCCACCCTGCACACCGGCGGCCGGCACCGCCCCGACGTCGGGCCGTACGTCTTCGAACCGACCGTGCTCACCGGCGTCACGCCGGGGATGCGCATGTACGCGGAGGAGACCTTCGGCCCCGTGGTCGGGGTGTACCGGTTCAGCACCGACGACGAGGCGGTCGCCCTGGCCAACGACACCACGTACGGCCTGAACGCCAGCGTGCTCAGCGGCTCCGGCGCGCGCGGCGAGACGGTCGCCGCGCGGATCGACGCCGGCGCGGTGAACGTCGACGACGGCTACTCCGCCGTCTGGGGCAGCATCGACGCCCCGATGGGCGGCTGGAAGGACTCCGGGCTGGGCGGCCGGCACGGCGCCGACGGGCTGCTCCGGTTCACCCGGGTCAAGACCGTCGCCCGGCAGCGAGGACTGGACCTCGCGCCGCCGTACCACCGGCCGGGCGACCAGACCGCGGCCTGGGCCCGCCGGATGACCCTGGCGCTGCGTCTGCTGCGCCGTACCGGACGATGACCGCCACCGCCGGGCGGACGGCGCGCGGGCCACGGGGCGCCGCCGCCATCCACGCCGCCGTGCTCGACCTGCTGGCCGCCGAGGGGTACGCCGGGTTGACCATCGAGGGGGTGGCCCGGCGCTCCGGGGTCAACAAGACCACGGTATACCGCTGGTGGCCGTCCAAGCCGGCGCTGGTCGCGGCGACGTTCCGGCACGCCGTGGCCCGGGAGCTACCGGTGCCGGACACCGGCACGCTCCGCGGCGACCTGGTCGCCCTGGTGCGGTCGAAGGCGGCGTTCCTCGGCGAGGGGCCGGGACGGCTCGCCGCCGACGTGCTCGCCCACACCGGCGCCGACCCGGAACTGGCCCGGCTCGCCGGCGAAGTGTTGGGCCAGCACAGCACGCACGTCGCCGAGGTGACCGGCCGGGCCCGCGCCCGAGGCGAGCTGGCCGGCGCGGTGGACGACCTCCTCCTGGCCGACCTGCTGCTCGGCCCGGTCTGGCTGCGGGCGGTGGTGACCCACCGTCCGCTCTCCGCCGAGGACGCCGAGGCGCTGGTCGACGCGGTGCTGCCCGGGTTGGACGGCTGATCGCCACCTTCGCCGGGTAACGTTCCGCTCCGATCCGTCGAGGAGCACCATGCCGAAGAGACGTCCCACCGGCCCGTGCCGGCCCGTTGCCCTGCTCGCCGCGCTGGTGGCCACCGGCGCCGTGACGTTCACCTCGGGCTGCGCCCGGGTGGGGGACGAACGTGCGGCGACACCGGCCCCGACGGCGACCGCTTCCCGGACGTTGACCCTGCCGGATACGGTGCTGGGTTTGCCCCCCTCGACCAGGCCGGAGTTGACCCGGGTCTCCCGGTCCTCCCTGAAGCGGCTGGGGGCGGAGGTCACCGACGTGACCAGCAGCATCGAGGGGGCGTACGCGGGCAGCGCACGGAACGCCGACGCGGTGGTGGTCAGCGGCGTCTCCGGCACGGTCACCGATCGGGAGGGCACCCTGACCCGGGTGCTGCGCCCGTACCCAATCACCACCTTCCGCACCGTCGAGTACGGCCGGTTCGACGGCGAGGCCCGGTGCGGCCGGGGACGCACCGGGGACAAGCACTACCTGACCGTCTGCGGCTGGGCGGACCCGGAGACCGCCGGCGTGATCGCCTTCATCTCCGCCCGCCGCCAACTCGAGCTCAACACCGAGTTCTTCGAGATCCGCGACCGTCTCGACGGCACCACCGGCTGAGGCGTCAGAGGCGTTCGACCACGCGGAAGCGTTCCAGCACCGCACGGGTGTCGTCGTCCACGGTGAACTCCGGGTCGCCCAGCCAGGCCCGGTAGTCCGGACCGTGCCAGTACGCCTCGTGCCCGGCCCGCCAGGCGGCCACCGAGGCGTACCCCTCGCCCTCGTCCCGGGCGTGGTCGAGGTCGACATCGCCGAGCCGGACGACCCGCACCCCGGTCACCTCGATCACCGCCACCGGACGGTCGACCGAGTCGACCACCACCGAGCGGGCACCGACCTCCGGCGGCGGCTCACCGTCGAGCTCGTAGTCCTGGAGCAGGCCGGTGGTGGAGGTCTTGGCCCCGGAGAGCACCGCCGCCACCAGCTGATCACGCAGCGGCCCGGGGAAGGCGAACTCACACCGGGGCAGGTCAGATGACGTCACCGGCCGACGGTAGCCGGATCGGTCGCCGCTCATATCCGGTAGTCGGCGGGCAGGCCGGTCCCCCGCAGCTCCGGCGGCAGGTGAGCGACGTCGTTGAAAGCGATCAGGCTGGGCGGCCCCGCCGAGCGGTAACGGATCACCGTCAGCCCCGCATTGTGGGCGTTGAGCCCGAGCCAGCGCCGCTCCGGCGCGTCCAGGGCGTGCCGGACCAGCCAGGCGATCAGGAAGGAGTGGGTGACCACCAGTTCGCGTACCTCACCGTCGGCCGGTGCGGTGGCGAACCGGGCCACGGCCGCCGCCGTCAGCCGTGGCCCGTCGAGCCGCTCGGCCGCCGAGTAGCCGGCCAGCAGGTCCGCGTACGACGGCGGCAGGCCGGCCGGGTCGGTGTCGTGCGGAAGATGGTCGCCGGCCAGTTCGGACTCGTACACCGGAATGCCGGGCAGCGATCCGGCGACCAACTCGGCGGTCTCCGTAGCCCGCGGCAGGGGGCCGTGGTGGACGGCGCGCAACGGCAGGCCGTGCAACCGTTCGCCGAGCAGGACCGCCTGCCGCCGGCCGCGCGCGGTGAGCCCGGCCTGCGGCGCCTCCGCCTCCGCGCGCTCCTGTTCACCGTGCCGGACCAGATAGAGCAGGCGGACGCCCATGGTCACCTCACCGGGTCGGGAGGCGCGATGCTACCCGCACCCGATCTGGTCCGTCCCCTGCGAGTTCGAGTCCCGGGGGAACATCTGGCCGATACGGATCTTGTTGCCGAACGGGTCGCGGATGCCGAAGTCGATCCCGTACGACCGCTCGGTCGGCTCGTCGGTGATCTCCACGCCCCTGCCGACCAGTTCCTCGTACGTCTTGTACGCGTCGTCGGTGGTCATGAAGAGGTAGCCGCCCAGCGCCCCCTTGGTGAGCAGCTCACGGACCTGCTCGGCGGTGGCCGGGTCCAGGGCCGGCGGGCCCGGCTTCTCCAGCAGGATCTCCCGCTCCGGGTCGCCGGGCAGGTTGACCGTCAGCCAGCGCATGAAGCCGAGATCGGCGTCGGTGTTGACCTCCATGCCAAGCTTGCCGACGTAGAAGTCGAGCGCCTCGTCCTGGTCGAGGACGTAGATCTGGGACCGGCTGATCGCGTTCATCGTCATGCCGAAGACGCTACGGGCCGGCCCTGAGCTGCTGCTTATCCAAAACTGCTGGGTCTGGTCCACGCCTTGGTGAAGCAGCTCGGCACGCCCGGGGTGGGCCGCCGGGCGCGGCGGAACTCGGTTGGCGACTGGCCCACGATCTGCCGGAACGTGCGGCTGAACGTGCCGAGGCTGCCGAACCCGACCGCGTAGCAGATGTCGGTGACGTCCCGGTTGCTCTCCATCAGCAGCGACATCGCCCGTTCCACCCGGCGGCGTTGCAGGTAGCGGTGCGGGGTCTCGCCGAAGGTGGCCCGGAAGGTACGGATGAAGTGGGCCTCGGAGACCAGGGCGACACGGGCCAGCGTCGGGATGTCCAGCGGCTCCGCGTACGCGCGGTCCATCGCGTCCCGGGCCCGCAGCATCGCCCGGTTGGACTCCTCCACAGCCCGGCTCATCGCGGCTCCGGTTCCGCCGCCCTGAGCACAATCGGGATCTGCCCGCCGATGACCACCACCACGCCGGGTGCCCCCTTTCACACACCCGGGCCGCGCCACCTGCGCCCGGCCGCACAAAGCGCCATCGTACGGAGGGATAGCCCTCGTCCGTTGCCCCTGCGGCCGACCGGCCGGGATCAGCCCGACGCACCGGCGAGCCGGTGGGCACGGCCGTCGGCGACGTGGTCGGCTCGGGCGACTGCGGCGTGGTCAGGCCGACACGATACAGATCAACGCCTGCGGCCGGGTGCCCGTCGGATCGATCGATGTAGTTGGAGCCCCCGGCCGGGATCGAACCGGCGACATCTCGCTTACAAGCTCTGTGCATCTCGTCCGCACACGTCCGGGATCGGCTGCACACTCGGAGCTTGGTCCGCGCCAGCGCGCGCCAGACTGCTGCCGTCCGGCGTCGTTGCTGTCAGCGTTGCTGTCGACAGCCGCCGTTCCGCCGACGGCCCACGCCAACTCACGTCGGGGGGATGCGGACATAACTTGCTGGCGGCTGTCATCTGCTAGCAGCCCGCGTTGGCGAGCACGTGGCGGGCAGTGCTGGTTGACGTCCGGTTCCGACAGGCGCCAAGCCTTGCGCTGTCTTCTGGCTGCCTCGCTGCCTGATGCTCCCTTACTTGCTCTGGAGGCCGCCTCCGCACGTGTCTGGCACCGGCCGCACACCTCGGGATCTTGCCCATGCCGGCCCACGTCAGCGTGCCTCCGTCCGGCGGGGTTGCTTTCGGCGCTCCTCCGACAACCCGGCCCGCATCCACCAGCGTCCGACAGCAGCGACGCGCAGGTGGGGGCCGCCAACACTTGCGGGCCCGGACGGCTGGCAGCCCGGGGTCTGTATGGACGCAACGGCGCGGCGTGCCTACCGACACTCGAACAGGCTTTCGAACATGATCGGGGCCAAGCCTCTATGCTGGCCGCTGCACCAACTGAGGGGATGGAAGCGAGATGACTGCCACGGCTGCCGAGCCGCTTTTTCACTTACCCGCCGCCATCCCGGGCCCCCGCGACGGCCAGGACGAGAGTCGTCCGCTCAAGGTCATCGACCTTTTCGCTGGCGCCGGCGGCCTCTCGGAGGGCTTCAGGCAGGCGGGCTTCGACGTTGTTGCAGGCTCGGACGTCGACCCAGACGCGGTTGCCACCTACAAGCTGAACTTCCCAGAGGCTACGCCGCTGTCTGGCGACATCCGCGAAGGCAGCGTTAAGCGGGATGTGTTGAGCGTGGGCCGGGGCGTGGACGTCGTCGTCGGTGGACCCCCGTGCCAGGCGTTCTCGCAAGTCCGCAACCATTCTCGCATTATCGATGACCCACGAAACTCGCTTTATCGGGAGTTTGTTGCATCGGTTGCTGACATAGCTCCGGCAGCATTTGTAATGGAGAACGTTCCCGGCATGGCGCAAATGGGTGTGCTCGAACAAGTTGTCGAGGACCTCAGCCTCGGCGGCACGTATACCGTAGAGCCGCAGGTCTTGGACGCCGCCGACTTCGGAGTACCACAAACGAGAAAGCGCATCGTGTTCCTCGGGGTGCGCACCGCCCTCAAGACAGCTCCCGTAAGGCTTACCGGCACCAACGCTACCGAGGTGCTGGGTCTCATCCGGCAGGGCAAGGGCCAATACGAGGTTGATGGGCGTGGCGGTGACGCCGAAAAATATCTTGAGCGTTTGGCAGACCCCCAGGACGCGAGGATTGTGACAGCAGCCCAGGCAATCTCTGACCTTGAAGACCTAGAGGCTGGCAGACGGCTAGACGACATAGCCACCGGAGAGCTGCCTCGCGCAAAGGGGGCCTATCAGCGGCTGATGCGACAGGGCCGAGGACCCACCGTAAGAAACGTAAGTGTCCCTCGCATTAACCGCGACACCGTCACCCGGCTGCTGGCCATCCCGGCGGGCGGCAATCACAGAGACCTCTCCGAGGAGCTTCTTGCCCGCTACATCAGCGGAGACAAGTGGGGTCCAAGCACCGACAGTGGACGCTTGGGCCGCTCTCACTTCTACGCCTACCGCCGTCTACACCCCGCCATCTGGGCTTGGACGTTGAACACGAAGGCTGACTCGGCCTACCACTATCGGGCCGCGCGGGCGCTAAGCGTCCGAGAGTTCGCCCGCCTTCAGTCCTTCCCCGATCGCTTCGTCTTCACAACGGACGAACGCCGTGGCAACATACCGGGGCGCATCGATGGCGGCGCCACCCACTCCCGTTACCGCCAGGTGGGAAATGCGGTGCCGCCTCTTCTTGCGGCAGCCATCGCACGGGAGGTCGCCACCCTTGTCAGAACCGCACGGCGCCGAGCCGCTCTCGGATGACCATGGTCTGATTGAAGTCAACCCGCTGGAGAGCACCAAGCTCGCCAACCGCGCTTTTGGAGAGGAGAACCGAGCGCGGCTCCTCGCCGACTACTTCTCAGAAGTCGGCGATGTAGGGCCTGAAACCGCGTGGATGCATGTCTACAAACTCCTCTTGTCGATTGACCGGACCATTGGGTTGGCCCACTGCTACGAGAGCGATAAGTGCCAGCCAGGGCGACCGTGGTACGCCCGATCCCTGGCTTTTCACGATTGGGTATCTGGCGCCTTAGGCGTTGCGCCCAGTGAGCTCGGTACCGAGATCGACTGGCTCTTTAAGAGAGCGAGCGCGGACTTGGCGAGCTACGCTCTTCGGGCTGGACACTCTGAGAAGGTGCGCCAGCAACGGAGGCCCTATCAGGGCCGAGCCTTTCCCGAGCCCGGCGATGACCCAGAACTAATGTCCATAGTCCTCGACGGTCTGAGGCCTTGGCTGAACTCGATGCCGCCAGCCACCGCTCAACGCGTGCTTGCGGAACGCATCATGGCGTACCTCACGCACGAGAACAAGCGCAAGAACCTGATCGGCGAGGGCTTCGAAGATACCTTGGCCGCTATATTAAGACGCGTGCCTGGCATTAGCGACGCCTACACGATCCACACTAGGGCGATGCTTCATAACTTGCCCGGCTTCCACCGCGGCCCCGTGAACGAGAAGCCTCGTCAAGTAGACCTCGCGCTGGTCCGAAAGTCCGACCAGCAGCGAACGCTAATCACCGCAAAGTGGAGCGTGCGAGCCGACCGAGAAGAGCAGTTCATGAGTGACTTCCGTGACTATGCTCGAGTGAACTTCGGCGGCGAGGCGTTCCGCTACGTACTCGTCACGAACGAGTTCGATGCAGCACGCCTGGTGCGGGCATGCGACCGGAGAGCCGAGAACAGTTTGCTACTCACGGACGTCGTGCACGTCAACCCTAATGGGCCTAAGGTAGCTTACGCTGACGTAAGCCCGGCATCGAAGAACAAGTGCGTTGACATGCGTCGGCACATCGAGAGCCGACGCCTTTCCTCTCTCGATGACTGGCTACAGCGCCTGGTCTCCGACCACTGACGGAGGGCTCCAGCCGGCGCGCTTAAGAGCCTCCAGCACCGAGTTTGTGACACGTTGGATGTCGTCCTTTACTTCGAAATCCCAGAAGCGTAGGACGGTCCAGTCAGCAGCGGCCAGCGATTCTGTAGCTATCCGGTCCCGCCTCTGAGTATTGGCTATCTTCATCTTCCAGTACTCAGAGGCGGTCTCCGGTTGAAAATGCTCAGGATGGCCGTGCCAGAAAGCGCCGTCTACGAAGATGGCGATCTTCCACCTCGTGAAAGCAATGTCCGGCTTGCCTGGAAGCAGTTTAGCGTGTAGGCGGTACCCTGTTGCACCTACCAGTCGCAGTGAGGCTCTGAGGGCAATCTCGGGCTTCGTATTCTTCGACCGAATGGCCGCCATGACCCGAGACCGCCCCTGCGTGGATAAGTGATCAGGCACTCAGCTAACTCCTGTCTCGGTTCGTACCCCGGCCGCCCTGCGTGCACTTACCTGCGACCCAAGTTGCGTCTCAGGAGCGTCCTCCGCTTCCGTATCCTCGATGAGCTTGCTGAAATCGCTGCTCAGGTATTCCTGCCTGTCATACCTCAGGTCGGCAAGAAGGTCTGCCATCTCAGCACGCATTGCGTCAAATAGAGCATCGTTAGATCGCAAAGCCTCGTCGGCGTCAACCACTCTACTCATCCTGCGAGCGTGCTGGGTAAGCTCCTCACACTCGTCTACGGGTCTTGGCTCCTGAAGCAGGCCCGCCGCATCGCGCACAGTCGGTTCTTGGGGCGTAACCCGGATGGCAAGGCTAAACATATTGGGCGCCAGCAGGTATCTGTTGACTCGATAATTCATGACGCTAACAACCCTAAAGCGGGAACTCCGGATCCCCCGGCCCACACTACATAGCCAGCTTATAAAAGCGAGCACCAGAAGCTTCGAGTACCCGTCGTGGTCGCATTCGTCCAACTCTGGCAGACCGCTTCCTTCGCCTCTCTCAAAGATGTCCTGCGCTGCGGCCTCCGCACTCGCACACTCCTCCAACCGCTCCTTCAGGGCCCGCACTAGGTTCTCTGCGTTCGACTGCCCATGATTGCTTTGAGTATCTTTTCCGAAGGTTGCCGTGAACAGCAGAAGCCAAGGCTCTTCACGCTTCGCTTGAACTCGGAGCACGTTTTTGAGGGCTGGATAGATGGTATTATCTTGGCCCGCCGGCTCGTTGGTGGCGCTTCCGCAGAGATCCAAGTTGACAACGTCGAACGACATGCGGTTAGCCGTTGTGTAGGCCAGCGATCGGACATCTCCTAACTGCGAGAACTCATCGGGCATGACAAGGCTTTCGCGGTGCACGTTGCCACTTTTAGACAGCTCGTCTCGGCTGAGGTTGAGATAGGCGCTCTCGGCGCTTTCCCCTGTGGCCGTCCTGTCGAAGCCGAGATACCGCAACTTTAGCGCTCTCGCGGCACACTCCTCGGCGAACAGACGGACATCAAGCAAGTCGCTACCAGGTAAGCCGATGTAGCTCGCGTCCCTCCGATCACTATCCCGCCGGCACAGTTCGTTCAGAAGATCCGCGAAGGAACTGACCCACTGCTTCCGTCGGACATATTGCTTTCGCGGCCGATGCCAAGGCTTGAATTGGCGTGGAATCCCGCCGAAGGGCACGGGTCTTCCGTAGGCCGGGCCGAGGTCGTCCTTCTCCTCCTCAAACGGCAGGTCATGCTCAACGTACTCTTCATCGATTTCGTCGAAGCTCACGGTTCCGCCCTAAGAGCCGTGGCGATAGCGCCCATTAGGTCATTGATCTCGCTCGGCGATAGGTTCTCCAGCAGGTTGTATGCCGCAAGGATCTGCGCGATAGCTGCTACCGTCCGCCGATCTCGCTCCAAGGCGGTTGTGTCGCGCCGATCGCCAAGTACCGTCTCCGGTTGTAGTCGAATGCTGTCGACGGTTTCTTGTTGTCGTCGCAATGACGGATAGGTCCAAGTTACAGGCGGAGGATCGCTTGATTCGTTCTGGCGGCGCTGCCAAGTTGACCGGGTCAATCGGTCGAGTTCTGCGGCGACGCCAACTGCCGCCGCTACACGACTTTCGCGCCGCTTCTTGTTTGCGATTGCCTTCTGGGTGTTGATTACCCGACCGATGGCAGCATGAAGCCAATTGGTTATGCGGCGGGCATGCGGGTGAGCTTGGTTGAACGCCTCTCGGTCAATGTTTAGTGCCGCTTCGAAGCCTTGTGTGACGTAGATCTCGCATGTCAACTGCCTGAGTCGCGTGGTTTCGGCTATCCCGTAATGCAGGAAGGTGCTGTCGAACAGTGTTCCGCTGGAGCCATGCACTCGAATGAGCGCCCCGTTGTGTTCAATCGGTGCAACCTTCGGCGCCCACATTATATACGCAATAAATTCGAGTGACCCTCCACTACGCGCAGTGTCCGCGCCTCCAAAGTCCTCACACACCCGGTCCGCGAAAATCAGCGGCTGCTTTAGCGCATGGCTGGTTGAGGGAAGGTTTTCTACTCTGATCGGGCGCTGGAGCTCAAGGTTGTCGACAAAAACCCTGAAGGGTTGCGCACCTATTCCGATGTCGGCAGGCACGCCCAAATCTGCCGCTAGAGATTCTTCCGCCAGGAAGCGTGGGGGCTGGCGTCTGCTCGTCTGCAACACGTAGCGTTCAGCGTCTTCAGGCCCGACCATTAATGGGTGTGCGCCGACGTACGGAAGCGGTGCCGCTAGCGCAATTTCCCACACAGTTTGCAGGTATTTGTCGAACAAGTGTTGAATGGATGGATTACGAGCGCTACCTGTCCGCAGCTCATCCCAAACGGCGTCCACGAGAGATTTGAAGGCGGTAGCACCGTCATCGCCCTCCTTCCACGGCACTGATTCGACCGGCTGGCCCTGCTTACTTACAAGCTCCCCATGCTCAATGCGGCCGACGTGATACCGCGGTGGGCTCTCGCCATTTTGCACTCGGTACCAGCGATCAGCGTCGGACATGGTGCGCACGGTATGCGCTTGCAGGTGCGTTAATACGATGGTCGTGCCGCTTGCGTCGACATCTCGAGCAGGTACCCGCCAAATCGAAACTAGGCCCGCTTCGTAGGGCCCATTTTCAACGTCCGAAGCCTCATCTGAAAACGTGCGAAGCCGGACCATTGCGACGGTTCGCCATGGATCACCGGCCACCTTCGTGATAATTTGAAATGAATGTGTCAACTGCGACACGGAAAACAGGCCAATCCCGATCCGGCCGATGAGTCGCCGACCACCTGGACTCAGATAGACATTGTCGCCCTGAGTTACTCCCAGGCTTCCCCCGCTGGGCGACCGCTTGGCGCTCCCGCCAATATGCTCGATTACGTGCGCAACTACCTCTGGGCTCATGCCATTGCCGTTGTCCGTGATGGTTATCGCCGAGAAACGTGGCCGGTCCGTCTGAATTACAACCTCGGTTGCATCAGCATCGTAGGCGTTAGAGACCAGCTCCCTCAGCGCACTCGACGGTTCACGGTAAATGCCGTCCGTAACTCGGGCAAGGACTCGCTCATCAGTCGTAAGCTTGGCCTGGACCACGTCATGCTCGCCACGGCTGCTGGCTATCCGCTGGGCGAGTGTTTCCTCCACCACGCTAGAAGCACTACCCGATGCGACCTCAGTCATGACGGAATACTACCTGCGTAGGCACCCTCCGTAGCACGGTGCAAGCGCCCTTCAGACTTCTTTCCAAATTGACATAAATCCTGCCCGTGCGGGCTATCCATCCCGTATGCCGTCCACCGGCCCTGCTAGAGAAGCGGGCTTCCGCCCGCCACGTCAAGCGGACCCTGTCCTTAGGCTTCGGAGGCTGGCGGGTGGTGCGTTGGCCTGCTCGGCTTGCCCGGGTGGATGGGGAGGCGGGATGGCCCAGCCCAACCACCCATGGAATCCGCCCCGTTGACAGAGCCCCGGCCTTACTGGCGCCGGGGCACCTCCGCCAGAAGCGCAATGATCACAACCCCGTGACCGGTGCCAGTTCGCCACCGGCCGGCGGGCGCTCTCCTGCGCCGCGTGGGCTCGTGGCCGCGCGGCGCGGCCGGCTGCCGGCCCACCCTCCTCCGGTCAACGGGCCTGTCGGTCTGCGGCGTCCTCCGGGCTTACCACCGTCCGCGCCAACTGCTGGGCGTCAGGCATGTCGGCCGCAGAGCGGTAGCAGCCGGCGCGCGCCCATGCAGCGGCGCGTGCGGCCGATGCGGGCCGCCCTCAGGGAATACAGAAGCTACGAGCCTCAGCTCATCAAATACTCCGCTCCATGGAGCTGGCTATTCAGTGGCAAGCCGCGTAGCGGCGCGGCAGCGATCGCCCTGCCATCGGTATCCGCCACCCCGCTCGCGATCGTCACGGCATGTTTGACCGTAAGCCTGCCCATCCTGCCCCGCCGGCGTGCCGGCCGATGCCGGCCGGAGGCCGCCAGCAGGCCGAGTGCGCCGGGCGGGGCCGCGCATGCGCGGCCCTTGATCCTAATGAGATTGTTTCGGCAGTGGTGAGGAAGAGGTCGCTACCCCCGGTCAGCGACCACCCGACGAAGCCGTTCCACAGCCGCGAAGACTTGTTGTTCTGGGCCAGGCCGGCTTGGTCGCCACTCGGTTAGCACAGGTCGCACCGCTTCGGCGAGCACCGGGAGGCCGTCAGCGGTCTGCGGATTAGGAAGCACCTCAAGCTCCGCAATCGCGCTCACGGTTGTCTGGTAGCGGTGGACGTTCGTCGGAGTGTCTGGCCAGTCTGAGGCGTGCCGCCACTCCTGTACTCGGGCCAGGACTTCGGCTGCGGCAGCTCGGATCAGGTCCGCGCGTTCACCCGGGGTAAGTCTGGATCGAGGGTGTTGGCTGTTGGAGGGGTCTTGCGGCGGCGTGTCGGCGTCGCGCATGGCGGCGATCGTACCGGTCCCATGATCACCATGGCTCGGCCTTGCTGCCGCAGCACAGGAGGCGGTCAGCCTGCGGTGGTGTTCCGCTCCTGGCCGAGGATGGAGTAGAGCAGGGAGTCTCGCCAGGCGCCGTTGGTGAAGACGTGATCGCGTAGGCGACCTTCGTACTGCATGCCGAGCCGTTTGGCGACGGCGATCGAGGCGGCATTGTCGGGGCCGATGGCTGCGGTAATGCGGTGTAGCTTCAGCTCCTCGAAGCCGAAGTTGACGATGGTACGGGCAGCGTCGGTGGCGTAGCCGTGGCCCCAGTGGTCGGCGTTGATGGCGTACCCGAGTTTGGCGGCCTGGTGGCCGGTGAGTCCGAGTCGGGCAAACCCGATCATGCGGTCTGCGGCGTCTGCCACGGCTAGGTAGTACTCGGTGCGAGGGTCGAGCTGCGCCCGGGTCACGGCGCCTTCGATCATCGCGACGGTGCCGTCCTGGTCGCGGCTGTCGAATGAGAGCCACTGGGTCACCCGGTCGTCGCCGACGATCGCCAAGGCGTCGGTCGCGTCATCGGGTCGCATTTCGCGGAGGGTGATGACGCGGCCGGGGATGGTGATCGGGTACATGCGCTGATGGTGCCTTATCGAGGGAGGGCGTTGGCGGGGGTGTGGGTGAAGTGTTCGATGCCGTCGATGAGGTCGCGGGCGTCGTTGGCGTGGCCGGCGCGGGTAATGGCTTGGTGGACGCGTCGGACAGAGTGAACGATTCCGTTGATGCGCTGGTCGGCGGGGAGGTCGAGTACGGGGGCGAGGGCGTCTTCGGCGGCGTCGAGTTCGCCGTTGGCGACGCGGGCGATGGCGAGGTTGGTGTGTGAGCCGGCTTGGTCGCCGAAGGCCCATGCGGGGTCGTAGCGGTCGGAGTATGCCTGGACGGCTTGCAGGGCGTAGCGCTCGGTGGTGGCGGCTTCGTCGGGGAGCCAGGCGAGGGCGTCGCTGGCGTAGTAGAGGGTGCGGGGCTGGTTGAAGGTGCAGATGCCGCCCATTTCGTCCATCTCGTCGGGCCGTACCCGGGACCAGGCGTCTTCGGCCTCGTGGATGGCGGCTTTGGCCTGGTCGGCGTTGCCGAGTGCGGCGTAGGCGCGGGCGGCGCTGGCGGGAAGCCAGACGGCGGAGGTGCCGCCGGCTTGGGTGGCGTACTCGCGTCCGGCTTCGGCGTAGCGGACGGCTTCGGCGTACCGGCCGGCCCAGTAGGCGACGAGGGATTGCAGGCCGCGGAGCCAGGCCTGCAGGCCGGGGTGGGCGGCCTGGTCGGCGCAGAGCACGGCGGTCCGGGCTTGCAGCATGGCGGAGTGCGGGTCGGCCATGTCGTGGGAGACCTTGGCGAGTAGGCCGCTAGTGATGCCGGCGAGGAAGTGAAGGTCCCGTGACTGTGCTGGTTGTTGGCGGCGTTCGAGCAGGGTGAACAGGGTGTCTTGGGTCTCGACCAGGTCCGGCAGGATCTGGCTGATCGGGCGTTGCGGGTAGGCCAGGGCGAGGCGCTGTACGTCCTCGGTGAGCTGGTCGATGGCTGCCGGTGAGGTGGACTCGGCGGCGAGCATGGCGTAGTGGCGGGCGCGTTGTGCGGCCATGGCGAGGAGGTTCCTTTCCGGGCCGGCGCCGAAGGGCTCGACAATGAGCTGTCGGCCCGGCGCAGGGGTCAACTGGTGGGGTGCCCAGGGACGCTGCAACTCATCGACGGTCTTGCCGAACATGGCCTGCAACGCACGCCGCGTGGCGGGGGTCGATGAGGTCAAGTCCCGTTCACCGCGTGCCAGCCGGCCGAGGTGCCGAGCGCTGATCGCCGCGCGGGGGTCCATGCGGCTGAACTCGTCGGCCAGTTCCTCGTACGTACGGTCGCTCTGCTGGATCAGGTACTCCAGCACGGTGCGAGGTTCGCGGCGGTCTCGGGCCATCGTCGATGCCTTCCTGATGGGCTATCTCCACGCTCGCCTGTCGGAGGTCCTGAACTCAACGCAGGTCCTCATGGTGTCCGCTCGATGTCCGCCAGAGGTGCTGATTCGGTCCTCGATCGGTCTCCGCCACCGGGTGTTCTATCTCCACCATGGACGTCTCACCTACCGCAATTGTGCATGTACTGGCCGCTGACGTGCATGCGCCGGCCGGGCATCGGCGCGGACGGTCTCGTGCCGGTGCGGTCGTGACCGTGGCGTCGGACGGTGTTCGTGTCCTGCGGTGCGTCGATGGGGTACGGCCGAGCCGCGGCCCTCATCGGGGTTCGCCAGCTGTGGTCGCCTGCTCCGGGTGTGAGGGGCGGGGCTGGAAGATTGCCAGCCCTCGGCGCTCGCTCCGGGCGCCGAGCGACCCGACCCGCCTGCAACGGCGGGACTGCCCAGACTGCGCTGGCACCGGTAGGCAGCCGCGACCGGTGACGATCCTCCCGGTCGGGGTCGCGTCCTGAGCAGGGCACCGGGGCAGGTGCCGGCAGGCGAATCGCGGTGTCGGCCGTGACCAGAGCCCGCCTGCCTCGGTGCCCATCCACATCATCTGGTGAGGGTGGGATCGATGAAATTGAACCCAGGTGACGTCGTGCATGTCGGCGCTGATGCGTCGGTGCAGTTCGGTGGTGCGCGGTCGCTGATCTTCCGGGTCATCAAGGTCTGCGATCAGCCGACGTACCACGGGTGGGTGTGGTTGACCGGATACGTCCTGGACCGGGCCGGCAATGCCATAGACCGGCGAGAGATCTACGTGCAACGCGCAGGTCTTTGGCTTCTTACTCCCGCTGCGACCGTGGACGTCGGGCGCCTACCACCGAACCTTCCGGGCCAGGCAATGCGGGGCGGATCGGGCCGGAAAGGCAAGAACGAAGGTCTGAGCTGTAGGAGGCAACGGTGACCACTCACGCAGTGGGCATGTTCCGGGCAACCCGACGGCTGGCCCGGCTCTGCCCGGAGCAGGTGAGGCGGATGCGCTTCCGTCGGACGAGATTCGGGCGACGCGGCCTGGCCGAGGAGCACGTCTACGCCTTCCTCCGCGCCGTCGTCGACGAGCTGATCGCCAGAGACGCCGTGGAAGCAAGCCTTCGCGCGGAGAACGCGCGACTGAAGGGTGCATTGCGCGACTGGCAGAGCAGCTTCGCGCCCAGGCCCGGCCGGTAGTAGACGCGGGACCATGGACAGAACCTGAGCAGCACAGATAGCCTGTTGACAAGCTGAGTTGCCGTCTGGGGTGAAACGGTGCCGATCGAAGTTGCGCCGCCGAAGTACGTCGTGATCGTCAACGCGGTGCAGCAACGCATCGAAGACGGCACGTACCCACCAGGCTCGATGCTGCCCAGCGAAACCGAACTGGTCCGCGAGTTCGGCGCCTCCCGACCAGTCGTCGTCAGAGCCCTGGACCTGCTACGTCAAGACGGCTGGATCGACAGCCGGCAGGGCAAGGGCCGATTCGTCCTCGGTCGGCCTGCCAGCCCTGACCAGCGACAGCGAGAACGCCGCTACGCGGTGCTGGAAGACGACGAGCGTGCCGGCTCCACCCTGCTCGCCGCGGGCGAGGTGCCCGCCCCGCCACGGGCGGCAGCGGCCCTGGGCTTAGAGCCGGGTACGTCGGTCGTCGCGCGCCGTCGTGTTATTGCCGTCGACGGCGTCGGCCCGGTCGAACTCGGCACGGCCTACCTTCCCGCCGACCTGGCCGACGGTACGGGGGTCGGCAATGCGGACGCTGTTCCCGAAGGACTGCTTCGGCACGTGGCGTCCCGAAAGCGCGTGCGCTTCGACCACGTCAGCGAGCGGATATCGGCCCGTCTCCCCGACGCCGAAGAGGCGCAGCTCTTGCAGATCGGTGCAGGCGACTCGGTGCTGACCGTGCTCCTCTCCGTCTGCGACCGCACCGGCAAGCCGCTGCTAGCCGTGGACCTTGTCCTCCCGGCCTCCAGGCACGATCTCGAAGACGTCTATCCACTCGACTGAACTGGGTCGATACATCACTTGACAAGTCAAGTTGGCGGCGCTTACGTTTGAACCCACTTGACAAGTCAAGTGGTTGAGTTGACTGGTGGATCTGGAGGTCACGCGTGGTTCCGATGACGTTGAAGGTGCCGGTCCCGTCCGAGTACGTCTTCCCCGCCGGGGCGCTCTGCCTCGGGGTGTCGCCGCAGATCGACTTCGAGCGGCGGGGCGAGGCGGACAACCAGGCGCGCGACAAGGAGACCGGGGAGCGGGTCTGGGTGGTGCGGGTGATGGACCTGGACCCGGAGGCCGGGAAGTTCGGTCGGTCGACGGAGGTGAAGGTCAAGGTGGTGGCCGCGCAGCAGCCGGTGCCGCCGCCGTCCACAGTGCCGGGTTACCCGCCTGCGGTGGAGTTCGAGGGCCTGACGCTGACGCCGTATGTGGATTCGCAGCGGTGCAAGCCGGGCCGGTCCTCGGGTGACTGCCGGTCGCGGATGGCGTACTCGCTGCGGGCGACGGCGATTCGGCCGGCGTCGGTGGTGCCGGGTTCGGTGGCGGCCTGATCGGTTGTTGTTTGGCGCGCGGGGCGGGTCGTTTCCCCGCCAAGAGTCCCGGCCCGTCCCCGCGCTCTCCCATCCCTCACCTGATGAAGGAGGGCGTGATGCCCACGGTAGTTCACCCTGCCCTGATCGCTGTCGTGCCGCTGCTGGTCGGCGCGGTGGCCGTCCTCTCTCGTGGCCGTCTGACCGGTCTTCGAAATGCCTACCGGGAGGTGCAGGCGGCCGTTCGGTCGGCGCTGCGGTTGCCGCCGGCTCCGGCCCGGGTGTGTGCGATCCGCTGCCCTCGGTGCCGGCGGTGGGTGAAGCCGCGCCGGTTCGATGCGCGCCGCATGTCGTGCCGGACCTGCATCGCCACTCTCGGCCGTGGCCGTCGTGGTCAGGGCGGTGACCTGTGCCTCTGATCAACATCATTCCGGGGGACAAGATCCCCGTCGCGCCGATGAACGTGCGCCTGCCGGCGTGGCGGGTTCCAGGCTGGCTGCTGGTGTTCTGGTGGCTGGCCCGAGGCATGTTCAGGGTGACCGTGCTAGCGGTCCGCTATTGGTGGATCTCCGCCCCGACCGTCGTTGCCCTGTGGATCCGGGCCGAGTTCGGCAACCTGGTCCTGGCCGCTGTGACGCTCGGCCTCCTCGCCGCGTGCCTGAGTTGGTGGCGGTGGCACCCGAGGTCGTGGCTGCGGTTCGGCTGGTACCCGATCGTTGCCCGGGTCCGCGCTGCGGTGGTGTATCGGCGGCGGTGGGCGTCGGTCATGTCCACGTGCGGGCTGGCGACCGTCTTCGCCGGTGACCGCTACGTGCCACGACTGCTCAAGGTGCGCTGTGACCGGTTCGGCGACGAGGTGACGGTCCGGATGCTGCCGGGGCAGATCCCGGACGACTGGGGGCAGGCCGCGGAACGCCTCGCCTACGCGTTCCGCCTCCGCACCGGGCAGGCCCGTTCGGCGGCCCGGCCAGATCGGGTGGTGCTGCGGTTCGTGCGCCGTGACCCTCTGGCCGGTGTTGTGGCGCCGCTTCCGGTGGCCGAAGTGCCGGACCTGGACGGGCTCGCCCTCGGCGTCGATGAGCACGGGCAGCCGTATCGGCTGCGGCTTGCCGGGTCGCATGTGCTGATCGCGGGGGCGACGGGCTCGGGCAAGGGATCGGTGTTGTGGTCGCTGATCCGGTCTCTGGCCGGTGGTGTGCGGTCGGGGTTGGTGGAGCTGTGGGCGTTCGACCCGAAGGGCGGGATGGAGTTGGCGGCCGGGGTGCCGCTGTTCACCCGGTTCGCCTACGACGACCCCGACAGCATGGCCGGCGTCCTGGACGAAGCCGTCAAACGCATGCGGCTGCGCGCCGCCCGCCTGCGTGGGGTCACCCGCCAACACGTCCCGACCGTCGACGAGCCGCTGATCGTCCTGGTGGTCGATGAGCTGGCCGCGCTGACCGCCTACATCACGGATCGGAAGGTCCGTGACCGGATCAAGGAATCCCTGGGGCTGCTGCTGTCGCAGGGGCGTGCGGTGGGGGTGCATGTGGTGGCGGCGTTGCAGGACCCACGCAAAGACGTGCTGCCGTTTCGGGACCTGTTCCCCACCCGCATCGGGCTGCGACTGACCGAACCGGAGCAGGTGGACATGGTCCTCGGCGACGCCGCCCGCGACCGAGGCGCGCTGTGCGACCGCATCCCCGAATCCTCGCCCGGCGTCGGGTTCGTCGTCCTCGACGGCGTCCGCGAACCCGTCCGGGTCCGCTTCGCCTACCTCACCGACGACGACATCCGCCACCTCGGCCGCACCTACCGGCGACTCGACGACACCGACCAGCAGGAGGTGACCGAGTGAAGACCAACACGAACGCAGACCGGGTGGAGGGCGTGGTCCTGGTGCTCATCGTCCTGACCGTCGGCGGGCTCGCCGGGGCGGCGTCGTTCACCCACGTCCACGACTGGACCATGGCCAACTCACCGGCCGGTACGGGGGACTGGTTCGGCTGGGCCAACGCTGCCATCTCCGAACTCCTGCCCCTCGCGGCGCTGCTGACCATCCGGCGGCGTCGCCGCACCGGCGGGCCGATCGGGTACCCGATGTTCCTGCTCGTCTGCGCCGTCGCGCTGTCCCTGGCGGCGCAACTCGCCGTCGCCAAACCCGGCCTGTCCGGATGGCTGCTCTCAGCCGTGCCCGCTCTGGCGTTCCTCGGACTGTCCAAACTCGTCTTCTCCACCACCCCCGCCTCCTCGGCCGCGGTGCCTGTCGACAAGCCAGCAGACGCCGACGGCTGGGGCAACGTGCCGCCCGGAGCCGACCCCGTGGACGACCAGGCGTCGGCGGACATCAACGAGGGCCAGGCGGTAAGCGTCGCCCTGGAGGCCACCAACGAGCAGCCTCGGCCGGCCCTTCGCCCGGTCCCACCGATGCCGGTGGAGCGGCGGCCGGGACTGGTGCCCGTGCCAGCGGCGGCGTTCGCACCCCGCAACGGCAGCGTCTTCGGCGGGGAGCGTGACCGGTGAACCAACTGGAACTCATCCCCACCACAACGCCGGCCGTCGAGCAGCCTCGCCCGGGATCGCGGGCGGACCGGATGCGCAAGCCCCTCGCGAAGGACGCGCTCAAACAGCTCGCCGAGCAACACGGCGTCTGCGTCCGCCCCCTGGCCCTGCGCCGCACCGACACCGCCACCGGCCTCACCGAGGTCGTCGAGGTGCCCTGCGGCGCGACCCTCGCCGTCAAGTGCAAGCCCTGCGCCGAGCGGGGCCGGCGGCTGCGTATCCAGCAGATCCGGGAAGGCTGGCACCTCGCTGACGAACCCGCCGTCCGGCCCGACAAGCCGGGTGAGGAGGTGCTCGCTCTCGTCCGCGTGCGGGCGCACCTGGAGTTCGAACGGGAAGCACTGCACTACCAGCCGATGACCCCCGACGAGCGAGCCTCGCAGATCGCTGACGTGGACGCCGCGATCGCCGAGCTGGACGAAGCCCTCGCCGAAACCAGCCTGCGCGGCCACCTCACCCCCAAAGACCGCGACGAGCGGCCCCGGCGCAAGCGGTCCACCAGGCGACGGCAGGACTCCCCGGACCTGCCCCGGCTGCCGGTCGATTCGCGCACTGTGGGTCGCGCCTACTCGGGCAAGGCGGGCAAGACGCACCGGCCGTCCATGCTCGTCACACTCACTCTGGGTTCGCACGGGCCGGTTCACTCCCACCTGCGGCGCGGCGCCTACGTCGCCCCATGCGAATGCGGACAACGGCACAGCCCTCACGATGACCTTCTCGGCACCCCGGTCGACCCGGCCAGCTACGACTACCGGCGGGCGGCCCTGGACGCGATCCACTTCGCGCGGGTTCTTGACCGGTGGTGGCAGAACGTCCGCCGGGCCGCCGGCTGGAACGTCCAATACGCGGGCGCGGTCGAGCTGCAACGACGACTTGCCCCACACGCCCACTTCGCCATCCGTGGCACGCTTCCGCGCCGGCTACTCAAGCAAATCGCCGCCGCCACCTACCACCAGGTGTGGTGGCCACCCTTCGACGAACCGGTCTACCCGGTCGACAAGCCCCCGGTCTGGGACGTCGACCAGCAGGCATACGTCGACCCGAAAACCCGCCAGCCACTACCCACCTGGGGCGAAGCCCTCGACGCCCTGGAAGAACCCGACAGCCGCCCCGCCTACGTCGCCCGCCTCGGCCGCATCGACGCCCGAGGCATCGAACAAGGCACCAAGGACGCCGAACGGTCAATCCGCTACGTGACCAAGTACGTCACCAAAGACCTCACCGACCAAGCCAAGCCCCGCTCCGACGCGCAGAAGGCACACTTCGACCGCCTCCACGCGGAACTCGCTGTCCTGCCGTGCTCCCCAACCTGCGCCAACTGGCTGCTCTACGGGGTCCAGCCGGACGGGGTCAAGGCGGGCTTGACCCCTGGCCGGTGTACCGGGAAGGTCCACCAGCGCTCCACGCTCGGCTTCACCGGCCGGCGGGTGCTGGTTTCCCGGCAGTGGTCCGGCAAGACACTGGCCGACCACCGCGCGGACAACCGGGCCTGGGTGCGGGCGATCCTCGCCGGAGGCATGGCCGACACCGAGGAGCACGACCAGGCGGCCGACGAGGCAGACGGACCGAACCGATACCGGTTCGAACTCGCCCGACCCGAAGACCCCGACGTGCCACCCCTGGAACACCGCCTCCTGCGCGCCATCTCCGCCCGCATCCGCTGGCGCACAGACCTCGACACCGCACGCCTACGAACAGCCGCCGCCGTTCCGGCAACCAATCCACCCGCCGCGCTCGCGGCCTGCGCCCTTGGATAGTGAACCCTTGCTGCTCCGGCACCCCCGCCACTTGTCGGTGCCCCCGCACACGAGGAAGGCCAGTCGATGAACGTCTCCAGCTCGATCACTCCTCGCGTGCTGCGCGTCGAGGAAGCCGCCCGAGCGCTCGGCATCGGCCGCTCGCTCGTCTACGACCTCATCCGCTCCGGCCGGCTCCGCTCCTTCAAGGTCGGCAGCCGCCGTCTCATCCCTGCATCGGCCATCGACGAGGCCATCGCCACGCTGACGGAAGAAGCCGCCTGATGCCCAGAGAGCCCAAGCAACGACAGTCGACCGGCCGCCGCAACCCCAACGGGGAAGGCTCGATCTACCAGCGCTCCGGTGACGGCCGGTGGGTCGGACAGGCGTACGTGCTCACCACCGACGGCACCCGCAAGCGCAAGTTCGTCTACGGCGCGACCTGGGACGAGGCACACGCCAAGCTCATCGAGCTGAAGGCGCAGTCCCAGCGCGGCATCCCCGTCCCCGATCGGGCATGGAAACTGGCCGACTACCTGCCCTACTGGCTCACCACATACGTCAGTGACCTGAAGCCGACCACTGCGCGCGGCTACGAGAGCGCTGTACGACTGCACCTGGTCCCGGCCCTCGGCACTAAACGCCTCGACGGCTTGCAGGTGCAGCACGTCAAGGCGTTCATGGACGGCTTCCGCCGCAAGTGCCTCTGCTGCACCAACGGCCTCGACAAAATCCGTCCGGCCAACCGGCGGTGCTGCTCCGTGGGTCGCTGCTGTCAGGGTTACCCCAGCGCTCGTCAAGTCCAGTTCGTGCACGCGGTCCTACGCAACGCCCTGCAACACGCCATGCGGGAGGAGTTGGTGTCACGCAACGTGGCGAAGCTGGTGCGGGTCCCCTCGCCTCGGTATAAGGTCGGCAAGGGCTTGTCCGTCGACCAGGTGCGCAAGATCCTGGCCGCCGCAGCCGGTCATCGGCTTCACGCGCTCTACGTCGTGGCCGCCACGATGGGGCTGCGACGCGGTGAGCTGGTCGGACTGCGCTGGTCGGATGTCGACCTGGACGAGGGCACGCTACGGGTGCACCAGACCGTTCAGCGAGTCGCCGGCCGGCTTCACGTCCTGGACGCGAAGACCGAGGACTCGGAGGCCGTCTTGCCGCTGCCCGAGATCACCTGGCTGACGCTTCTGGAGCACCAAGAGCGTCAGCAGGCCGAGCGGACGGCCCTCGCTGAGGCGTGGGAGGACCATGACCTTGTCTTCCCCTCCGAGCGGGGCACCCCGATGGAGCCCACCAACCTCAGTCGCTCGTTCGCCCGCCTCCGGGAGACTGCAGGCCTGCCTGGCGTCCGGCTGCACGACCTGCGGCACACCGTCGTATCGCTGCTGATGGAGCTGGGCGTCCCGCCGCACGTCGTCCAGGCCATCGCCCGGCACGCTGACGTCAAGGTGACGCTGAAGGTCTACGCTCACGCCAACCTCGACGCCATGCGTCAGGCGCTGAGCAAGCTCGACGGGCGGCTGTCGTGACCCCGGTTGCTGTCAGCGTTGCTGTCAACCCGGTGACTCGCGGCAGCGCCCGTCGCGAAAGGCCTGATGTAGTTGGAGCCCCCGGCCGGGATCGAACCGGCGACATCTCGCTTACAAGGCGAGTGCTCTGGCCAGCTGAGCTACAGGGGCGCGTGCGCAGAGGTCAGCATAGCGACTGACGTCGGGAAATCCTCGCTCGGCGGGGGTCCCCAGCATGCGAAACGTCAATTTGCCGACGCGTTCACCAACGGATGAACGCTCGGCTGACCGAACAGTCCAGGGGATTGATGCCTCGGCGTGCCTGACTGACCGGAATGTACGTCCCGGCTGTCCCATCCCCTGTCCCACGTCTTGGCAGGGTGCGAAAGACCGTTTACCGTGCAGTGACACGTACGACACCTTGTCCGGCTCCGCTCGGCGAACGTGGCGTCCCGTGGGCCGGCACCGGCACGGTGCCGGCGGCTCCTTCACTCGGATCGTCCGGCACGTTCCTGCCGGTGAAAGGAAGCGCACCAGCATGGCTACGGTCACCTACGCGAAGGCGTCCCGGATCTACCCCGGCACCGAACGCCCCGCGGTCAACCAGCTCGACCTCCAGATCGGCGACGGGGAGTTCCTCGTCCTGGTCGGCCCGTCGGGTTGCGGTAAGTCCACCAGCCTCCGGATGCTCGCCGGGCTGGAGGACGTCGACGACGGCGCGATCTACATCGACGACCGGGACGTCACCCACCTGCCGCCGAAGGCCCGCGACATCGCGATGGTCTTCCAGAACTACGCCCTCTACCCGCACATGTCGGTGTACGAGAACATGGCGTTCGCGCTGAAGCTGCGCAAGACCCCGAAGGCCGAGATCGACCGGCGGGTGAAGGAGGCGGCCGGGCTGCTCCAGCTGGAGGATTACCTCCACCGTAAGCCGAAGGCACTCTCCGGTGGTCAGCGCCAGCGGGTCGCCATGGGCCGGGCGATCGTCCGGGAGCCGCAGGTCTTCCTCATGGACGAGCCGCTGTCGAACCTCGACGCCAAGCTCCGGGTGCAGACCCGTACCCAGATCGCCTCGCTGCAGGCGAAGCTCGGCATCACCACCGTCTACGTCACCCACGACCAGGTCGAGGCCATGACCATGGGTCACCGGGTGGCGGTCATGCTCGACGGCGTCCTCCAGCAGGTGGACACCCCGCGTTCCCTCTACGACACCCCGGCCAACGTGTTCGTCGCCGGCTTCATGGGTTCCCCCGCCATGAACATCAAGACCGTGCCACTGGCCGAGGGGGGTGCGGCGTTCGCCGAGCTGCTCATCCCGCTGACCCGTGAGCAGTCCGAGGCCGCCCGCGCCGAGGGCGGCGACGGCAAGGTGACCGTCGGCTTCCGTCCGGAGGACTGCGACCTGGTCAGCCCGACCGAGGGCGGCATGCCGGTCGTGGTGGAGCTGGTCGAGGACCTCGGCTCGGACGCCAACGTCTACGGCCACGCCGCGCTGGAGGGCCACAACGAGCGCTTCGTGGTCCGTACCGACCGCCGCACCATGCCGAACATGGGTGACACCGTGTTCGTCAAGCCCCGCGCCGGCCGTACCCACGTGTTCCACGCCGCCACCGGCAAGCGGATCTGACGTACGACAGCAGGGGCGGTCCGCTACGGCGGACCGCCCCTGCCGCGTACGTGCTCAGACCTCCGCGGCGCGGCGGCGGGCCACCTCGGCCAGGGTCACCGCGGCGGCGACGCTGGCGTTGAGCGACTCGACGTCGGACACCAT
This sequence comes from Micromonospora sp. KC723, assembly GCF_004348595.1. GTDB lineage: Bacteria > Actinomycetota > Actinomycetes > Mycobacteriales > Micromonosporaceae > Micromonospora. The sequence goes on from NZ_SMKD01000040.1 coordinate 25,962, forward strand.
CGGGATGCGGACCGTCAGGTCGCAGGTCTCCCCGACAAGTCGGGACAACCCGCGCCCCTCGGAGCCGACCACGACGACCAGCGGGCCGACGGCGGCCTCCAGGTCGTACAGGTCGGTCTCGCCGTCGGCGTCCAGGCCGACCACGATGAAGCCGGCCTCCTGGCAGGCCTTCAGCGACCGGGTCATGTTGGTGACCTGGGCGACCGGCACCCGCGCCGCCGCGCCGGCACTCGTCCGCCAGGCGGTCGCGGTGATCCCGGCAGCGCGCCGTTCCGGTACGAAGACCCCCTGCGCGCCGAAGGCGGCGGCGGACCGGATCACGGCGCCCAGGTTGCGCGGGTCGGTCACCCCGTCCAGCGCGACCAGCAGCGGGGCGGACTGTTCCAGGGCGGCGGCGACCAGGTCCTCGAACGGCTGGTACGCGAAGGGCGGCACCTGGAGGCCGACGCCCTGGTGCAGGACGCCGCCGGTCATCCGGTCCAGCTCGGCCCGGCTGATCTCCAGGATGGCGATGCCCCGGTCCGCGGCGGTCCGGACGATCTCGTTGACCCGGTCGTCGACGTCGATGCCCTGCGCGGTGTACAACGCGGTCGCCGGCACCTGCGCGCGCAGCGACTCCAGCACCGGGTTACGGCCGACCAGCAGCTCCGGGCTGTCCTTGGCCGGGTTGGACTTGCGCCCCGGCGCGACCCGGGGGCCGCCCCGGCCGGCCGGCTTGCCGCCGCGACCGCCCGCGCCGCCCTTGAACGGGGCGCCGGCACGGGCGCCCCTGCCCCAGGTGGTGTCCTTGGTGCCCGGCTGGCCGATCTTGGGGGGACGCCCCTCCTCGGCCGCCGCGCGCCGTTCCTTGTCCTGCTTCCAGGCGGTGCGCTGGGGCAGCTTCTCGGTGCCCGAGTACGCCTTGTGCCAGGGCCGTTCGTCGGCGGGCAGGGTGCGACCCCGGCCCGCGAGGGCGTCCTTGTTCTTGCCGCCGGAGCCCTTCGGGGCACCCGCCTTCGGCGTCAGTCGCCGGCCACGGCGCTGCGAGTTGCCGGCCATCAGTCCTGCTCTCCAATAGTCCAACGGGGCCCCTGGGGGGTGTCCTCCACCATCACGCCGGCCTGCTTGAGCTGGTCGCGTACGGCGTCGGCGGCAGCCCAGTCCTTGCGGCTGCGGGCCTGCGCGCGCTGCTCCAGGGCCAGCGCGATCAGGGAATCCACCACGCCGCGCAGGTCGTCCGCGCATCCGCCGCCCGTCCAGGCCGGATCCAGGGGGTCGACGCCGAGGATATCCAGCATGGCCCGGGTGGAGGCGAGGGTGGTGCGGACAGTCACATCGTCGCCGCCGGTCAGCGCCGTGTTGCCGTCCCGGACGGTCTCGTGCAACACGGCCAGCGCGGCGGAGGTGTTGAGGTCGTCCTCCATCGCCGCGACGAAGCCGGCCGGCAGCTCACCGGGCGTCCCCGCGCCGACCCGCTCCGCGGCGCGCTGCACGAAGCCCTCGACCCGCCGGTACGCCACCGCCGCCTCACGCAGCGCGTCCTCGGAGTAGTCGATCCGGGAACGGTAGTGCGCGGCGGCGTAGTAGTAGCGCAGCTCCACCGGGCGCACCCCGAGCGAATCCACGTACGCCAGGTCGAGAGCGTTGCCCAGCGACTTGCCCATCTTCGCGCCGCCGATGCTGAGCAGGCCGTGGTGCACCCAGTACCGGGCGAACGGCAGGCCCGCGGCCTGAGACTGGGCGAGCTCGTTCTCGTGGTGCGGGAAGATCAGGTCGAGCCCGCCGCCGTGGATGTCGAACTCCGGCCCCAGGTAACGCCAGCACATCGCCGAGCACTCGATGTGCCAGCCGGGACGGCCGCGCCCCCACGGCGACGGCCAGTAGGCGTCGGCCGGCTCGTCCGGCTTGGCGCCCTTCCAGAGCGCGAAGTCACGCGGGTCGCGCTTGCCCCGGTCGGGGGCGTCCCCGGCGGACTGCATGTCGTCGGGCGACTGCCCGGACAGCGCACCGTACGCCGACCAGGAGCCCACGTCGAAGTAGACGTCACCGGAGCCGTCGGTGGCCGGGTAGGCGTGCCCGTCGGCGATCAACCGGGCGATCAGCTCGTGCATCTCCGGGATGTGCCCGGTGGCGCGCGGCTCGTACGTCGGAGGCAGCACGTTCAGCGCTCGGTACGCCCCGGCCAGGACCAGCTCGTTGGCGTAGGCGATGGACCAGAACGGCCGGCCCTGCTCCTGCGCCTTGACCAGGATCTTGTCGTCGATGTCGGTGACGTTGCGAATGAACCGCACCTCGTAGCCGGCGACGATCAGCCAGCGGCGCAGCACGTCGTAGTTGACACCGGACCGAAGATGGCCGATGTGCGGCGGGGCCTGGAGAGTGACACCACACAGGTAGATCCCCACCTTGCCGGCTTCCCGCGGGACGAAGTCCCGCACCGATCGGGTGGCGGTGTCATACAGGCGTAGCGTCACCGTACAAGGGTAGCCGTCCCCGCTTCCCCGGGTCGCCCGGAGCCGGGCCGTACGCTGCCTGCTGTGGAGAAGGGACGGGCGGGCGGCGCACGCCACGACGCCAGGACGGCAGGGCCGGCCGACGAGGCGCGCCGCGGCGCGGAGACGGCGCAGACCCTCGACCGGGGGCTGCGCCTGTTGCACCTGGTCGCCGACACACCCGCCGGGCTGACCGTCACCGAGGCGGCGCACCGGCTGGGCATCGGTCGCGCGGCTGTCTACCGGCTGGTGGGGGCGCTTTCCGGGCACGGCATGGTCCGCCGGAACGGCGACGGCCGGCTGCGCCTCGGCGCCGGCGTGCTGCACCTGGCCCGCCGCGCCCAGCCACTGCTCGCCGAGGGGGCGCTGCCCGCGCTGCGCCGGCTGGCCGAACAGGCCGGTGCCACCGCGCACATGACCGTGGTCGAGGGCGGTGAGGGAGTGGCCCTGGCCGTGGTGGAACCGAGCTGGACGTCGTTCCACGTCGCGTACCGGACGGGGACGCGGCACCCGTTGGCGCGGGGTGCCGCAGGGCGGGCCATCCTCGCCGGCAGGTCAGGCGACGCCCGCCCGGTGAGCACCGCCGGAGAACTCCAGTCCGGGGCGTACGGGGTGGCTGCCCCGGTGCTCGGGGTGCCCGGGCTGGAGGCCAGCGTCGGCGTGGTCGCGCTGGCCCCGCTGGACGTCGACGCGGTCGGCCCCCAGGTCACCGCCGCCGCCACCGCCATCGCCGCCGCCCTCTCCTGACCCAACCCGCCTCACCCACCACCCACCGATCCCGCTGCTCGCCCCGTCGGCTCGGCTCCGGAGGCCGCGACCTGCGGGAATCGGAATCGGATCGCGCGCCGCCGGGCCGGGGCACTCCCCGAGCCGGCGGCGCGGCCGGTCACCGCGGCGTAGGCGGTGCCGTTCCCGTCAGGGCGGGTTCGTCGGCACGGCTCTGCGCCGGTGGGGTGGCCACCCCACGCAGCTCGTCGAGGCGGACCAGCGCCACTCCGGCGACGATCAGCGCGCCACCGGCCAGTTGCACCACGGACGGCAGCTCACCCAGCACCAGCCAGGCGATGAGCACCGCGAACATCACCTCGGTCAGCCCCACGAACGACGACAGTCGGGCACCGAGGATCCGCGTCGCGGCGATCCCGGTGAGGTACGCGACCACCGCCGCGATCAGCGACAATCCGGCGATCGGGACGAGCCAGCTGGTGTGCTGCCCCGCGAAGTCGACGGGCCCGAAGGTGGCCCGCAGCGGCAGTATCCCGACCAGGCCGAGCAGCGCCAGCGCGGTCGCTCCGATCGCCATGCCGAGGCTGGCCATGGTGACCGAGGGCAGTTCGTCGTCGACGCGGGCGGCGAGCACGAAGTACCCGGCCAGGCCGACCGCCGCGCCGAGGCCCCAGAGCACGCCGACCGGGTGGAGGCGACCGGTGCCGGTCAGGTCGAGGACGAAGGCGAGCCCGGCCAGCGCCGCGACCGAGCCGATCACGGTGAGCCGCTGGGGGCGCTGCCGGTGCACCAGCCACATCCAGGCCACGACGAGGACGATGCCGAGATACTCCAGCAACAGGGCGACGCCGACCGGCAGGTACCGCACGGCGTTGAAGAAGCAGGCCTGGGCGGTGGCCACGCCGAGCAGCCCGAAGACGCCCACCTGGCCGAGGGTGCGACGCAGCACATGTCCCCTGCCACGCAGCGCCAGCACGGCCGGCACGGCGAGCACCAGGGCCGCGATGCCGACCCGGGCGACCACCACGGCCTCGGCGGACCAACCGGCTTCGATGAGGGAGCGGGCGAAGGTACCCGAGGTGGCGAAGGTGACTGCCGACAGCAGAGCCAGACCGAGCCCGGCACCGGCGGTTCGTTGCTGCATCGGGTTCTCCCCACCAACTCGGCGTCATGAGCAAAGTGCGTTTATGCTGGTGACGCTAACGGGTTACCGAGACAGGAGTCAAGTTGCTTTTCGCTCATGACACCGAGTGTGGGCTGATCACCGCCACCGCGCTGGTCAACACCGGCGGTCGGGACGGCGAAGGGCTGCCGGACATCGCCGCCCTCGACCGGTTCGTCGTCGCGTACGGCTGGACCGGCCGGCACGAACGCACCGATGCCGAACTCGACGCGGTCCGCGCGCTGCGCCCCCGGCTGCGCCGGATCTGGTACGCCGACACCGACGAGGTCGTCGCCATCGTCAACGCGCTGCTGCGAGAGTCCCACGCGCTGCCCCAGCTCATCCGGCACGACGACGAGCCGTACCACGTGCACGCCGTGCCCCGGGACGCGCCGCTGGCCACCCGGATGGCGGTCGAGGCGGCGATGGCTATCGCTGACCTGGTACGCGGTGGCGAGCTGGCCCGACTCGGGATCTGCGCTCACGCCGACTGTGACAACGTGCTGGTCGACCTGTCGAAGAACCGGTCCCGCCGGTTCTGCGAGGCCGGCTGCGGCAACCGCGCGGCGGTCACCGCGTACCGGGCGCGGAAGGCGGCCACTCGCTCCTGAGCAGCTCGTACTCCACCTCACCGTGCTCGGTGCCCGGAATCGGGTCGGTGAAGTGCAGATGGAACGTGCGCACGTACCGCAGGCCCACCCGCTCCATCACAGCCCGGGACCCCGCGTTGACCGCCATCGTCTCCGCCCACACCCGACCGACACCCACCGTCTCGAAGGCGTGCCGCAGCAGAGCCCGGGAGCCCTCGGTGGCCAGGCCCCGCCCCCACGCCTCGCGGCGCAACCGGTAACCCAGCTCCGCCTCGACGCCGTCGTCGGACGGGTCGAGCGCGAACCAGCCCAGGAACTCACCGGTCGACCGGTCCTCCGCCACCCACCGGCCCAGGCCGGGCCGCCGGTCGTACCCGGCGAGGATGCGCGGCAGATGCTCATCGCGCACCTTCTCCGGCGGGGTCGGTTCGCCACCGGTCAGGAAGCGCATGACCTCCGGGTCGGCGTCCAACCCGACCAGGTTGTCCACGTCGTCGGTGGTGAACCGGCGCAGCCGCAGCCGCTCCGTCTCCAGCAGCACCTCTCCGCTCATGCTCCGAATCATGGCGACAGCCGGACGGCCGGTCGACGGGTTATCCGGTCTACGCTACGGCCGTGGTCAGGGGCCTGTTACTCGACTTCCACGGCACCGTCGTGGAGGACGACGACGCCCTCGTGGCCGCGATCGCCGCCCAGGTGGCGGCCGACGCCACGACACCGGTCACCCCCGAAGCTGTCGCGGCGGCATGGATGCGCGAGTTCGCCACAGTCGCGGAGGGCCCGCCGTTCCGGCTGCTGCGCGACAGCGCACCCGAGAGCCTGGCCCGGGTGATGACCGAGGTCGGTTGCCCCGGCGACCCGGCGGCGCTCTACGCGGCCCACCACGCCACCTGGCGGCTGCCTCGCGCCCCGGCACCGCCGGACCTGGCGCGTCTTCCGCCTGTGGTGCTCGTGCGGGCTGCGGTGGCGCAGGTGCCCCGACCGGTACGCCCCCGTGCCGACCGAACCGGTCGTCGTTCCGCCCACTCCGCACCGTCCACCCTGGGCCGACGCCACGGTGGCGTACCCCGACGGTGGGGCGTGCCGGCTGGCTCACCCCGGCCCAGAAGTGGCGGGCCAACGGCGGGCGCTGGTGAGTGCGGGGCCCAGCCGTCGAGCAGCACGTAGGCCGCCGCAGCCGCCCGAGCAGCCCGGACGGCCAGCGGCCGGCGTCGACCAGCCGCGTCCGCACCTGCCGTTGCGTCCCATCTGGCTCTGCCGGTGCTGTGCCGCGCCATGGCCCTGCGCCACGGCCCGCCTCACGCTGGTGGCCGAGTACGCGCACGACCGGGTAGCGCTCAGCGTCTACCTCTGCGCGATGCTGCACGACGCCGCCGAAGACCTGTACCGGCTCAACCCGCACGACGGCCCCGACCCGGCGACCCTCTTCCGGCGCTTCCTCGCGTGGGTGCCCCGCCTGCGTACCGGCCCGGACGACCGATGACCCGCGCCGACTGCGGCAAGCGGGGTCACCGGCCACCCGGACACCGCGGGTTGCCGCAACGTGCGGGCGGCCCCCGGGGCGCGCGGCCCCAGGGCGGGTACGCCAGATCAGGGGTGGGTCATGCGGAGCAGGTCGAGGGCCTCGTCGAGTTGCTCCTCGGTGAGCCTGCCGGAGTCGACGTGGCCCCGGGAGATCACCACCTCACGGATCGAGACCTGCCTCGCCAGCGCCTCCTTGGCGATCGAGGCGGCCTCGTCGTACCCGAGGTGGCGGTTGAGCGGGGTGACGATGGACGGCGAGCCCTCGGCGTACGCCAGGCAGACCTCGGCGTCCGCGACCAGGCCGACCACCAGCCGGTCGGCGAAGAGCCGGCTGGACGCGGCGAGCAGCTTGATCGACTCCAGCAGGTTGCGGCCCATCACCGGAAGCATGACGTTCAGCTCGAAGTCGCCCTGCGAGCCGGCGAACGCGATCGTGGCGTCGTTGCCGATCACCTGCGCGCAGACCTGGCGCATCGCCTCGGCGACCACCGGGTTCACCTTGCCGGGCATGATCGACGAGCCGGGCTGGAGGTCGGGGATACGCAGCTCGCGCAGGCCGGCGCGGGGGCCGGAACCCATCCAGCGGATGTCGTTGGCCATCTTGTACAACCCGACCGCGATGGTGCGCAGTTGGCCGGAGGTCTCCACCAGCGCGTCCCGGGCGCCCTGCGCCTCGAAGTGGTTGCGGGCCTCGGTCAACGGCAGCCCGGTGGACTCCCGCAGCTTCTCGATCACCCGGGCGGCGAACCCGAACGGGGTGTTGATGCCGGTGCCCACGGCCGTGCCACCGAGCGGCAGCTCGGCCAGCCGGGGCAGCGTCGACTCCAGTCGCTCCACCCCGTACCGGATCTGGGCCGCGTAGCCGCCGAACTCCTGGCCGAGGGTGACCGGGGTGGCGTCCATCAGGTGGGTACGCCCCGCCTTGACCACCGTCTCGAACTCGGCCGCCTTTTCCTCCAGCGCCCCGGCCAGGTGCTTGAGCGAGGGGATCAGGTCCTCCACCACGAACTGGGTGGCGGCCAGGTGGATGGAGGAAGGGAAGACGTCGTTGCTGGACTGCGAGGCGTTGACGTCGTCGTTCGGGTGCACCTCCCGACCCAGCTCCCGGCCGGCCAGGGTGGCGATCACCTCGTTGGTGTTCATGTTGGACGAGGTGCCGGACCCGGTCTGGAAGACGTCGACCGGGAACTGGTCGTCGTACCCGCCGTCGGCCACGTGCGCGGCGGCGGTCGCGATCGCGGCGGCGACGTCCGCGTCGATCACCCCCAGCTCGCCGTTCACCTGGGCCGCCGCACCCTTGATCTGGGCCAGCGCCTTGATCTGCGCCGGTTCGATGCCCCGGCCCGAGATCGGGAAGTTCTGCACCGCGCGCTGGGTCTGCGCCCGCCACAGCGCCTCGGCGGGCACCTCCACCTCGCCCATCGAGTCGCGTTCGATCCGGTAACCCGCTGCCTCTGGAGTCGTCACGCGTACCATCCTGCCGCGCCCCGAGGCTACTCGCTCGAAAGCCGGCAGAAAGCGGATGGGCGGCAAGCAGAGCGGTAACCCGGCTCCGATCCGCCATCCACAGGAGAACCCCGGCGACATCCCACCCGCCACCTCTTGGATCCCTGTGCCGCAACCTTCCCTATCGGGGCTAAAAGCCTTGTCGGTCTGGGAGGGGTGTTGGGCATGATAGGTAACCATGAGGGTGAAGGCGGTCGACTCCGCTGACGAGGGGACCTCCCTGCCCGGCGCACCAGCAGGGGCGGACCGTGCGGCGTGCCGCCCCCGGCGGGGCCGACCACGTGGGAAGCGGGTCAGCCCCATCGGGTCGTTCACGAAGCCGACGCCATGACTTCGATCTACCGATCCGAGAGTGGACGCCGCGCGGTGGAGGAGCGTTACCGCGCATTCCTGCACGCCTGGCCCGTGTCCTCGACGGAGTCGTTGCTGTCCACCCGCCAGGGTGACACCTTCGTCGTTTCCTGCGGCCCGCTCGACGCACCGCCGGTGGTGCTGCTGCACGGTGGCGGGTTCAATTCGGCGGCCTGGTTGAGCGATGTCGCAGATTGGGCCCGGTCGCATCGGGTATACGCCGTCGATGTGATCGGCGAGCCCGGTCTCAGCGCCCCATCTCGACCGTCGCTGGAGTCGGATGCATACGCCGAGTGGCTCGATGACGTGCTTGACGGGCTTGGGGTCACGCGGACGGCGTTCGTGGGCGCGTCGCTGGGCGGGTGGCTGGCGCTCGACTACGCCGTACGCCGACCGGAGCGCGTTGCGCGGCTCGCGCTGCTCGTACCCGCTGGGATCGGGCGTCAGAAGCACGGCGCGCTCATCGCCTCGCTCTTCCTCGTGCCCTTCGGCAGAAGGGGTCGGCGTGCGGCTTACCGCTTCGTGCTCGGTCCCGCCCCCACGTCGAAGGTGTCGGGTGCCGAGGCGGCCCTTCACCGAGACTTCGCCGACTACCTGCTGCTCATTCTGATGCACTACCGGATGCGACGCGAGCGGCTGCCGGTCTTCACCGATGAGCAACTGCGCCACCTTGATGCGCCGTTGCTGGTCGTTGCTGGAGCGAAGGATCGGATCCTGGACACCCACCACACCGTCCGCCGGCTGCGTCACCTGCGTCCCGACGCTGCCGTCACCCTGCTGCCCGACACGGGCCACATTCCCACCGGATACGCCGAGACGATCCAGCGGTTCCTGACCGACGGAGGCCAGGAGGCCTGGTGATCCATGCGCCTGGCCGGGCATTCTGGAAGAACTGCCCATGAGCGGGCCGGAGAAGCTTCCCGTCCGGCCCGTTCGGAGAGCCGTCCGAAGTCCTACCGCCGGCCGACGGTGAGCACCGGCTTGGTGACCTCGGCGAAGAAGTCGTTGCCCTTGTCGTCGACCACGATGAAGGCGGGGAAGTCCTCCACCTCGATCTTCCAGACCGCCTCCATGCCCAGCTCGGGGTACTCGAGCACCTCGACGTGGCGGATGCAGTCCTGCGCCAGCCGGGCGGCGGGGCCGCCGATCGAGCCGAGGTAGAAGCCGCCGTGCTGATCGCAGGAGCGGGTGACCTGGGCGGAGCGGTTGCCCTTGGCCAGCATCACCAGCGAGCCGCCGGCCGCCTGGAACTTCTCCACGTACGCGTCCATCCGACCGGCGGTGGTGGGGCCGAACGAGCCCGAGGCGTACCCCTCGGGGGTCTTCGCCGGGCCCGCGTAGTACACGGCGTGGTCGCGCAGGTACTGCGGCATGGGCTCACCGGCGTCCAGCCGCTCGGCGATCTTCGCGTGCGCAATGTCCCGGGCGACGACCAGCGGGCCGGTCAGCGACAGCCGGGTCTTCACCGGGTACTTCGACAGCTCGGCGCGGATCTCGGCCATCGGCCGGTTCAGGTCGACCTTGACGACCGTGTCGGCGTCCAACGTCTCCTCGGTGACGTCGGGCAGGTAGCGCGCCGGGTCGGTCTCGAGCCGCTCCAGCCAGACCCCCGACGGGGTGATCTTGGCGACCGCCTGCCGGTCCGCCGAGCAGGACACCGCGATCGCCACCGGGCAGGAAGCGCCGTGCCGGGGCAGCCGGACCACCCGCACGTCGTGGCAGAAGTACCGGCCGCCGAACTGCGCGCCGATGCCGAAGTTGCGGGTCAGCTCCAGCACCTCCGCCTCCAACTCCAGGTCACGGAAGCCGTGGGCGGTCATCGAGCCGGAGGTGGGCAGGCTGTCGAGGTACTTCGCGGAGGCGTACTTCGCGGTCTTCAGGGCGTACTCCGCGGAGGTGCCGCCGATGACGACGGCCAGGTGGTACGGCGGGCAGGCCGAGGTGCCGATGAGCCGCAGTTTCTCCTCCAGGAACTGCATCATCCGCGTCGGGTTCAACAGCGCCTTGGTCTCCTGGTAGAGGTACGACTTGTTGGCCGAGCCGCCGCCCTTGGCCATGAACAGGAACTTGTAAGCGTCCGGGTGGCCGTCCGGGTCCTCGGCGTAGAGCTCCACCTGGGCCGGCAGGTTGCTGCCGGTGTTGCGCTCCTCCCACATGGTCAACGGAGCGAGCTGCGAGTAGCGCAGGTTGAGCCGGGTGTACGCCTGCCACACGCCGCGCGAGACCGCCTCGGCGTCGCTGCCGTCGGTGAGCACGTGCCGGCCGCGCTTGCCCATCACGATCGCGGTGCCGGTGTCCTGGCACATCGGCAGCACGCCGCCGGCGGCGATGTTCGCGTTGCGCAGCAGGTCCAGCGCGACGAACCGGTCGTTCGGCGAGGCGGCCGGGTCGTCGATGATCGACCGCAGTTGGGCCAGGTGCGCGGGGCGCAGGAAGTGGGCGATGTCGTGCATGGCCTCGGCGGTCAACGCGGTCAGCGCGGCCGGCTCCACGGTCAGGAACCGGCGGCCCCCCGGGCCGTTGACGACATCGACGCCCTCGTCGGTGACCAGCCGGTACTCCGTCTGGTCGGGGCCGGTCGGCAGCAAGGGGGCGTAGGAGAACGCGGCGGCACTGCTCATGACGGGAAAGCCTAGGGCAGACCGGTCGATCGGTGACACCCGCCGGGGTGGGTCGTGGGACAGCGCTTCCACCGGGAGGACGGGACACGCTCAGCCGTCGGCGCAGAGTTCCCGTTTCGGTCCGCAACTGTCCGGCGCACCCGGGGTCCGGCCGCCGGGCACGGGGGCGTCCCCGCCGTCCGGGCGGGACGCCGGCGGCCCGCCGGTGCCGGTGCCGGTGCCGGTGCCGAAGCGGACGTAGCCGATCTCCCGGCCCTCGCCGATGACCATCCCGCCGGACCCGACCGCGAGCACCTCCGCGCTGCTGCGCAACACCACCAGCTCCCGGCCGGTCCGCGGGTCGAGCGCGATCAGCCGGTTCGGTTTCTCCCCGGTGAGCACCGCCGCGTACGGGGTGAGGGCCGCACCGGCCCGGTCGCTCGCCGGGCGGGTCCACCGCGCCCGGCTCACGCCGAGCTGGCGGCCGACAACCGACCTCTTGTCGGCGGCACGCACCAGCGCGTACCGGTCGTCGACGGCGAGCAGCCGCTCCCCCTCGGCGGCGACCAGCAGCCCCCTGCCGTCGTACCCGTCGAGGACCGCCTCCCGGCCGTCCGCGGCGGTGCCGATCAACACGTTCCGGGCACCCTGCGGATCCTCCCGCTGGACGCAGCCGACGCTGTCGGCGGTCCGCAGGTTCACCCCTGCCCGCCGCCACACCTCCTCGCCGGTGGCCACGTCTCGGGCGGAGACCGCGTACTGGCAGGAACCGTCGCGGGACACGGCGGTGATCCGCAGCAGCCGGCCGCCGACCACCGCCAGCCGCTCGTCCCGACCGGGTTCGAGGTCCTGCACCACCCGACCGCTGGCGGTGTCCACCACGTGCACCCGGCCGTCCACCGGGAAGCCGAGCAGCGGCGGCGCGGGCTCGGGGCCGGCCACCCCGGCGTCGATCCGCAGCGCGCTGAGCCGCCGGGTACCCAGCAGGTTCGGGTTGTCGGCGAAGAGGCCGCTGCTGACGCCGGGCAGGAACGCCGTCCACAGCGGTGCGGTGCCGCGCGGATCCCAGGCGGAGAGGGTGCAGTCGGTCGCCTCGACGCAACGCGCGTCGAGCAGCAGGTTCCGGTACGTCCAGACCGCCACCGCGTCGTCGTCGCGCCGGCGCACCACCCCGGTGGCGGGGTCGAGCAGCTCGTACCCCTTCACCAGGAGCTTGCCCACGGCGACGACCGAGTCGCGGTCGCCGCCGGCCACCGCCGCCCAGTCGGCCTTGCGCTCCCACAGCTGCGTCCCGGTGGCCAGGCTGCGCGCCTCGATCCGGGTCCGCTGCTCGACCACCACCGTGTCCCCGGCGATGGTGACACTCTTCGGGGTGCCGCCGACGCGCTGCTGCCAGACCACGTCCGGCTCGGAGATCGGCTTGCGGGTGCCGAGCCACTCCCACACGGCGGGGAACGGGTTCCAGACGTTCGTGGCGGCGAGAACGACCACGGTGACGAGCCCGAGCAGCAGCCACCCACGCACGCCGAGCTTCGACACACCGCACACCGTAGCGATGGTCACCGCATCCCTGGCCTTGTCGGCCGGAGTGTCGCCGTCCTTTCTGCCTCGGGGACTCAGCCCCGCGCGGCGGAACGGACCAGCGGAAGGGTGCGGTATGGGATCTGCTCGGCGAGGGCGATGATGGTGGAGGCGCGGCGGATGCCCTCGTACGAGACGATCTGGTCGATCACCCGTTGCAGGTCGGCGTTGGAGCGCGCCACGATCCGGCAGAGCAGGTCGCTGGCCCCGGTGATGGTGTGCGCCTCCAGCACCTCGGGGATGGCGGCCAGGTGGGCGGTGACCGGGTCGTGCCCGTGTCGCTGGCTGATCTCCAGGGTGACGAAGCTGGTCACCGCGAAGCCGATCGCGGCCGGGGAGACCTCCGGCCCGAACCCGCCGATCACCCCGCGCCCGACGAGCTTGTCCAGCCGGGCCTGGGCGGTGCCCCGGGCCACGCCGAGTCGGCGGGAACACTCCAGCACCCCGATCCGCGGCTCCTCGGTGAGCAACTGGATCAATCTGGCATCGAGTTCGTCGAGCTGTGCACCCTGCCCAGCGTTCATGCGTCGGCACTCTACCGAATGTGCAAGCTGACCAGCGGAACTGGTGACAGTTGCCCAGTCCGGGCGGGGCGGTGATAGTCCCCGGAAGAGCGCAGGAACGGCGGCCCACGAGGCCGGCCGGTACGCGAGGGAGACCACCATGACCCAGGCGATCGACCGACCGACCGACGACGTCGACATCGACCAGCTCGTCGGCGCCGTCGACCACGACATCAGCCACGACCCGTTCCCGGTCAAGGGCCTCGACCACGTGCACTTCCTGGTGGGCAACGCCAAACAGGCCGCGCACTACTACTCCACGGCGTTCGGCATGACCTGTGTCGCCTACCGGGGGCCGGAGCAGGGCTACCGGGACCACGCCCAGTACGTGCTGACCAGCGGCTCCGCCCGGTTCGTGCTGACCGGCGCGGTCCGCCCCGACGCCGAGGGCGCCGACCACGTCGCCAAGCACAGCGACGGGGTCCGCGACATCGCGCTGGAGGTGCCGGACGTCGACGCCGCGTACGCGCACGCCGTCGGTCAGGGCGCGACCGGCCTCATCGAGCCGCACGACGTCGCCGACGAGCACGGCACCGTCCGGCTGGCCGCCATCGCCGCGTACGGCGACACCCGGCACACCCTGGTCGACCGGTCCCGCTACCGCGGCCCGTTCCTGCCCGGTTTCGTCGCCCGTGCCCCGATCGTGGACCGGCAGCCGATGATCGACGCCGGCCTCCAGCCGAAGCGGTTCTTCCAGGCGGTCGACCACGTCGTCGGCAACGTCGAACTCGGCCGGATGGACGAGTGGGTGGACTTCTACAAGCGGGTCATGGGCTTCTCCAACATGGCCGAGTTCATCGGCGACGACATCGCCACCGACTACTCCGCGCTGATGAGCAAGGTCGTCGCCAACGGCACCCGCAAGGTGAAGTTCCCGCTCAACGAGCCGGCGATCGCCCGCAAGAGGTCGCAGATCGACGAGTACCTGGAGTTCTACCAGGGGCCGGGCGCGCAGCACATCGCCGTGGCCACCAACGACATCCTGGCCAGCGTCGACGCCATGCGGGCGGCCGGTGTGGACTTTCTGCACACCCCGGACTCGTACTACGACGACCCCGAGTTGCGCGCCCGCATCGGCGTGGTGCGGGTGCCGATCGAGGAGCTGAAGGCCCGCAGGATCCTCGTCGACCGGGACGAGGACGGCTACCTGCTCCAGATCTTCACCAAGCCGGTGCAGGACCGTCCGACCGTTTTCTTCGAGCTCATCGAGCGACACGGCTCGCTCGGTTTCGGCAAGGGCAACTTCAAGGCGCTCTTCGAGGCCATCGAGCGGGAACAGGAGAAGCGCGGCAACCTGTAAGACTGTCGGGCGTGACCCAGCCTCCGACGTACCCGACGCCACCGGCCGGTGGGCAGCCGCCCGCCGCCGGTGGCTTCGCGCCGCCCGCCGGTCCAGTCCCCCAGGGGTACGCGGTCCCGCCGCAGTACGCCCCGCCGGGCTGGGCTCCGCCACCCGGGTACGCCTATCCGCCGCGTCCGATGCTCCCGCCGGCCCTCGCTCCGAACGGGCAGCCGCTGGCCGGCTTCGGTGACCGGCTGCTGGCCTACCTCGTCGACGCGGTGATCGTGGGTGGGGTCTCCGCGGTCCTCGCCATTCCCGCGGTCCTCCTGCTCGTGGCGGCGATGGTGCCCGACCTGGCCGCGACCGCCCCGGACGGCACCCCCGCCGCGAACCCGATCACCGACCTCCTGCTGCCGCTGCTGGCGCTGGAGGTCGGGCTGTTCGCGGTGATCTTCGCGCTCTCCTACGTCTACCAGGTGGAGTTGGCGCTGAAAACCGGCCAGACCGTCGGCAAGCGCGTGCTGAAGCTCAAGATCGTGCCGTTCGACCCGGCCGCCCCGCTCACCCGCCGGGTGCTGGCGAAGCGCTGGCTCGCCCACCAGGGTGGCGGGCTCATTCCGGGCTTCAGCTACCTCGACGGGCTCTGGCAGCTCTGGGACAAGCCCTGGCAGCAGTGCCTCCACGACAAGTTCGCCCGTACGGTCGTCGTTAAGGTTGCCCCGTGAGTGTGCAGCCAGGCTGGTACGTCGACCCCGCCGAACCGACCACCCGGCGGTGGTGGGACGGCGAGGGCTGGGTCGGGGCGCCGATCCCCGTCGATGTCACGCCGCCGGACGGCCCGCCTCCCCCGGAGGAGCCCACCCC
>NZ_SMKD01000041.1 GCF_004348595.1 Micromonospora sp. KC723
GCCGACCACCCCGCCGCCGACCCCGGGGCAGCGGGTGGACAACCCGTACCTGAACGCCAAGGGGTACGTGAACCCGGAGTGGAAGGCCAAGGCCGAGTCGGTGCCCGGCGGCAACCGCGTCTCGAACACCCCGACCGCGGTCTGGCTGGACCGGATCGCCGCCATCAACGGGACGCCGGACAGCAGCTCCAACGGCGCCATGGGCCTGCGGGACCACCTGGACGAGGCGCTGCGGCAGGGTGCCAACTACATCCAGATCGTGATCTACAACCTGCCCGGCCGCGACTGCTCGGCGCTCGCCTCCAACGGTGAGCTGAAGGCGCACGAGCTGCCCCGCTACAAGGCCGAGTACATCGACCCGATCGCCGCGATCCAGGGTGACGCGAAGTACCGCAACCTGCGGATCATCAACGTCATCGAGATCGACTCGCTGCCGAACCTGGTGACCAACACCTCGGGCAACCCGGGCGGCACGGTCATGTGCGACACGGTCAAGAACAACGGCGCGTACGTCAACGGTGTCGGCTACGCCCTGGCCAAGTTCGGCGCGATCCCGAACGTCTACAACTACATCGACGCCGCGCACCACGGCTGGATCGGCTGGGACAGCAACTTCAGCCCGACCGCCCAGATCCTGCGCGAGGCGGCCGGCGCGTCCGGCAGCACCCCGGCCAACGTGCACGGCTTCATCGTCAACACCGCGAACTACTCGGCCCTGCGGGAGCCGCACTTCAAGGTGACCGACACCGTGGGCGGGACGTCCGTCCGGCAGTCCAAGTGGGTCGACTGGAACTGGTACGTCGACGAGCTCTCGTTCGCCCAGGCGTTCCGCAGGGAGCTGGTGTCCAAGGGCTTCGACACGAACATCGGCATGCTGATCGACACCTCCCGTAACGGGTGGGGCGGCTCGGCCCGGCCGACCGCCCCCGGGCCGACGACCAGCGTCGACGCCTACGTCAACGGTGGCCGGGTCGACCGGCGCTTCCACACCGGCAACTGGTGCAACCAGGCCGGTGCGGGTCTGGGCGAGCGTCCCAAGGCCGCTCCGGAGCCCGGCATCGACGCGTACGTCTGGGTGAAGCCCCCGGGTGAGTCGGACGGCTCCAGCAAGGAGATCCCGAACACCGAGGGCAAGGGCTTCGACCGGATGTGCGACCCGACCTACGAGGGCAACGCGCGCAACGGCAACAACATGAGCGGCGCCCTGCCGGACGCCCCGATCTCGGGCGCCTGGTTCCCGGCGCAGTTCGCCGAGCTGATGCGCAACGCCTACCCGCCGCTCTCCTGATCCGGCGGACGGCCTACCTGCCGCGGCAGGAGTGAGGCACTGCCGCGGTAGGTTCCCCAGGGCCCCTGGCCCGACCGGTCACCGGTCGGGCCAGGGGCCCCCGCGGTCGGTCAGGGAACGGTCCGCTCGATCGCCGCCGGCCCCAGCTCGGCCAGATCCCGGCGGGCCCGCTCGATGTTCTCCGGGGTCAGGTCCTGCCCCCGGGCCGTCACCAGGTCCTCCGGCTCCCACTGCTGCTCGGCGCCGGTGCGGATGTTGTCCGGGGTCGCGCCGGTGCCGGTTCCCGTCGCGCCGGTGCCCGCCGCGTACGGGTCACCCAGCAGTTCCTCGGTGCTGTCCGTCGTCGCCCCGCCCGGTTCGGCGAAGGCCGGGTTGTCCCGGTCCGGGCCGCCGTCGGTGGCCAACTGCGGCACGGTGGTGTCGTCGTCGACCGCGGCGGCCACCTCGGGGCTCTCCTCCAGCGGCCGGCCACGGTTGGGGTCACGATCCGTCATGGCGCTGCCCTCCTGTCCCAGGATGCTCTGATCTCGCGTACCCCGCTGGGACGGGCCCATGCCGGCGCGGATCAGACCTCCCCGGCCTCCTCGACGGTGGGCGGCTCGACCGGGCGGAGCCACTGCCAGGCCAGCATGAACAGGCCGAAGAGCAACATCACCAGACCGGCCCACAGGTTGATCCGGATGCCCTGCGCCTTGTCGATCTCCGACTGTCCGTCGAAGAGGCCGACCAGGCCGACGAGCACGCCGTACACGACGAACAGGCCACCGATCACCCGGCGGATGTCGAACAGCCGGGCCGCCGCGGACCTCGCCCGCTCCTTCTCGGTCTCCTCGACCAGCGGATCCTCCGCCCGCTCACTGTGCTGTTCCATGGAGTCGACCTTCCTCTCGTGTCACCGCCGGGGGACCGGCGTCAGAAGACCGGGACGTAGCCTCAGAAGACCGGGATGTACAGGACCACGGCCAGGACCAGGGCGATCGCGCCGAGCAGCACCGGCGAGCGCCACCAGACCCGGTCGCCGGCCAGCACGTCGCCCTTCAGGTCCACCCCGCCCATGCCGTAGACCAGGCCCTGGAGTTCGCCGTCGGGCTTGGGGCGGGTCAGCGGAGTGACGATCGCGGCCACCACGGCGACCGTGGCGAAGGCGATCCCCGCCCCCCAGAAGCTCTCCTCCAGGTCGGAGTTGAAGTGCAGCACCCCGCCCTTGTAGAGCAGGTACGTGGCCAGCGCGGCCACGGTGCCCGACAGCAGCGACCAGAAACCGGCCAGCGGGCTCATCCGCTTCCAGAACATGCCGATGATGAAGGTCGCGAACAACGGGGCGTTGAACAGCGAGAAGAGCGCCTGGATGTAGTTCATGATGTTGCTGAACCCGGCCGCGATGAACGCCGTGCCGATGCCGATTAGCACGCCGCCGACGGTGGCGATCCGGCCCACCCGGACGTAGTACTCGTCCGAGCCGTCCCGGCGCACGTACGCCTGCCAGATGTCGTACGTGAAGACGGTGTTGAAGCCGCTCACGTTGGCCGCCATGCCGGCCATGAACGAGGCGATCAGGCCGGTCACGGCGACCCCGAGCACCCCGTTGGGGAGCAGGTCGCGCATCAGCAGCGGAATCGCGTTGTTGTAGACCAGATCGCCCTCCGAGGCACCCAGCCCGTGCACCGTGACCAGCGCGATCAGGCCGGGGATCACGGTGACCACCGGGATCACCAGCTTCGGGTACGCGGCGATGATCGGGGTCCGCCGGGCGGCACTCATGTTCCGCGCCGACAACGCCCGCTGCACCTCGGCGAAGTTGGTGGTCCAGTAGCCGAAGGACAGCACGAAACCGAGACCGAAGACGATGCCGATCCAGTGCGCGCCGAGGGGGTTGTCGGTGCCGCCGGTGCCCTGCCACGCGTGCAGGCCGGCCTCGCCGAGTGGGGACTCGCGGACGGCGTCCATCAGGCCGCTCACGCCACCGACCTTCACCAGCCCGATCACGGTGATCGGCACCAGACCCGCGATGATCACGAAGAACTGGAGCACCTCGTTGTAGATCGCGCCGGAGAGCCCGCCGACGGTGATGTACGCCAGCACGATCACCGCGCCGACCAGAACCGCCACCCACAGCGGCCAACCGAGCAGCGCCTGCATGATCAGCGCCAGCGCGTACAGGTTGACCCCGGCGATGAGCACCTGGGCCACCGCGAAGCTGATCGCGTTGAGCAGGTGGGTCGGTCGGTTGAACCGCAACCGCAGGTACTCGGGGACGCTGCGGACCCGGGAGCCGTAGTAGAAGGGCATCATCACGATGCCGAGGAAGACCATCGCCGGCACGGCGCCGATCCAGTAGTAGTGCAGGGTCATCATGCCGTACTGGGCGCCGTTGGCGGCCATCCCGATGATCTCCAGCGCGCCGAGGTTCGCCGAGACGAAGGCCAATCCGGTCACCCAGGCCGGTAGCGAGCGCCCCGAGAGAAAGAAGTCGACGCTGGTCCGGATGGCCCGGCGGGCCGCGAAACCGACACCGAGCACGGTGACGAAGTAGAGCGTGAGAATCCCGTAGTCCAGCGCGTTCATGCTCAGCCGGAGGCCGCCACCGTCCATCCCCGCCACCCTTCGTCGCGTGCGTGGACGTGCTACTACCCGATAGGTCGACTTTCCACGCGCGACGTACGGCACACACGCGGGCGCCCCGGCCGACCTGCGACCGGGGCGCCCGACTGCGCAGTCAGCGACCGAGCACCCGGTCCAGGAAGTCCCGGTACTGGCGGACCGCAACCCGCAACTGCTCGGTGTCGGCCGAACCGGCGTCCTGCCAGCCGCCAATCCGCTGCTTCTGCGCGGAGAGCGCGGCCGACAGCGCCTGGATGGCCTCCTCGACCAGTGACTGCGCCTCGCCGACCGCCGCCTGCGGGTCGTCCACGAAGCGGAGCTGGATCTCCCGCCAGCGGTCCCGGAAGCCCTGCGCCGCGTCCGGCTCGAACAGGGTCGCCGCGTGCGTCGGCACGTTGCCGCCGGCCGCCCCGGTCGCCCCGGCGGCGACCGTCGCCGCGCCGGCGCCCGGTGCCTCGGCGTCCGGGTCGACCATCGCCGGCGCGGCGCTGCCGTACCCGGCGGCCGGCGCGTCACCGTCGCGCCGTACCCCGGCCGGGCCGGCCTCGTTCCCGGTCGCGGCGTCCCGGTGCCCGGCCTCCCAGCGGTCGCGGTCGTGGATCCGGTCGGCGGCCGTCGGGTCGGCCCGTTCGTCGTCGAATGGCTCGGTTCGTCCGGGTGCGCCGTCGCCGGGCAGCGCGGTGTCCTCCAGCCGGGCATCCCGCTCGTCCTCCGGACGCCCGCTGGCCAACGCCGAGGCGGCGACCGCGTCGCCCACCGTGGCCGCGCCGAAGGCGGTCGGCAGCGGGGCCGGTTCGTGGAACTCCGGCCGGCCGCCGTCGGGGTCACGGTCCCGCCCGCCGTACGGGCGGATGCCGGCGCGGTCGTCGGCGGGGGCCACCGTCGGGTCGTCGAAGGTGCCCCGGTCCTCCAGCATGTCCTCCGGGGTGTCGGCGCGCCCGTTCCGGTCCCGGTGCGCGGTTGCCCCGCCGGCGGGTGGGACGGGTACGGGCGTGGACCGCACCGCGTCCGGGTGGTCCGGGCTGACCTGCTGCTCTTCCTGGCGCATGGGGCTCTCCTCAGCGGCTGGTGACGTCGTGCGGGCTGTCCGGTCTGCGCTGCGCCGGCGGTCGCTGCCCGACCGGATCCTCGCCGAGCAGGTCGGCGAAGAGGGTCCGGTAGTGCACGACGGCCTGGCGCAGCTCCTCGGTGCTTGCCTCACCCCGCTCGTTGCGCAGCCGGATCTCGTGCGCCTCCCGATAGTGGGTGAGGGTGCGGGCGTGCTCGACGGAGAGGTGGGCGATCTGTTCCGGGAAGTCCCCGGCGGGGTAGCCGCGGTCGGCGATGAGCCGGCTGACCAGTTCGTCGGCGTCACCGACCGTCTCGGCCGGGGAGTCGACGAACCGCACCTGGAGTTCCTCCCAGGCGGCGGCGTAGCGGGCGCGGGCCTGCGGGTCCAGCGGGGTGAGTTCGAGTTCGGCGTGCCGGCGTTCCCGGTCGCGCAGCTCTCGTTCGGCGGCGGTGCGGCTGTCCCGTTCCGTGACGACCCGGTCGTACTCGGGGCCGAATCGGCGTTTGAGCGCGCGGCGCCGGCCGGTCACGACGGCCACGGCGACCAGCACCGCGACCACCAGCACGGCGAGCACCACAACGACTACCTGCGTGGGCGACATGGCTCCTCCTTCGCCACCCTGGTATTCCCTCCGTCCGGTGATCGCCAATCCCGATCCGGTGGACTTTCCTGGCGGCTAAAAGTTGACTGATTCCAGACAACGCGCTTGGGTGGGGTGATGCCGGTCGAGTTTGGCGTCGTACGCCCGCCCGCCGCCCGCCGCGTGACGCGCGGTCCCGCGGTGCTGGCGACGGCGTCCGCGGTGGGGTCCACCGACACCACCCACCGGGGGTCACCCCGACCGCCAGAACCCATCAGGAGGACAGCGATGAGCGATCAGGCCGACAAGCCCATCCTCACCACCCGTCAGGGTCACCCCGTCCACAACAACCAGCAGCAGCGCACGGTCGGTTCGCGTGGGCCCGCGACGCTGGAGAACTACCACTTCCTGGAGAAGATCAGCCACTTCGACCGGGAGCGGATTCCCGAGCGGGTGGTGCACGCCCGCGGCTTCGTCGCCCACGGCGAGTTCGAGGCGTACGGCACGGTCGGAACCGGTGACCAGGCCGTGCCGGCGTCCACCTTCACGAGGGCCAAACTCTTCCAGACCAGGGGCAAGAAGACCCCGGTCACCATCCGGTTCTCCACCGTCATCGGCGGCCGGGACTCCTCCGAGGCGGCCCGCGACCCGCGTGGCTTCGCGGTGAAGTTCCGCACCGAGGACGGCAACTGGGACATGGTCGGCAACAACCTCCAGATCTTCTTCATCCGCGACGCGATCAAGTTCCCCGACGTGATCCACGCGTTGAAGCCGGACCCGGTGACCTTCCGCCAGGAGCCCAACCGGATCTTCGACTTCATGTCGAACACGCCCGAGGCCATGCACATGCTGACCTGGCTGTTCAGCCCGTACGGCATCCCGAGGAACTACCGCACCATGCGCGGCTCCGGGGTGAACACGTACCGCCTCGTCAACGCCGGCGGCGAGGGCGTGCTGGTCAAGTTCCACTGGCTCTCCCAACAGGGCGAGCACAACCTCACCGAGGCGCAGGCGCAGGAGATCCAGGCCAGGGACCTCGGCCACGCCTCGAAGGACCTGTACGAGGCCATCGAGCGCGGCGAGTACCCGCAGTGGGAGCTCAACGTCCAGATCATGAGCGACGACGAGCACCCGGAACTGGACTTCGACCCGCTCGACGACACCAAGATCTGGCCGGAGGAGGACTTCCCGTACCTGCCTGTCGGAATGATGACTCTCAACCGGAACATCACCGACCACCACAACGAGAACGAGCAGATCGCCTTCGGCACCGGCGTGCTGGTCGACGGCATCGACTTCTCCGACGACAAGATGCTCGTCGGCCGCACCTTCTCCTACTCGGACACCCAGCGCTACCGGGTCGGCCCGAACTACCTCCAGCTGCCGGTCAACCGGCCCCGCGAGGACGTGGTGGTCAGCACCAACCAGTCCGGCGGCGCGATGTCGTACGGGGTGGACAACCGGGGCGCGAACCCGCACATCAACTTCGAACCGTCCTCGGCGGCCGGGCTGCGCGAGGCCGACGAGTCGTACCGGGAGTACCGCCCGTTCGTGTCCGGGCAGGTCATGAAGGCCCCGATCGAGCGGCAGGACAACTACTCCCAGGCTGGCCGGCGGTACCGCGAGATGGCCGACTGGGAGCGCGACGACCTCGTCCTCAACCTGGTGACCAACCTGTCCCGGTGTGACAAGCACATCCAGGAGAAGATGGTCTGGCACTTCAGCCAGTGCGACCACGACTACGGCCGCCGCGTCGCCGAGGGCCTCGGCCTGTCGACCGACGGCTGAGTTCCCTTCTGGACGAACGCCCCGCCGGGGACGGGCGGGGCGTTCGCCGAGCCGAGGATCCACAACGGAGCGCAGGTGGGACCGTTGTCACCCGGTAGTGCTGCGGGCCCCGATTACGTATCCTGCCCAAGGCGCCCGTGCCGGTGCCCGGCGCCGTGGCCGGGTGCTGCCCGGCCGGCGCCGGCGCCACCGCTGCCATCCCTTCGGGCGAGGACTCAATGGACACCCACGACTGGTCGATCCGCGCCAAGCTGACCGCACTGGTCGTGACCCCGGTCGCTGCCCTGCTGGCCCTCTGGATCTTCACCACCACGCTCGCCCTCGGCCCCGCGCTCGACCTGCTCGTCGCGCGTACCTTCCTCGAAGAGCTCGGCCGCCCCGGCGGCGCGGTCGTCGCGGAGCTGCAACGCGAGCGGCGACTCTCGGTGGTCCAGCTCGTCGGTACGCGGACGCTGCCAGCCCTGGCCGAGCAGCGGCAGCGCACCGACACCGCGGTAGCCGACCTGCGCCGGCGCATCGGCGGGGAACGGCTGCGCGACGCCGGCGGCGACCTGCTCGACAGCCGCCTGGACAAGCTGGCCGCCGCCCTCGACACACTGCCGGCCGGGCGTGGATTCATCGACCGCCGGCAGATCGACAGGGTCGGCGCGAGCGGTCTCTACACCGGCGTCATCGGAGCGGTCTTCGGGGCTTTCTACGCGATGGCCGACGCGCCCGACGCGGAGCTGAACCGGCAGGCCCTGGCGCTCACCGGCCTCGGCTGGACCCGTGAGCTGCGCGGCCAGACCGACGCGCTGGTGGCCGGGGCGGTCGCCAGCGGCCGGTTCACCGAAGGGGAGCACCTGCGGCTGGTGCAGATCATCGGCAACGAGCGGTTCCTCGCCGACATGTCCGTGGCCGACCTGCCGGTCGAGGACCGGGCCGCCTACCAGCGGCTGGTCGCCGGGGAGGAGTTCGTCCGACTGCGCGCCATGCAGGAGGCGCTGCTGCGCGCCGACCCGTCGGGCCGTCCGCCGGTGGACGGCCGGGCGTGGGTCGCCAGCTACGACGCCGTGCAGCAGCAGATGATCGACTACGAGCTGCGCGAGGCACAGGCGCTGGCCGACCGCACCGTGCCGGTGGCCGTCACCATCCTGGTCCGGCTCGCCGCCGCCGGAGTGCTCGGACTGCTGGCGGTCGTCGTGTCGGTCCTGGTCGCGCTGCGGGTCGGGCGTACGCTGGCCCGCCGGCTCACCGGCGTGCGGATCGCCGCCCTGGAGATGGCCGAGCACCGGCTCCCCGACGTGGTGGCCCGGCTGCGCCGGGGAGAACAGGTCGATGTGGCGCGTGAGGCGCCGCCGCTGGAGTACGGCGCCGACGAGATCGGCGACGTCGGACGCGCCTTCAACGAGGTCCGGCGTACCGCCGTCAGTGCCGCCGTCGACGAGGTCACCCTGCGCCGGGGCCTGAACGAGGTCTTCCTCAACCTCGCCCGCCGCAGCCAGGGTCTGGTGCACCGGCAGCTCGCCCTGCTCGACCGGATGGAACGGCGCACCGAGGATCCGGACGAGCTGGCCGACCTGTTCCGGGTCGACCATCTGGCCACCCGGCTCCGCCGGCACGCCGAGGACCTGGTCATCCTCGCCGGGGCGGTGCCCGGGCGGGGCTGGCGACAGCCGGTCGCCGTGCTGGACGTGATCCGCGGCGCGGTCTCCGAGGTCGAGGCGTACGACCGGGTGGACGTCGGGGAGGTGCAGCCCGCGGGGCTGGCGGGCCGGGCGGTGGCCGACGTGGTCCACCTGCTCGCCGAGCTGATCGAGAACGCCACCGCCTTCTCCCCGCCGGAGACCCGGGTCGGGATCGCCGGCCAGCAGGTGGCCAGGGGGTACGTCGTCGAGATCACCGACCAGGGCCTGGGGATGGCGCCGGGCGCGGTGGCGGAGGCCAACCGCCGCCTGGCCGACCCGCCCGAGTTCGACCCGGCCGACAGCGCCCGCCTCGGACTCTTCGTGGTGGCCCGCCTCGCCGCCCGGCACGGCATCATGGTCACCCTGCGCTCCGAGCAGCCCGGTGGGCTGACCGCGGTGGTGCTCGTGCCGACCGACCTGATCACCGACGAGCCGCCCGTGTCGCCCATCCCGGTGGGCCGCCCGGGTGCCCCGGTCAGCCGGCTGGGCGTCCCGGTCCGGGCCCGGTCGGGCCGGACCACCCGGGAACGCTCCGACCAGACCGTGCTGCCGTTCGCGCCGGCGCGTACCTCCGCGGTGGAAGTCGCCCCCGACGGCGACGGCCTGCCCCGCCGGGTCCGCCGGCGGGGGCCCGCGACCCGGCCCCGGTCGCAGGCCGCGGAGGCCCCGGCCCCGCGCTCGCCCGAGGAGGTGCGCCGGCAGATGTCGGCACTGCAGGCCGGCACCGCCCGAGGCCGGCGGGAGGGCGTGGCGCTGCGCCCGTTGCCACCCGGCCCGGCGGCCACCGACGGCCCCTCGGGGCGGGTGGCCCCCGAGCCGTCCCCGTCGCCGGCCGAGCCGGCGGCGGCCCCCGAATGCCCGACCGCGACTGAGAGGGACGCCTAGTGGTGCACACGACGAGGCAGAGCGCCGACCTCGGCTGGTTGCTGGACGAACTGGTGGAGCGGGTGCCCCCCGCCCTGGAGGCGGTGGTGCTCTCCGCCGACGGCCTGTTGCTCGGTGCCTCCACCGGGATGGACACCGCCGACGCCGAACATCTCTGCGCCCTGGCCTCCGGCTTCTCCAGCCTGGCGAAGGGGGCCAGCCGGCACCTCGACGCGGGTGGGGTCCGGCAGACGGTGGTGGAGATGGAGTCCGCGTACCTGTTCGTCACGGCCGCCGGTCAGGGCACCTGCCTCGCGGTGGTCTGCGAGGCCGACGCGGACATCGGGTTCGTGGCGTACGAGATGGCGATGCTGGTGATCAGGGTCGGGGAGAACCTGACCGCGCCGGCGCGGGCGGCGGCAGGGGCCGTCGATGCGAGCTGAGCCGCCGGGCCCTCAGCACGAGTGGCTGGACGGCGCCGCCGGTCCGGTGGTCCGGCCGTACACCCTCACCGGTGGCCGGGTGCGCCCGTCCTTCGACGGCTTCGATCTGGTCGCGTTCGTGCTGGCGGTCGGGAATCCGACCGGCCAGCCCGGGTTGCAGCCCGAACACCGGCGTCTGGTCGAACTGGCCCGGCGTCCGGCCGCGGTGGCGGACCTCGCCGCCGACCTGGACCTCGCCGTGGGCGTGGTCCGTGTTCTCCTCGGCGATCTGCTCGCCCGGGGGCTGGTCTCGGTGCACGAGCCGCCGGCCGCCGCACTTCCCGACAACGACATCCTCAAGGCGGTGGTCAGTGGACTACGTGCGCTCTGACCGGGACTCCTCCGGGGCCCGGTTGCCGCTGGCTCTCAAGATCCTCATTGCCGGCGGCTTCGGCGCGGGCAAGACGACGTTGGTCAGCGCCCTGAGCGAGGTACGCCCCCTGCAGACCGAGGAGGTGTTGACCAGCGTCAGCATCGGCACCGACGACCTCTCCGGGGTGGAGGGGAAGACCACCACCACGGTGGCGATGGACTTCGGCCGGATCACCATCACCGAGGACCTCCAGGTCTACCTCTTCGGCACGCCGGGCCAGGACCGGTTCTGGTTCCTGTGGGACGAGCTGGCCTTCGGGGCGCTCGGCGCGGTCGTGCTCGCCGACACCCGCCGCCTCGCCGACTGCTTCCCCTCGATCGACTACTTCGAGCAGCGCGGCATCCCGTTCGTGGTGGGGGTGAACCACTTCGACGGGGCCCGCCAGTTCGGCATCGAGGCGGTCCGGCAGGCGCTGGACATCGATCCGCAGGTGCCGGTGGTGCTCTGCGACGCGCGGGACCGCCAGTCCGCGAAGATGGTGCTGATCTCGCTGGTCGAGCACGTGGCCCGGCAGCGGGGTGAACCGGTTCCGGTGGCCTGACCCGCCGGTCCGCCCTCGGCCCGGCCGGTCGTGTCCGGTTGCTGGCCGGTCCGCCGCCGCCGCGGCGGCCGTCCGGGCAGAATCCGGGAAGGGGCCTGACGGCCGGGATCGCCGGGGAGAGGTTCTGGTGGGAGCGACGGCAGGAACGGCGGAGGGACACAGCGGTGACGAGTGAGATCGTCTACATCGGTGGATACACGGCGGCCAGCGGCGGACGGGGGGACGGCATCGTGGCCGCCCGTCGGGACCCGGGCTCGGGAGAGCTGACGCCGCTCGGCACGGTGGTGGGCACCGAGTCTCCCTCCTTCCTCGCCCGGCATCCCGCCCTGCCGGTGCTGTACGCGGTGAACGAGCTTCCCGAAGGCCGGGTCAGCGCCTTCGGCGTGGGCCAGCGGGGCGAACTGACCCCGCTGGCCGTCCGGTCGACCGGTGGCGCCGAGCCGTGTCACCTGGCGGTCGTGCCGGACGGTGGGCACCTCCTCGTCGCCAACTACGGCGGCGGCAGCGTCGCGGTCCTCCCGCTCGACGACCACGGGGTGCCGGGGGAGCGCAGCGACCTCGTCCGGCACGAGGGGCACGGCCCGGACCCGGAACGCCAGGAGAAGTCGCACTGCCACATGGTGTCCCCGGACCCGGGCGCCGGTCCGTTGCTCGCGGTCGACCTCGGCACCGACTCGATCTACCGCTACGACCTGGACGCCGGGTCGGGCCGGCTGGTCCCCCGCGCGCCCGCGGCGCGTACCGTCGCCGGTGCCGGGCCGCGTCACCTGGCCCGGCATCCCGACGGGCGGCGGTGCTGGGTGGCGGGCGAGTTGGACGCGACGGTGACCGCGTACGAGTTGACCGCGGAGGGAGCCCTGCACCAGCGGGGACGGGTCGATGCCAGCGGCCGGGCGGGGCACGTCCAGCCCTCGGAGATCGCCGTCGGTCCGGGTGGGCGCTTCCTCTACGTCGGCAACCGGGGGGTCGGCACCGTCGCGGTCTTCGCGCTCGACGGCGAGCTGCCGCGGCTGGTGGCGGAGGTACCCACGGGCGGGGAGTGGCCGCGGCACTTCGTGCTGGTCGGGGAACACCTCTACGTCGCGGACGAGCGGGCCGACATGGTGCGCGTGTTCCGGGTGGATCCCGGCTCGGGTGTGCCCGAGCCGCTCGGCGAGCCGGTGGAGGTACCGAGCCCCACCTGTGTCCTAGCCTGACCGATGGCACTCCGGGATGGACAGATCCACGCCTGGAAACGGACTGACTACTCAATGTGGCGAAACGGTGATCAACTGTTTCTCCTCAGTAACTTTCGTCCGAACGGTTATGGCGGTAAGCGCCCGACCTGCGCAAGATGGTCGGCGTGTCTGGCCGCCATCGCATGCGTTCAAGTTTTCGTGGAGCAGGAGCCGCAGCCGTGGCGACCGCGCTCGCCGTCGTGGTTGCCGGGTCCTGGTTCGGCTACCAGCAGCTGGCTGGCCCGTCCTGCTCCGGGGAGATCCAGCTCTCCGTGGCCGCGACGCCGGAACTGGCGCCGGCGGTCGCTGACGCCGCCAGCCAGTGGGTCAAGGACGGGGCGGCGGTCGGCGGAACGTGTATCGCGGTCACCGTCACCTCCTCCGATTCCGTCGAGGTGGCCGCCGCGGTCGCCAGCAAGCACGGCGCCACCCTCGCGGGCGTGGGGCAGGCCAGTGGTACGGCGGTCACCCCCGACGTCTGGATCCCGGACTCCTCCACCTGGCTGCTGCGGCTGAAGAACAACGGCGCCACCGCCTTCGCCCCGGGCAACGGCGCGTCGATCGCCCGCAGCCCGATCGTGGTGGCCATGCCGGAGCCGGTCGCCGCCTCGCGTCTCGGTTGGCCGGACAAGAAGCTCAGCTGGACCGACCTGCTCCGCGCGGTCAGTAGCGACAAGCCGTTGCGCGCCGGGATCGTCGAGCCGACCCGGGACGCCGCCGGCCTGTCCGGGCTCCTCTCTCTCACCGCCGCCGCCAGCGCCTCCGGCGGGGACGCGCAGCAGGCCACCACCGGCGCGCTCCGGGCGCTGGCCACCGGCCGCTCCGCGCTGCGGCAGGACCTGCTCGCCCGGTTCCCACGCTCCAACGACCCGGCGTCCATCGCCAGCGCGCTCTCCGCCGCCGCGCTGTCGGAGGAGGACGTCATGGCGTACAACAACACCAAGCCGCCGATCCCGCTGGCCGCGCTCTACCTGGAGCCGTCGCCCATGCCGCTGGACTACCCGTACGCGGTGCTGCCCGGCGTCGAGCCGTCGAAGGCCTCGGCCGCCCGGGTGCTCTACGAGCTGCTCACCACCCAGGGTTTCAAGAACCGGCTGGCCGCCCAGTCGCTGCGCGCCCCGGACGGCAACTGGGGTGAGGGCTTCAGGGCGCCGCAGGGCGCTCCGAGCCCGGCCGGTGGCCAGTCGACCGTCCCGCCGGCCGGTGTCGGCGCCGCGGGTGGCCTGGACCCGGTCGCGATAGACCGGGCGGTCTCCGGCTGGTCCATCGCGACCCAGTCCGGCCGGATGCTCTGCGTCATCGACGTCTCCGGTTCCATGAAGACGGAGGTCCCCTCCGCCAACAACGCCAGCCGTGCCCAGGTCACCGTGGCGGCGGCGAGCCGCGGCCTGAACCTGTTCGACGACTCCTGGTCGATCGGCCTGTGGACGTTCTCCACCAACCTGGTGGGCTCGCGGGACTGGCGGGAGATCGTGCCGATCAACCCGCTGTCGAGCAACCGGAGCAGGCTGGAGCAGGGGCTGGGCTTCGTTCGACCGTCCGACGGCAACACCGGCCTGTACGACACGATGCTCGAGGCGTACAAGACCGTCCAGCGGGACTGGGAGCCGGGCCGGGTCAACTCGGTGGTGCTCTTCACCGACGGCAAGAACGAGGATGACAACGGCATCTCGCAGACCAAGCTGCTCAGCGAACTCAAGGCGCTGGCGGACCCGGAGCGGCCGGTGCAGGTCGTCATCATCGGCATCGGCAACGAGGTCTCCAAGGCCGAACTCCAGTCGATCACCAGCGTCACCGGCGGCGGCACCTTCGTCACCGAGGACCCGACCAAGATCGGTGACATCTTCCTCAAGGCGATCGCGCTGCGCCCGAACGCGCCGCGCTGAGTCGAGGAACGGCACGGACCGCCGCACCGGGAGAGCCGGTGCGGCGGTCCACGTTCCGCGACGAGGGCAAACTGACGGTAATACGTCCGAAGCAATCGGTAACCATCATTCTGCGGCAAGATGTCGGAAGCGTTCCGGCGTCGCTGCCCCCACGGGCGGCGACGGGTCGGAGCCGACTCGCGCGACGAGGGGAGGCCCGGTGAGTTCGGCAACCCTGTCCACGCCCACCCCGACATCGTCGGTGTCGGCGGGCCGTGCGGCCGGACCCGTCGCCCGCGCCGACCAGCGGGCGTACGTGCGGCTCCTGGTCGTCCTCGACACCACCGTTCTCTGCCTCGCCGTGCTGGCCGGCTACGCCGCGCGCTTCGGTGACCGGACGCCGGTCGGGTCGGAGATCCCCTACGTCCTGGTGGCTCCGGGTCTGGTGCTCACCTGGCTGGTCTCCCTCAAGGCGTTGCGCTGCTACGACGACCGGGTGCTCGGCTACGGCGCCGACGAGTACCGGCGGGTCAGCACCGCCAGCCTGCGTCTGGCCGGTGGCATCGCGATCGCCGGCTACATCGCCGACGTCGGCGTGTCCCGCGGGTTCCTGGCCATCTCCTTCGCCTTCGGCACGACGGCCCTGGTGGTGACCCGGTTCGCCGCCCGCAAGCGGCTGCACCTGGCCCGGTACAACGGCGCCGGCTGGTCCCGCCGGGTGCTGGTCGTCGGTGACACCGCGCACGTGCTGGAACTCGTGCACACCCTGCGGCGCGAGCCGTACGCCGGCTACCACGTGGTCGGCGCCTGCATCCCTGACGCGCTGCTCGCGCCGGTGCCGCAGCGGCTCAGCGACGTGCCGGTGGTGGGCTCGCTGCGAGGCGTGCCCGAGGCGGCGGCAGCGATCGGGGCGGACACCGTCGCGGTGACCGCCTCCGGCGAGCTGACCGCCGCCCGGCTGCGCCGGCTGGGCTGGCAGCTCGAAGGCACCGGGATAGACCTGGTGGTGGCGCCCGCGTTGACCGACGTCGCCGGGCCCCGCATCCACACCCGGCCGGTCGCCGGCCTGCCACTGATCCACGTCGAGGCCCCCGAGTTCCGGGGCGCCCGCAAGCTGGTCAAGGAACTCGTCGACCGTACCCTCGCCGCGCTGGCACTGCTGCTGGCCCTGCCGTTCATCGCGGTGATCGCGCTGGCCATCCGGCTGGACAGCCGGGGGCCGGTGCTGTTCCGGCAGACCCGCGTCGGGCAGGGTGGGCGCGAGTTCGCGGTGCTGAAGTTCCGGACCATGGTGGTCAACGCCGACGAGCTCCTGGCCGAACTGGCCGCCCGCAACGAGACCGACGGGCTGCTGTTCAAGATGCGCGCCGACCCCCGGGTGACCCGGGTCGGCCGGCTGCTGCGCGAGTGGTCCCTGGACGAGCTGCCCCAACTGGTCAACGTGCTGCTCGGGCAGATGAGTCTGGTCGGCCCGCGACCGCCGCTGCCGTCGGAGGTGGCCCGGTACGACGGCGACGTGGCCCGCCGTCTGCTGGTGAAGCCGGGCATGACCGGGCTCTGGCAGGTCAGCGGCCGGTCCGACCTGAGCTGGGAGGACGGCATCCGGCTCGACCTGTACTACGTGGAGAACTGGTCGCTCGCCGCCGACCTGACCATCCTCTGGAAGACCTTCGGCGCGGTACTGCGGCGGCGCGGGGCGTACTGAGCGCGGGGTGTCAGGGGCGGGGGCCGGTCCAGTCCAGGCAGACCACCACGGCGTCGTCGATCAGGTCCCCGGCGACGAACGCCCGCAGGTCCCCGATCAGCGAGCGGACGGCGTCCAGTGGCGCCGTCGGCCTGGTACGGCGCAGGAAGCGGTCCAGTGCGGTCTCCCCGTACCGGACGTTGCCGCCGAGCGCGTCGACGACCCCGTCGCTGACCACGAAGAGCCGGTCACCCCGGCGCAGGTCGAACTGCTGCTCCCGGTAGTCGGTCCCGTCGAACATGCCGAGCGGGAACTGCTTCTCCAGCACCGGCTCGCTGACCTCGCCGTCGCGCAGCAACACCAGTCGGGGTGAGCCGGCGTCGACCACGGTCAACCGACCGGAGGCGAGGTTCAGCTCCATCAGCAGGGTGGCGAGGTGTTGCTCACCCCGGTGCAGGGCGTAGACCGCCTGGTCGGCGAGGGCCGCCTGGTCGGCCAGGGCCAGCCCGCCCCGGCGCGCGTTGCGCAGCGCGTGGGTGGCCAGCGTGGTGAGCATCGCGGCGGCCACCCCCTCGCCGGTGCCGTTGACGGTGGACAGCCACACCCGGTGCCCGTCGTCGGACCAGTCGAAGCTGTCGCCGCGCACCGCGTACGCCGGCTCCAACTGCCCGGCCAGGCTGAACGACGGGCGGACCCGGCTGCGGCCGGGCAGCAGCTCCCACTGCATCTCGGCGGCGAGGGTGAGCCGGCGGGCCCGCCGGGCAGCCCGGTACAGGTCGGTGCCGGCGGAGACGGCGGCCAGTTCGTGCCCGAGCGCGGTGGCGATGGCGGTGAGCTGGTCGACGGCCTCCTGGTCCTGCGGTGCCGGGGTCAGCCGTAGCACCCCGCGTCGATCCCCGCGCATGCCGACCGGGAACCAGCCGGTGTCGCCCGCGAGGATCGGCTCCTGGTGGTCGAAGCAGCGCCAGGCGGGGTGGCCCGGCCCGGTGACCGGCTCCCCGTCCCTGATCGGCAGCAGCACGGACAGTCGGTAGTCGACCTGGTAGAGCTCGGTAGCGGTGATCGCGAAGTCGTTGGCCAGCTGGCTGGCCAGCCGGTCCAGCAGGAGGTCGACCGGCGCCTCGATCAGCACCTGTCGGGCCCGGTCGTCCGGTCCGCGCATCGTCACTCCTTCTGACCCGGGCCGACGACCCGGCGTGGGGGTAGTCTCGGGCCCACCATGGCCGATGACAGCGGTCTTCGCAGACCACACGTGAGTATGGCCGCCGAGCTCGATGCGGCGGCCGGCGCTCTCCTGTCCGTGTGGGAGGCGGCGCGGGAGGGGACGACCAGCCGGCTGTCCGGTGCCCAGCTGCGTGCGGTCATGGTGGTGGAGCGGCACGACGGGATCAACCTCCGCCGGCTCGCGGCCCTGCTGGACATGCTGCTCTCCTCGGCGAGCCGGCTCTGTGACCGCCTGGTCGCGGCCGGCATGCTGGAACGCGAGCCGGGCCGGCTGGACCGGCGCGAGATCGCCCTGCACCTGACCCCGGAGGCGCGGCGGCTCCTCACCGAGCTGCGGCAGGATCGCCAGCGGCGGCTGGCCGAGGTGCTCTCCGACATGAGCGTCGAGGGGCGGGAGGACCTGCTGCGCGGCATCCGCGAGTTCGACCGGGTGGCCCGGCGGCGGGAGGGGGCGGCGGAGCCGACCGCCGCACAGTCGGTGGTCGCGCCGCTCGTGCCCGAGTCGCTCGGCGGCCCGCCGTCGGCGACCCGCTCGGCCTGGGCCGCTCCGGCGTGACGCCGCTGCGGGTGCGCGGCGGCAGCCCGAGCGCCTGACTCCGCCCTGGTCACTCCCGGCGACCGAGCCAACCGGAGGGTCGGGCGACGATCCGACGGACCACCGCACCGGCGCCGCCGACCACCGCCGACTCCGGACCGAGCGCGGCGGCGCGGACCGAGACGGGGGACCAGGCGGCGGTCAGCACCCGGGCGGTCAGTTCGGTGGCGACGGGCGGGCGCAGCCAGGGGGCCAGGGTCGCGTATCCGCCGCCGAGGACGACGGTGTCCAGGTCGAGCAGGTTCACCACGCCGGCCACGGCGACGCCGAGGGCGGTGCCGGCCGCGTGGAGCGCGGCGCGGGCCTGCGGGTCGCCCGCGCTGGCGAGGTCGGCCAGCCGCCGGGCGGCGGTGTCGGCCGGCAGGTCCGCGCCGGCAAGGCCGGCCGCGCCGAGGATGGCCTCCTGGCCGGCGTACGTCTCCAGGCAGCCCCGGCCGCCGCAGCGGCACCGCGGCCCGGCCGGGTCGACCGGTACGTGACCCAGCTCGCCGCTCCAGCCTCGGGCGCCCCGGAAGAGCGCGCCGTCGAGGACGATCCCGGCACCGATGCCGATCTCACCGGAGACGTGCAGGAAGCTTGCCGTGCCCGGGACGGCGTGCAGCTCGCCGAGGGCGGCGAGGTTCGCCTCGTTGTCGACGGTCAGCGCCGGCACCCCGTCGACCGTGCCGGTGAGCGGCGGATGGCCGGCGAGCAGGGCGGGGACGTCCACGTCGCGCCAGCCGAGGTTGGGAGCGAGCCGGACCAGCCCGTGGGCGTCGACGAGCCCCGGCACGGCCAGCGTGGCGCCGGCCAGGGTGAGCCCCAGCCGGTCGGCGGCGGCGCGGGCCCGGCCGGCCAGCTCGACCAGGCGGGCGAGCGCCTCGGTGGGGGAGAGTGGCCGCAGGTCGGCCCGGCGTACCTCGTGGTGGCGGACGGCTCCGGCGAGGTCGACGACGCAGGCGGCCAGGTAGTCGACGTTGATCTCCAGCCCGAGCCCGGCGGGCCCGTCGGCGGCGAGCCGCAGCCCTCGGGCGGGTCGCCCCGCGCCGGTACGCGGCTCCGGGTCGACCTCGGCGACCAGCCGGCCGGCGATCAGGTCGTCCACCACCGCGGAGACGGTGGCCCGGGTGAGGCCGGTGTCGGCGGCGATCGCCGCCCGTGACGGCGGGCGGTCGGCGGTGGCGATCCGCCCCAGCACCACGGCGAGGTTGAGCTCGCGCAGGCTGCCCTGGCGGACCGCCCCGGCGATGTTGGCACTGGTCACCGCTTGACAATGCCACACCGTCCCCATTTAATTCAACCACTGAACAAATAGTGGACGACACCACCAGCCGGAGGTCTGCCATGGCACCCCGCCCCACCCCCGCCGACAAGTTCTCCTTCGGGCTCTGGACCGTGGGCTGGCCGGCCCGCGATCCGTTCGGCGACGCCACCCGGGCCGCGCTGGACCCGGTCGAGGCGGTGCACCGCCTCGCCGAGCTGGGCGCGTACGGCATCACCTTCCACGACGACGACCTGGTGCCCTTCGGCTCGGACGCCGCCACCCGCGACGCCCACCTGACCCGCTTCCGCAAGGCCCTCGACGAGACCGGTCTGGTCGTCCCGATGGTCACCACCAACCTCTTCAACCACCCGGTGTTCAAGGACGGCGGTTTCACCAGCAACGACCGCGACGTCCGGCGGTACGCGCTGCGCAAGGTGCTGCGGAACGTCGACCTCGCCGCCGAGCTGGGCGCCCGTACCTTCGTCATGTGGGGCGGCCGGGAGGGCGCCGAGTACGACCTGGCCAAGGACGTGCGCGCCGCGCTGGACCGCTACCGGGAGGGCGTCGACCTGCTCTGCCAGTACGTCATCGACTCCGGGTACGATTTGCGCTTCGCCATCGAGCCGAAGCCGAACGAGCCGCGTGGCGACATCCTGCTGCCCACCATCGGTCACGCGCTGGGCTTCATCTCCACCCTCGCCCATCCCGAGCTGGTCGGCCTGAACCCCGAGGTCGGCCACGAGCAGATGGCCGGGCTGAACTTCGCCCACGGCATCGCGCAGGCGCTCTGGCAGGGCAAGCTGTTCCACATCGACCTCAACGGCCAGCGCGGCATCAAGTACGACCAGGACCTGGTCTTCGGCCACGGCGACCTGCTCAACGCGTTCGCCCTGGTCGACCTGCTGGAGCACGGCGGTCCCGACGGCGGCCCGGCGTACGACGGCCCCCGGCACTTCGACTACAAGCCCTCCCGCACCGAGGACTTCTCCGGCGTGTGGGCCTCGGCCGAGGCGAACATGCGCACCTACCTGCTGCTCAAGGAGCGGGCCGCCGCCTTCCGGGCCGATCCGGAGGTCGCCGAGGCGCTCGCGGCCAGCCAGGTCGGCGACCTGGCCACCCCCACCCTGGCCCCGGGCGAGAGCTACGCCGACCTGCTCGCCGACCGGTCCGCCTTCGAGGACTTCGACGTCGACGCGGCCGGCGCGAAGGGCTTCGGTTTCGTGCGGCTCAACCAGCTCGCCGTCGAGCACCTGCTCGGCGCGCGCTGAGGCGGGCCACCATGCCGCTCGTCGCCGGCGTCGACTCGTCGACCCAGTCCTGCAAGGTCGTCATCCGGGACGCGGAGACCGGCGCCCTCATCCGGCAGGGCCGGGCGCCGCACCCGGACGGCACCGAGGTCCACCCCGACGCCTGGTGGGACGCCCTACGGGCGGCGGTCGACGCCGCCGGTGGGTTGGCCGACGTCGCGGCCGTCTCGGTCGCCGGCCAGCAGCACGGGATGGTCTGCCTGGACGAGTCGGGCCAGGTGGTCCGGCCGGCGCTGCTGTGGAA
Source organism: Micromonospora sp. KC723 (assembly GCF_004348595.1). Lineage (GTDB taxonomy): Bacteria > Actinomycetota > Actinomycetes > Mycobacteriales > Micromonosporaceae > Micromonospora. The sequence continues at coordinate 20,615 of NZ_SMKD01000041.1, forward strand.
CGACACCCGGTCCGCCGGGGCCGCCGCCGACCTGATCGCCGAGGCCGGCGGCGGGGAGCCGGGCCGGCGGTTCTGGGCGGACGCGGTCGGGCTGGTTCCGGTGGCCAGCTTCACCGCCACCAAGCTGCGCTGGCTCGCCCGGCACGAGCCGGCGAACGCGGCCCGGGTGGCGGCGGTCTGCCTGCCGCACGACTGGCTCACCTGGCGGCTGGCCGGCGCCCCCGGTCTGACCGCGCTGCGCACGGACCGGGGCGACGCCAGCGGTACCGGCTACTGGTCGCCCCGCACCGGCGAGTACCGGCTGGACCTGCTGGAACGGGCCTTCGGTCGGGTGCCACGGGTGCCGGCCGTGCTCGGCCCGGCGGAGGTCGCCGGCGAGCTGGACCGGAGCGTGTTCGCCGACCCGGCGGGCAGGTCCGGCGCGGAGGCGGTGCTGCTCGGCCCCGGCACCGGGGACAACGCCGCCGCCGCGCTCGGCGTCGGGGCCGGCCCCGGTGACGTGGTCGTCTCCCTCGGCACCTCGGGGACGGTCTTCGCGGTCTCCGACGTCCCGGCCGCCGACGTAGCCGGTGCGGTCGCCGGCTTCGCCGACGCCACCGGCCGATTCCTGCCGCTGGTCTGCACGCTCAACGCCGCCCGGGTGCTGGACGCCGCCGCGACGATGCTCGGCGTCGACCTCGACACCCTCTCCGAGCTGGCGTTGTCCGCCGCGCCCGGCGCGGACGGCCTGGTGCTGGTTCCCTACCTGGAGGGGGAGCGGACCCCGGACCGGCCGCTGGCCACCGGGGCGGTGCACGGGCTCACCCTGCGCACCGCCGCCCCGGCGCACCTGGCCCGGGCCGCCGTCGAGGGCATGCTCTGCGCGCTCGCCGACGGCTTGGACGCCCTGCTGGCGCAGGGGGCCCGGGCCGATCGGATCATCCTGGTCGGCGGGGGTGCCCGGTCGGCGGCGGTGCGCCGGATCGCCCCGCAGGTCTTCGGCCGGCCGGTGGTCGTGCCGCCGCCCGGCGAGTACGTCGCCGACGGGGCCGCCCGTCAGGCCGCCTGGGTCGCCCTGGGTGGCGCGACACCGCCCGAGTGGTCGGTCTCCGGTCTGGCCGAGTTCGCCGCCGAGCCGGTGCCCGCCGTCCGGGAAGGGTACGCCCGGGCCCGCGACCAGGTCGTCGACCGGGTTCCGCCGGCGTAGCCGTCGGGTGGACGCGGGCCCGGTCACCGGGTCGTGACCCGGACCTGGTTTGCTGCCGGTCATGGCTGGTACCAGGATCTCCCGGCGCGGGAACGCGGCACACCGGTCCTACAGCGTGGTGGTGTTCGTGGTGCTCGCCTCGCTGGACAACGTGGCGATCGGCCTGGTGCCGCCGCTGTACGGGCCGATCTCCAGCGCGTTGGGTGTGCCACAGGGCCTGCTCGGGCTGGTCACCGCGGCGAGCTTCCTGGTCAGCGCGGTGGCGGCGGTGGTCTGGGCGTACGTGGGCGACCGGGCGGACCGTAAGCCGTTGCTCATGCTCGGCACGCTGGTCTGGGCCGCCGGCACCGGCGGCAGCGCTCTCGCCCCGAACTATCCGGCGTTCCTGGCCGCCCAGCTACTGGCCGCGGTCGGGTTGGGCGCGGTCGGTTCGGTGGGGTTCTCCGTGGTCACCGACCTGATCTCACCGCGTCGTCGGGGGCTGGTGATGAGCTTCTGGGGGCTGTCGCAGGGGGTGGGCACGCTGGCCGGGACCCTCACCGGCGGCATCGTCGGCAGCACCGACTGGCGACGCCCGTTCCTGGCGGTCACCGTGGTCGGCGTGGCGGCCACCGTCGCCTACCTGTTCACCTACGACGTGCGGCGGGGGCAGAGCGAACCGGAGCTGGCCCGGGCGATCGACGCCGGTGCCGACTACGACTACCGGATCAGCCGGGCCGACCTGCCCCGGATCCTGGCCCGGCGGACCAATCGCTGGCTGGTCCTGCAGGGGCTGACCGCGCAGGCGGCGTTCGGATCGCTGGTCTGGCTGCCGGTGCTCTTCACCGAGCGAGCCCGGGACCAGGGCTACTCGCCGGCCACCGCGGTGCTGGTGGGCAGCGTCTTCGCCACCCTCTTCCAGCTCGGCGGGGTGCTGTCGATCGTCGGTGGAGTCGCCGGCGACGCGCTGCAACGGCGTACGCCCCGGGGGCGGGCCCTGGTCGCGGCGGTGGGCGTGCTCGCGGCCCTGCCGTTCTACCTGGTCCTGTTCCTGGTGCCGATCCGGATCGACGTGCCGGACGGTGGCGGTTCCGGGGCCGTGGTGGGCGCCGTGCTGGCCAGCGTGCTGACCGAGCCGACGGTCGGGCTGAGTCTGCTCACCGCCGTCGTGGCGCTGGCCCTGACCTCGGCGAACTCGCCGAACTGGTTCGCCCTGATAGCCGACGTCAATCCGCCGGAGCACCGCGGCACGGTCTACAGCCTGGGCAATCTGGTCAACGGGATCGGCCGGGCGGCCGGCAACGCGCTGGTCGGGGTGGCCTTCCACGGACTGCGGGCGGCGTTCCCGCCGCCGCTGAACTACGCCGTCGGGTTGGCCGTCTTCCAGCTCTTCTTCATCCCCACCGGGCTGATGTACTGGCTCGCCTCCCGTACCTCACCCGGGGACATCCGGTCGGTGCGCGACCTGCTGCACACCCGCGCCGACCGTCTGTGAGCCCGACCGATCCCCGGCCGACCGTCGCGCCTCGCGTCGATCACGAGGTTGGCGACGGCGGCCGGGACGGCCATGCCTGGCGCCGAGAGGGGCGGTGGGCGGAGCCGGGTCAGCGACGGACCCAGACCGTGACGTCGGTGGGGACGCGGCCGTCGTCGTCGAGAGGGGCGCTGCTGTGCACCACCTCGCCGGCGGGCGCGGGCACCGGCGCGGCGCCGAAGTTGGTCAGTACGGTCAGTCCACGGTTGCGGAAGGCCAGCACCTGGTCGCCGGTGGAGAGCCACTCCAGCGGCCCCCGGCCCAGCCCGTGCTCGCGGCGCAGCCGCAGCGCGGTGCGGTACATCTCGTACGTCGAGCCGGTCACGCCGCGCTGCCGGTCCAGGGCGTACTCGGCCCAGGACGGCGGCTGGGGCAGCCAACTCGCGTCGGTCGGCCCGAAACCGTACGACGGTGCGTCGGCCTCCCACGGGATCGGCACCCGGCAGCCGTCCCGGCCGCGCTGGGTGTGTCCACTGCGTTCCCAGGTCGGATCCTGCCGGGCCTCGTCCGGCAGCGTGGTGTGCTCCGGCAGCCCCAGTTCCTCGCCCTGGTAGAGGTAGGCGGAGCCGGGTAGCGCCAACATCAGCAGGCTGGCCGCCCGGGCCCTGCGCAGCCCGAGCGCGGCGTCCGGCTGCGGGTCGCCGACGCCGACACCGTTGAGCCGGCCGCCGTCGGCGGTCAGGCCCAGCCGGGACGCGTGCCGGACCACGTCGTGGTTGGACAGCACCCAGGTCGTCGGCGCGCCGACCGCGTCGGTGGCCTCCAGGGAGCGCGTGATGACCGCGTACTGGGCGGGCGCGCTCCACGCCGCCAGCAGGTACTCGAAGTTGAACGCCTGGTGCATCTCGTCCGGGCGGACGTAGCGGGCCAGCCGCTCGGCCGGTTCCACCCATGCCTCGGCGACGAGGATGCGCTCGCCGGGGTACTCGTCGAGGAGTCGACGCCAGTCCCGGTAGATCTCGTGCACGCCGTCCTGGTCCCACATCGGGGGCCGTGGCTTGGCCACCTCCTGGCCGGAGAGGATCTCCTGCGGCTCCTGCCAGTTCGCCAGGTCGGCCTGCTTGATGAGGCCGTGCGCCACGTCCACCCGGAAGCCGTCCACGCCCCGGTCCAGCCAGAACCGCAGCACGTCCAGGAACTCCGCCCGCACCTGCGGGTTGTCCCAGTTCAGGTCGGGCTGGCCGGTGTCGAACAGGTGCAGGTACCACTGCCCGGGGCGGCCGTCAGGCTCGGTGATCCGGGTCCAGGCCGGGCCACCGAAGACGCTCTGCCAGTCGTTCGGTGGCTGGTCGCCGTCGGGCCCCAGCCCGTCGCGGAAGACGTACCGGGTCCGCTCCGGGCTGCCCGGTGCGGCGGACAGCGCCTCGGCGAACCAGCGGTGGGCGGAGGAGGTGTGGTTCGGCACCAGGTCGACGATGACCCTGAGCCCGCCGGCGTGGGCCTCGCTGATCAGCCGGTCGGCGTCCGCCAGCCGCCCGAACAGCGGGTCGACGTCCCGGTAGTCGGCCACGTCGTACCCGGCGTCGGCCTGCGGCGACGGGTAGAACGGCGACAGCCAGACCGCGTCGACACCCAACTCGACGAGGTGACCGAGCCGTGCCGTGATGCCCGGCAGGTCACCCATACCGTCGCCGTCGGAGTCGGCGAACGAGCGCGGGTAGATCTGGTAGATGACGGCCTCGGTCCACCACCCGGTGGCCGGTCCACCGGGCTGTTCCTGCTGCGTCGCGTCGGTGTTCAGAGCGTGCTCCCTGTGTCGAGCCGTGGGTGGGGTCGATTCCGTTCAGTGTGCCCGCGGCGGCGCGGTCGATGCCCGCACCACCAGCCGAGTGGGCAGGATCACCGGGCGGGTCGCGGCGTCGCCGCCGGCGCCCGGCGGGGGCACCGGTCCCGGGTCCGGCTCGGCAGCGAGCGGGTCGAGCAGCAGCCGGGTGGCGAGCCGGCCCTGCTCGGCGGCGGGCTGGGCGATGGTGCTCAACCCCAGCACGCCGGCCAGGTCGTGGTCGTCGACGCCGATCACGCTGACGTCCTGCGGGACCCGCAGGCCGGCGTCGCGCAGCGCCCTGATCGCGCCCATCGCCATCTCGTCGCAGGCGGCGAAGATCGCGGTGGGTGGCTCACCCCGGGCGAGCAACTCGGCGGCGGCCCGGGCGCCGCCCTCGATGGTGAACCGGGACTCGATGTCCAGGCTCGGGTCCGGTGTGATGCCCGCGGCGCGTAGCGCCGCCCGGTAGCCGCGGCGGCGGTCCAGGTGGGTGGTGAAGGCGAGTTCGTCGTCCGGGTCACCGGAGATGTGCGCGATCCGGCGGTGCCCGAGGTCGAGCAGGTGTCGGGTGGCGGTGCGGGCGGCGGCCACGTCGTCGATGCGGACGCAGGGCCAGCCCGGCACCCGGCTGCCGGAGCTGATGGTGATCCCGGGCAGGTCCAGCTGGGTCAGCGCGGTCAGTTCGGCCGGCCGCAGCGGCGTGGCGACCAGCATGACGGCGTCCACCCGCTTGTGTAGGTTGGCGGTGCGCAGTACCCGTTGGCGGACCTGCTCGCGGCCGCCCAGGTTGTACAGCAGCAGGTCGTAGCCGGCCTCGTGGAGGAACTCCTCGACCGCCTCGACGACGGTGGCGAAGAACCACCGGGTGATCCGGGGGACCACCACGGCCACGGTTCCGGTCCGACCGCCGGCCAGCCGGGAGGCGCTCGGCGAGACCGCGTACTCCAGCTGCTCGGCGGCGGCGAGCACCCGCAGGCGCGTGGTGGCGGAGACCGTCGGCAGCCCGCGGAGCGCCCGGGAGACGGTGGCGGTCGAGACCCCGGCGAGTCGGGCGACGTCATCAATCCTGGTCATGGTGTTTCCCTACGTCACGACGGCACCGCCGCCGCCCGGCACGACGGGCGGCGGCGGTCCGACGTCAGCCCTTGACGCTGCCGGCGAGCAGGCCGCGTACGAAGTAACGCTGCAGGGACAGGAACACGATCAGCGGTACGACGATCGAGACGAACGCGCCCGCGGTGAGCCGCTGCCACTCGTTGCCCCGGCTGCCGGCCATCTCGGCCAGCCGGACGGTGAGCGGGGCGGTCTCGTTGCCGCCGCCCGCGAAGATCAATGCCACCAGCAGGTCGTTCCAGACCCAGAGGAACTGGAAGATGCCGAAGGCCGCCAGCGCCGGGGTGATCAGCGGCAGGACGATGGTGCGGAAGATCCTGGGGTGGGTGGCCCCGTCGACCCGGGCCGCCTCCATCAGGTCTGCGGGCAGTTGCGAGATGAAGTTGTGCAGCAGGAACACCGCGAACGGCAGGGCGAAGCAGGTGTGCGCGAACCACACCTGGGCGAACTTCTGCTCGTCCACCAGGTCCCAGGCGGGCAGCACCTGGACGCCCGCGATCGTGACGCCGGTGGAGAAGAACCTCAGCAGCGGCACCAGGGCCATCTGTAGCGGCACGATCTGCAACGCGAAGATCGCGATGTAGAGCCAGTCCCGCCCCCGGAAGTTGATCCAGGCCAGCGCGTACGCGGCCAGCGCGGCGAAGGCGAGCGGGAAGAGCACCGAGGGGATGGTGATCGCCAACGAGTTGATGAAGTAGCTGGCGAGCTGGCCCGACGAGGAGGATCTACCGAAGAGCACCTCCTGGTAGTTCTCCAGCGTGAACTGCGGGTTGCTGAAGACCGTCCACCAGCCGGTGGTCTTGATCTCGTTCTCCGGCCGGAACGAGGAGACGAAGAGGCCGACGGTGGGGACGGTCCAGGCGATCGCGATGACGATCGAGACCAGGGTGGCGGTACGGCTGTTCAGCCGCTTGCGGACCCGGCCGGCGGCCGTGCTCTTGCGGATCGCCTGGGCGCCGGTCGGAACGGTGGGCGTGGCGGTGGTCATCTCAGCCCTCCCGCTGCTGACGCAGGTTGCGGATCTGGTAGATCACGATCGGGATGACCAGGACGAACAGGAAGACCGCCAGCGCCGAGCCCTGCCCGTTCTGGCCGTACCGGAACGCCTGGTTGTACATCTCGTTGGCGATCACGCTGGTGTCGTAGTTGCCGTTGGTCGCGGTGCGGACGATGTCGAAGACCTTGAGCGTGGCGATCGACAGCGTGACCACCACCACGATCAGCGCCGGTCGGATGCTCGGCATGGTGATCTGCCAGAACATCTGCCATGGGCTGACGCCGTCGAGGCGGGCCGCCTCCACGATGTCCGCCGGGATCGCCTTGATGGCGGCGGAGAGCACCACCATCGCGAAACCGGCCTGGATCCACACCATGATCACAATGAGCAGGAACGTGTTCAGCGGCGAGTCCAGCAGCCACTGCTTCGGCTCCCCGCCGAGGCTGACCACGATCTGGTTGAGCAGGCCGATCTGCTGCTGTTCCTCGCTGCGGTAGGCGTAGACGAACTTCCAGATGATGCTGGCGCCGACGAACGAGATCGCCATCGGCAGGAAGATCAGGGACTTGGCGACCGCCTCGAGCCGGGCCTTGTCCACCAGCACCGCGTAGATCAGGCCGAACGAGGTGGCCACCAGCGGGACCAGGATCACCCAGATCAGGGTGTTGGTCAGCACCCGGAGGATGGTGGGATCGGAGAACATCCAACCGTAGTTGCGCAGACCCACCCAGTTGTTGCTGCCGGCGTCCATGAAGGAGAGCAGGGTGGTGCGGATCGCCGGACCGACCAGCCCGACGGCGAGCAGCAGCAGCGTCGGCAGCAGGAAGAAGAGGGCGAACAGGCCCTCCTGCGGCTTGCCTCGCCGGGGTAGCGGGGCGCCGCTGACCGAGGCGGCCACGAGCTGCGCCTCCCGGCGGCGGGCGAACCAGGCCGGCACCACGTCGAGGAGCAGGAGCAGGCCGCCCACCACCGCGACGAAAGCGATCAGCCCGTACATCAGCATCAGGAACTTCGGCTGTTCCGCCGCGAAGTCGAACTCCATCGACCCTCCTTCCAGGGTTCGGTCGAGGACGGTGGCCCGGCCACGTCGGACCGGGCCACCGCCTCAGATCACTTCCAGCTGCCCTCGATGCCGTTCAGCACGGCGGCGGTGTCCTTGCCGTTGATCCACTCGACCATGCCCTTCCAGAACGTGCCCGCGCCGACCGCGGCCGGCATCAGGTCCGAGCCGTCGAACCGGAAGACGGTCTTCTCGTCCTGGAGGAGCTGCACGGAGAGCTTGTCGACCGGGTTCGGCACGTTGGCCAGGTCGAGCTTCTTGTTCGCCGAGACCCAGTCACCGATCTTGGCGCGGCTGTTGGCGTACTCGCCGGAGGCCAGGTAGGTCTGCACCACCTGGACCTCGGGACGGTCGTTGAAGGCCGCGACGAACTCGCCGCCACCCAGCACCGGCTTGCCCTGCGCCGGGTCGATGGCCGGGAAGTAGAACGCGAACACGTCGCCGTCCTCGGCCACCTTGGTGCCCTGTGGCCACTGGTTGGCGTAGAAGGACGCCTGGCGGTGCAGCGCGCACTTGCCGGTGGTGATCGGGACGCCGGCCTCCTGGAAGGAGGTGGTGGCGATGCTCTTCACTCCGCCGAAGCCGGCGTTGACGTACTTGTCGTTCTTGAGAATGGTGCCGGCCCGGTTGAGCGCGTCGGCGACCTTCGGGTCGTTGAACGGGATGCCGTGGGTGGTCCACTGGTCGTAGACCTCGGGGCCCGCGGTGCGCAGCAGCACGTCCTCGATCCAGTCGGTGGCCGGCCAGCCGGTGGCGTCACCGGACTCGATGCCGGCGCACCACGGCTTGGTCCCGCTGGCGGCGATGGTGTCGCTCAGCTTGATCAACTCGTCCCAGGTGGTGGGGACGGTCCAGCCCTTATCCTTGAACATCTTCGGCGAGTACCAGACGAAGGACTTGACGTTCGAGCCCAGCGGCGCGCCGTAGAGTTGGCCGTTGAGGGTGCTGTACTTCAGCCAGTCGGGGGAGTAGTTGGCCTCGGCCTCGGTCTTCGTCGCGGCGCCGACCGGCTTGAGCTTGCCGGCGTCGACGAACCGCTTGAGCAGACCGGGCTGCGGGATGAAGGCCAGGTCGGGGGCGTTGCCGCCGTCGACGCGCACACCGAGCTGCGCCTCGAACTCACCGGAGCCCTCGTGGTCGATGTCGATGCCGGTGCAGTCCTCGAACTGCTTCCAGGACTCGTTGAGGCGGTCGGCCTCGATGTCCCGGATGGACGAGTAGATGGTGACCTTCTTGCCGTCGTTGTCGCCGTACTTCTCGTATGCCGTGCACTCGGCGGAGCCCGCGTTGCCGCTCTTCTTGTCGTTGCCGGTGCCGCAGGCGGTGACGCCGAGCGCCAGGCCCAGTACGCCGGCGATCGCGAGAGTCTGGCGTGATCTGGCAAAGGCCATGCCGTTCTCCTTCCTTGCCGGCGCATCGGGGGAAGTCGCACTCGCGCCGGTCCGAATGGTGGTCCCCACATGTAAGCGCTTGCATCGTGATTGGTCCACCCCTGAACGGACACGGCCCGGTAACAATGCCGAAACCGCCTCACCAGCCATGGTCTCGCTCCCACGGTCGGGTTTCGGGCGTACGACGGCCCCGGCCGACCACGGTCAGGTGTCCGGCCGCCAGCCGGCGAAGTCGAGGCAGGCGGCGACGGTGGCCCGGGCCCACCAGGTACGCACACCGTGCCCCCGGCTCCGGGTCGTCCGCGTGGTCGAGAGGTTCCCCGGCGCCGGCGGACCCCGGACGCGAAACGCCGGGGTCGTCGCTGCCGGGGCTCCTATCTGGGAGGACGGAGGCCCGGTTTACGACGACCCCGGCGGGTCCGGTGACGCGGTCAACCGACGTCAATTGAAGATGCTGACACCACCCGGGCCGACCAGCAGGCCGACCACGATGAGGACGATGCCCCACAGGATCTGCCGGCGGAAGAGCGCGAGAATGCCGGAGACCACCAGTACGACTGCGAGAATCCAGAGAATCAGCTCCATGGCTGTCAAGTACCCGCGCCAGTGATTCCGGAAACCTCACGGTCAGTCGACATGATCTCGATCTCCCAGGTGGAAGACGCTGTACGCCTGCTTGATAACCGGGTGGGCGACGTTGCGCACCCGCACCCCGCCCGGGGTGGTGCCGCGCTCGGTGCCGTGGTGGGCGTGCCCGTGCAGGGCCAGCGCGGTCGGTGCGGAATCGATCGCCTGGCCGAGCTGGTAGCAACCGAGGAACGGGTAGATCTCCAGGGGTTCGCCGGCGAGAGTGTCCGGCACGGGGGAGTAGTGGGTGAGCGCGACCAGCACGTCGCAGTCCAGCCCGCGCAGCGCCCGGCCGAGCGCGTCCGCGCTCTCGTTGGTCGTCCGGACGAAGGCCTTCATCTCCGGCTCGCCGAAGTCGCTGGCGCACCGGCCCGCGAAGCCGCCGCCGAAGCCCTTCACCCCGGCGACGCCGAGCCGCCCGCCCGGGGACTCCAGCACCGTGCCGGTCCCCTCCAGGACCGTGATCCCCGCGTCCTCCAGCACCTTCACCACCTGCGGCACCTGGTCGCACTGGTGGTCGTGGTTGCCGAGCACGGTGATCACCGGCACGCCCAGGTCGCCGAACTCGCGGGCCACGCAGCGCGCCTCGGCCTCGGTGCCGTGCCGGGTCAGGTCGCCGGCGAGCAGCAGCACGTCGGCACAGTCCGGCAGTTCCTCCAGGGCCGGCCGGAACCGGCCGACCACGTCCTCGTCCAGGTGGACGTCGCCGACGGCGGCGATCCGGATCATCGTCGGCTCCTCCTCACGGCAGCTCCTCGACCTGGGTCGGCGCCTGGGTGCGGATCACCCCGATGTCGCTGGTGACCGGCACGTCCGGGAAGCGTTCGGAAACCCGGCGCAGGATCTCCTCCCGTCGGTGCGGGCTCTCCACCTCGCCGTACAGGACCAGACCGCGCTCCCGGCGGACGACGGTGATGCCCTGCTCGGCGACGGCGGGATCCTCGGCGAGCATCCGGTGGATCTCCGCCTCGACGTACTCGTCCGGTGGGCCGGTGCCATGCTCGGTCACAGTGTCTCCTTTCCTTCGGGCGTCCTGGCGTACGGCACCGGGGTGCCGGCGTACGGGACCACTTCCAGCCGGTCCAGCAGCACCAGGAACGCCTCCGCGTACGGCGAGTGCTGCGTCTCCCTCCGTACCCGTTCCCAGTCGATCTGTTCCCGCAACGAGCGGGCCAGCGGCAGTCCCCGGGCGAAGTCGCAGTAGTGCTGGGAGAAGCTGAGCAGCTTGTGCACCATCAGCCGGGTGGCCGAGAGCACCGGCAGGTGGATGGCGTCGACCGGGCGGACCACGGTGTCGGCGAAGGTCTCCTCCGTCACCGGGGTCTCGATGGGCCGGTGGATCAGGTCCACCATCCGTCCCTCGTCGTAGACCTTGACGAGCCAGTCCTCCGGTGGCCGCTCGGCGGTGAAGCCCTCTGCGGTGAGCGTCTCCAGCGCCCGTTCGACGTCCTCCTCACGGATCAGGAAGTCGACGTCGTGCTCGCTGGAGTGCCCGCCGTGCGCGTACACGGCGAAGCTGCCGCCGAGCGCGAAGGGGATCTCGTTCTGCTTGAGCACGGCGGCGACCCGTTTGAGGGTGTGCAACAGACTCTCGTCCCCGCGCTCGGCCATCTGGGTCTCCCGTCGATCGTGGTCAAGGTGGACAGGTGGTCGGAAATGACATCGCGTACCCGGCAGGCTGCCCGCCCACACCTCCGTGGCCCGGCAGAGCGGGCGGCGAGGGGCGGACCGGGACGAACCACCCGGGCAGGGGAGCGCACGTCGGATAGTCTGTGGAAGGTGGCCAGAACACAGCAGTCGACCGGCGGTACGGCCCGACTGCGCCGGGTCGCCCTGGTCGGCATCGACGGTTCGGGCAAGACCACCCAGGCGCACCGTCTCGCCGACGCGCTCACCGCGGCGGGCCGGCCCGCCACCTACCACCGCAACGCCGGCGGTCGGCGCTGGCTCGGCCGGCTGGCCAACCGGCTCGGCCGCCCCGACGCGCAGCGCCTGCTCGGGCGCAACGGGGTGCTGGCCGTGGAGTCCGTGCTGCGCTGGCTCGCCATCGCCGCGGCCCTGCTGGGCAGCCTGGTGACCGGCCGGGTGGCGGTGATGGACCGCTACGCCGTCTGCCAGTACGCCAGCATCCGCGCCCACGGCGGGGGGCGCTGGGAGTGGCTCGCCCGGGCCGGGTACCGGGTCTTCCCGCCGCCGCAGGTGACCTTCCTGCTCACGGTCGACCCGGCCGAGGCCTACCGGCGGATCGAGCGCCGGGGCACCGACCACGAGACCATGGGCTGGCTGACCGCCGCCGACGCGGCGTACCGCACGCTGCCGGAGTACCCCGGCTTCGTGCTGGTGGACGCCTCCGGCGCGCCGGAGGAGGTGTCCCGGCGGATCCAGGCGCACCTGGCGGAGTGGCTGCCGTCGGCCGCGCCCTCGCCCGACGCGGCGCCGGATGTCGGGCCGTCCGGCGACGCCCCCTCGGCCGGTCTCGGCCGGCACCTGGTGGGCCGGCCGGTCGCGGTTCAGGCCCGGCCGTAGACCGGGACGGCCGCGCCGCTGGTCGGGGCGGACTCGTCCGAGGCGAGGAAGCGCACCACCGGGGCGATCTCGGCAGGGTCGACCCAGCGGCGGTGGTCGGCCCCGGGCTGGGCGGCGCGGTTGGCCGGGGTGTCGATGACGCTCGGCAGCACCGTGTTACAGCGCACTCCGGCGCTCCGGTACTCGACCGCGACCGCGTTGGCGAAGGCGAGCACCGCCGCCTTCGCGGTCGCGTACCCGGCGGCGCCCGGGAAGGGGGCGAGCGCGGCCCGGGCGGAGACGCAGACCACCGCGCCGCCACCGGCCGCCATCAGGTACGGCAGCGCCGCCTGGGTGACGAGGTAGGTGGGGCGCAGGTTGATCGCCAGCATCCGCTCGAACTCCTCGACCGGGGTCTCGTGCACCCTGCCGCCGCTGGCGTACCCGCCGACGAGGTTGACCACCGCGCGCAGCGGCGCGGCCGGGTCCCCGGCGGCGACCTCGACCGCCCGGGCCACCGCGACCGGGTCCATCAGGTCGGCGGTGGGGCGCACCACGCCGGCCGCCGGGCCGGCCGGGGGCAGGCTCTCCCGCTGCGGTACGACCACCCGCCAGCCCGCCTGCGCGAAGGCGGCCGTCACCGCCCCGCCGAGTCCACCCGTTCCCCCGGTGACCAGCACGCTGCGTTCCGACATGGGCCATACGGTAACCCCGTCGTGCCGTGGCGATCATTGACGCCCGTCCGCGCTGTAAGTAATTTTCGTACGTGGCGAAAAGCGCGAAGGTTTCTGCGAGCGCCGGGTCCGGTGGGCTGATCGTCCACATCAACGGCCTGCTCCCCTCACTGTCCCCCGCCGAGCAGCGGGTGGCCCGGCTCGTCGTGGCCGACCCGGCCGGCGCCGCGCACCGGACCATCACCGACCTGGCCACCGCCGCCGACACCTCCGAGGCCACCGTGATCCGGTTCTGCCGGTCCGTGGGCATGGCCGGCTACCCGCAGCTGCGCATCCGGCTCGCCGCCGACGCGGCCCGCCGGATCGCGCCGCCGGACGCCCGGATGGCCGGCGGCGACATCCCGCCCGGAGCCGACCTGGCGCAGATCATCGCCACCATCGCGTTCCACGACGCCAGGGCGGTGGAGGAGACCGCCGAGCAGCTGGACCCGGCGGTCTGCGAGCGGGTGGTGGCCGCGATCGCCGCCGCCGGCCGCACCGACGTCTACGGTGCCGGGGGCAGTGGCGTCGTCGCCGCCGACCTCCAGCAGAAGCTGCACCGCATCGGTCGCACCGTGTGCTACTTCCCGGACGGCCAAACAGCCCTGGCCTCCGCCGCGCTGCTCGGCCGGGGCGACGTCGCCATCGGCATCTCGCACACCGGCGCCACCACCGCCGTCGTCGAGGTGCTGGCCCGGGCCCGGGCCCGGGGCGCCTGCACCGTCGCGTTGACCAACTTCCCCCGTTCGCCGATCACCGACGTGGCGGACTTCGTGCTCACCACCGCGACCCGCGAGACCACCTACCGCTCGGGGCCGACGGCCAGCCGTCTCGCCCAGCTCACCGTGGTCGACGTGCTCTTCGTCGCGGTGGCCGCCCGCGGCCGCGCCCGGGCCCGCGAGGCCCTGGCGGCGACCGCCGACGCGGCCGACGCGCACCGGGCCGGCCGGAGGCGGGCATGACGGCCGGGACGGCGCACCCCGGGCGGGTGCGCCCGAACCTGATAATCGACGTGACGGGTGCCACAACCGCCTCCGGCGGCCGGCTGACGCACCGGGGCCGTGCCGGGGCTCGGCCGCTGATCCGTGCCTCGACCGGGGCCTGCTGATCCCCGCCGGGACCGGGTGAGACGCGGAACACGTCGGGCGCGGGACGTCCACCACGCCACGGATTGTTGTCCATGCCGTGGGGTAATCCACCGTGCGTGGATGAACCGACCGGTCCACCGGCGCGTGATTGGCAGTGACCAGGATCGCAGCCGGGCGGTGACGAGGGTCGCTGCGTCACGGGTCGTCGCAATGATGCGATGCCTGGTGGCGGAGGAGGTCTCTCCTGACCCGCCAGCCCGTTCGTGGTGTCTACCAGTTGATCACGAGCGAGGTGCTGACAGCAAACGTGGACCGAGCTTTCAGCTGGTACTCAGGCATTCGTGACACTTTCGACCCACGACATGGAATCCCCGACACGTCTCATCTGTTGTGTAGGTGTCAGCACCGACGGGCACATCGGAGGTTGCGGGGAAGGGCTGACGGACGTGGGGATGGCAAGGAACCGGGCAACCGGCGCGAGCGAGGGGACCGTGGGCAACGTGGACAAGAATATCGGCATGCGCACCGACGAGGTCGCCGAGGAGCGTGACCTGGTCGGCGTCTACCTTCACGAGATCTCCCGGACGCCGTTGCTGGACGCCGCCAAGGAGGTCGATCTCTCCAAGGCCATCGAGGCCGGCCTCTACGCCGAGCACCTGCTCGGCGAGGATCGCGTCCCCGCGGGCGTCGACCGGGAGGAGCTGGAGCGCCTCGTCGTCGAGGGCGAACGGGCCAAGGATCTGTTCATCCGGGCCAACCTGCGGCTGGTCGTCTCGATCGCCCGTCGCTACGTGCGCTCCGGGATGCCCATGCTGGACCTCATCCAGGAGGGCAACACGGGTCTGGTCCGCGCCGTCGAGAAGTTCGACTACGAGCGCGGCTACAAGTTCTCCACCTACGCCACCTGGTGGATCCGTCAGGCCATCAGCCGGGCGATCGCCCAGCAGGAGCGTACGGTCCGACTGCCCGTGCACCTGGTGGAGGACGTCAACCGGATGCGTAACGTGGCCCGGCAGCTCACCCGCGAACTGGGCAGCGACCCGGAGCCGGAGCAGATCGCGGCGGCCCTCGGGGTCACCGTCGAGCGGGTCAATGAACTGGTCCGCTGGTCGCAGGACACCGTCTCGCTGGACACCCCGGTGGGCGACGACGGCGACACCAACCTCGGTGACCTGGTCGCCGACAGCGACGCCCCGTCGCCGGAGGAGATCGTCCTCACCGGCCTGGAGCGGCAGCGCATCGAGGGCCTGCTCAACCACCTCGACGATCGGTCCGCCGGCATCATGCGGGCCCGGTACGGCCTGGAGGACGGGCGGGAGCACTCGCTGACCGAGGTCGCGTCGCGCTTCTCGCTCTCCCGGGAGCGGATCCGCCAGCTGGAGATCCAGGCGCTCGGCCGGCTCCGCGAGCTGGCCCGGGCCGAGGGGCTGCAGGCCGCCTGACCGAACGACGACAACAACGGCCAACGGCCGGCGTCCGATGGGGGACGCCGGCCGTTGGTGTACGCGCCGCCGGTTACCGGACCCGGCCGTACCCCTGGATCGGCATGATGTTCATGCCCCGCTTGAGCACGTTGCGTCCCGCACTGGGCGCGTCGATGATCTGCCCGCCGCCGACGTAGAGGGCCACGTGCCCGAGGCCGCTGTAGAAGACGAGGTCGCCGGGGCGGAGCTCGCCACGGCCGATGTGTGCCACCACGCCCCACTGCATCCGGGTGTTGTGCGGCAGGGACTTGCCGGCCGCCCGCCAGGCGGCGGAGGTCAGGCCCGAACAGTCGTACCCGTCGGGGCCGTCGGCTCCCCAGGCGTACGGCTTGCCGATGGCCCCGTACGCGTAGCGCACCGCCGCCCCGGCGCTGCCGGGGACCGCCGGCGCGTCGCCGGCGGGCCGGTCCGCCGGCCGGGACGCCGGCGCCTCGGTGGCCCGTCCGTACGCCGCCCGGCGCATCTCGTACAGCTTCGCCAGATCGCGTTCGATCTTCTTCTTCGTGTTCCCCATGGCGCGGGCCTGCGCGGCCTCCCGGGCCAGGGTCGCGTCGAGCCGGGACTTCTCGTCCAACAGCCTGCGCTGGTTGTCGGTGAAGCCGCTGATCCGTTCCTGGCGGTCCCGGGTGAGCTGGTCGATCGTGCTCAGCCGGTCCATCAGGGTGGCCGGGCCGCCCGGTTCGAGCAGCGCGCGTGCGGTCCGCAGTCCGCCGGTCTTGTACGCGGTCGCGGCCATCGCGCCGACCTCGGCCCGACTCTGGGCGGTCTGCGTTTCCAGCGGCCCGATCTGGGCCTGCAACCGGACTGCGGTCGCCTTGTTCGCCTTGATCTCCTCGTTGAGCTTGTTGTACGACTCGACGATCTGTTCCAGTTCCGTCGAGGACTTCTCGATCCGTGCGGTCAGCTCGGCGACGGAGGGCTCGGCCCGAGCCATCGCTGACGGGGCGATCAGCGCGGCCGAGAGGCCGGCGACCGTGAGCGTTCGCACCAGCATCCGTAAGGACGGCAAGAGCGGAAGGCTCCTCTCCAGGAGTCTCCGGAGGGTGCTGACCCCTCCGGCGACACCGACCCGGGGCCATCCGGACGGATGGCGGTGGACCAGGCCGGCCTGCCCAACCTAACCCGTGACGGGAGCCGCTGGTGGGGAAGCAGGGGCAAAAGTTGGCAAAGGGGCAGGAAGTGCTGCTGCGCTGAGTGACGTGACCGTGGCCGATGTGTCGCTGGAGTCGGCGAACTCGACCGCCTTAAGCAAAAAGCCCGTTTTGTCGTTCCGGGCGGATGCTGTCGGTGCCCCCCGCCACTTGTCCGACAAAGGGGAAATGGAGGTCAACTCACGGCATGCCCCCCGGCGCGCGGGTCGGATCTCGCCGGGCGAGGCTGGCACCAGCGCCACAGAATGGAGCCCTGAGGCCGGGAATCCCGCCGTACGCCGGTGGCGATGGCGGGAGCACCGGCACCGCCGGCCGGGGGGAGTACGCCGTGCAGGCACACCGTTCCGCCACCCGCCCACCGCGGGACCAGCGACGTAGCACCCTGCTCTACGCCCGCCCGGGAATCGTGGTCACCACCGAACGGTTCACCGTCGGCCGGAGCAGCTTCCTGGTCGCCGAACTCACCCACCTACGCACCGGCCGGGGGCCGCACGACCGGCTGGCGGTCCGCGTCGTGGCGGCCACCGCCGCCGCCATCGCCGCCGTCGGTGTCCTGCTCGGCTTCACCGGAGGACTGCACCGGCTCACCGCCGGGGCGTACCTGGCGCTGGGGGTGGTCTGGACGCTGCCCGTGCTGCTGGCGCTGGCCGGGGATCGCTGGCGGCCCCCCGCGTACGAGTTGTGGGGGCACTGCCGGGGCGTCGAGGTGCTGCTGTTCAGCAGCGACGACGCCGGAGAGTTCGCGCGGGTCGCGGCGGCGCTCGCCCGAGCGCTGCGGGAACACCGGTACGCCGACGCCGAGCAGGCGACGACGACCGGATTCTGGCGGCCGGACCGCTGAGCGGCGGGCGCGCTCAGGCGGTGGGCAGCGGCTCGCGGGTCGGCTCCGGACGGGCCGCGAGCCCCCGGGTGACCTTCCGTTCGGCCACGAACGACACGAACGGGACCGTGCCGGCGAGCATCACCAGCAGCATCCGCTTCAAGGGCCAGTTGACCCGGCGACCCAGGTCGAAGGTGGCGGCCAGGTAGACCATGTAGAGCCAGCCGTGCGCCGTGCCGACGACCGCCACCACGATCGGCTCGTCGAACGCGTACTTCAGCGGCATGCCGATCAGCACCAGCACGACCAGCGCCACGCCCACGATCCAGGCGATCACGCGGTACCGGGTAAGGGCTGCGCCCACCGTCGTCCGTCCTTCCACGCCGGCGCTCAGCCGGGATAGTCACCGGGCCTCGCGCCCGGATTGGCGTTCAACCAGGTCAGGTAGCGGTTGTACGCGGCCAGGTCGGTGTCCTCCGGTACCTCGACCGCTGGCGCCCGGGACACCCGCACGGGACGGCGTACCGCCGGGACCGCGCCGTCACCGACGGTCACGGGATCGCTCGCTCTGGCGACCGGCTCCGCGGCGGCGTCCCCGCCACGCAGTGCGTGCCGCACCTCCCGCCACCAGACGAAGACCACGAAGCCGGCGAAGATCGGCCACTCCACGGCGTACGCCCAACTGAGGGTGTTGCCCGAGGCGGCGCGGCTGATCTGCCACCAGCCAAGCGCCAGGAAGCCGACCACCAGCACGACCATGGCCACGTGGCGGGCGATCCACCCCGGTGTCCAGAGCCGTTTCATGGCATCGAGCGTACCGGGACGGCCAGGCATCTCCGACGCGGTGTCGTAGGTGGTTTGGTGACAGGTGGTGTGGGCATCCGTCTAGATGCCAGCCCAGACGAGCCCAGGGGGGCGACATGACCGAATCAGTACGCCAATCCGGCGAGGTCAGCCCGGAGCAACGGATGACCGAGTGGGACGGCGACCACGCCGCCACGGCCGTGGACGTGGACGAGGACCTGCCCGGCATCGACCCGGGAGAACTCGACGACGAGGACCTGATCCGCGAGCTGCACAGCCTGCACCGCACCCGGCTGGACACCCTGCGCCACGCGTCGGACTCGGCCCTCGCCACCCACCTGCGCCGCACCGCGGAACTGGAGACCGAGTACCTGGCCCGCAACCCGGGACGCGAGGTCGACCCGAGCCGGTTGCGGGACGCCTCATGACGACGCGCGCCGAGCAGGGGATGTCCGCCCCACCCGAGGTGGTGTTCAGCACGGCGACCGACCCCGACCGGGTGTCGGCGTGGCTGCCCGAGCCGTTGCGGTCCGGCGGCGGGGGACGCCCGCAGACCAGCACCGAGCAGCTGTGGGCGCGGTGGAGCAACGACTCCGCCCCCGGTTGGTCCGCCGAGATCAAGGTGGAGCCGGCCGACGCCGGGGGCTCCCGGGTCCGGCTCGACCTGACCGGGGACGGACCCGACGGCCTGGCCGACGAGGCCCTGGCCAACCTCGCCGGTGAGGTGGCCGACAACCTGACCGCCGGTTGAGCGGACCCCGACGAGCACGAGGAGGCCGGCGTGGCCGGGATGGGTGTGAAACAACGGGTGGCGCGGCTGCGCCGGGCGTACGCGCCGCACGAGAACCGTCCGCTGGACGGGTACCTGAAGGCGATGGGCAGCTACGCGGCCGTGACCGCGTCCCTGGCCGGGCTGGTCAGGGCAACCGGCCGGCCCGTGCCGGAGCGGCCGGCCACCGTCGACGTGGTGCTGCTCGGCATCGCCACGCACAAGCTGAGCCGGCTGCTCACCAAGGACGCCGTCACCAGCCCGCTGCGGGCCCCGTTCACCCGCTACGACCACCCGATCGGCAGCGGCGAGGTGATGGAGCAGGTCCGGGACTCCGGCAGCCCGACCCGGCACGCCATCGGCGAGCTGCTGAGCTGCCCGTTCTGTCTGGCGGTGTGGATCGCCACCGGCCTGACCGGCGGACTGGTGCTGGCGCCCCGACTGACCCGTCTGGTCGCCACCGCGCTGACCGCGGTGGCCGCGTCGGACTTCCTCCAAATGGGGTACGCGATCGCGCAGCAGGCCGCCGAGGGCCGGCCCCACGACGAGAGGTGAACCGGACGCGCGGACGGGGCCGGCGACGTCGCCGGCCCCGTCCGCGCGCCCCGGCCGGCTGCGCCGGCCCCGCGCCTCCCGTCAGGTGGGGACGGTGCCGTGGTCCTCGCCGGCCCAGCCGCGCGCGGCCTCCGGCTCCCGTACGTCGTCGTCGGCGCCGGTGATGACGTCGCGGTCCACGGCGGTGCGGTCGTGCTCGTTGGCGAAGTCCGGCTCGGGGAGGGTGTCCGTACCCTCCGGTGGCTGGCCGAGCGCCGGCACCTCGCGGTGCGCCTCGCGGTCGGACATCGTGGTCTCCTCTCCCGGGGGGTGTCAGATGACCGAGCCGCCGAGCAGGTCGGCGACCTCGTCCACCGCGTACTCGCCCTGCGGCAGCGCGTTGATCCGGGTGAGCAGCCGCGCGGGCAGTTCCGCCGCGACGGCCCGGCGGTAGATGTCCGCCTGGCTGATCCGTTCCTGGCCGCGGTAGAGGTCCCTGAGCAGCTCGTCGATGCGCCGCGTGTCGGGCTCGTCGACGGCGGCGTCGGTCACGGGCGCGTCGGTCACGGGAACGTCTTCGGTCACGCCGGCACACCTACCCGCCCG
>NZ_SMKD01000042.1 GCF_004348595.1 Micromonospora sp. KC723
GGGCGGACGCCGGCCGCGGCGGCGTCGGTGCGGGCTGCGCGGATGGTGCCGTGCTGGCCGGCGGAACCGTCGGCGCGACGGTAGCCCGCTGCTGGGCCGGCGGGACGGCCGGCACCTGAAGGTGCGGAGGCGCCCACGGCGATGGCGCCGGGGTGACCGGTCCGACCTGCGCCACCGGTGCGGACTGCTGCTGCGGCGCCGGTGGCTCCGGCACCGTGGACGCGGACGGTCCCGCCAGCGTCGGAGCCGTCGGCACCGGCCGCTGCTGCCGGGGCAACGGCACGCGCGGCGGCGGGGGCTGGTGCGCCGGCGGTGGCCCCTGGTGGGTGCCACGGCTCACCGGGGCAGCAGGCTGCCAGCCTTGGCCGCCCGCGCTCTCCGGCCGGGCGTACGGGACGGGCGCGGGTGGGACGACCAACCCGGGCCGCGCCACGGGATCCGGCGGCACGGGGCTGGCGTGGAGAACCGGTGGGGGAGAGCCGACGGGCGGAGGGGGAGGCATCGGCGCGGATCCCGCGCCGAGGTACCGGCGGGCGGCCCGCACCGCGGCATGCTGCTCACCCAACGTGGCCGGACCGTGGGTGGCGACCCGGGCGAAGTTACGGCGTGCCTCATGCCGGTTGCCCAGTTCCTCGGCCACCTGGGCGAGGTCGAAACAGATGGCCAGCATGAGCGGATCGGCGGGGCTCCAGCGGCGCTCCCCGGCGGCGTACGCCTCCTCGAGTACCCGGCGGGCGCCGGCCGGGTCGTCGGCCTCGCGGTGCATCCCCGCCAGCAGGTGGGCGGTGCTCAGCACCTCCGGGTGGTCCTCTCCGTACCCGGGCCGGGCGGAGGCGATCGTGTCGGTGAGCAGGCGGCGGGCGGCCGGGAGATCACCGGCGGCCCGCAGGGCGAGGGCCCGCTGCTGGACGACGGCGAGAGGAGAGGGCTGTGCCACGGCAGCAATGCTGCCCGTAGACCGTGCCCGGACGCTACCCGCGCCACCGCTGGCCCGATCTTCGCTAGCTTGAGCTGGGCGGATGCGTCGCACGGATGGTGATGTGCATGATCCACCTCGGGCGTGTACAGTAATGCCCCGTGCGGCCAACCAGGGCGGCCGGCCGGCGGGAAACCCGCCGCGACCGACCGGGTAGGCTGGATGAGTAGGTCCGGGTGGCGGAATGGCAGACGCGCTAGCTTGAGGTGCTAGTGCCCGTATAGGGCGTGGGGGTTCAAGTCCCCCCTCGGACACGTTATTTCCACACGAACTGTGATGGTTGTTCGTGTTTTGCGTGATCCCCGTCCCGTTGGGCGG
The DNA here is from genome assembly GCF_004348595.1 of Micromonospora sp. KC723. Lineage (GTDB taxonomy): Bacteria > Actinomycetota > Actinomycetes > Mycobacteriales > Micromonosporaceae > Micromonospora. The sequence continues at coordinate 1,295 of NZ_SMKD01000042.1, forward strand.
GGATTTTTGCTGTCGTGGCGAGGAAGCTCCCCGCCGGGGTGAGCGGGTAGATCGCGGTCTCGGCTTCGATGGTCCATGCGTGGTGGTCACACACAATGATCATGTTGTTGGTGCGTAAGTAGGCGGCCAGCTTTTCCGGGTCGGGGCTGCGCAGTGCGGGATGGCGACGGTGTAGCCCGCGGTCGTGTCGGATGCGGTCGAGCAGGTGGTCTTCCCGGATGTAGAGGATCTTCGGTTGGGTGGAGGTCCTGGTGCGGGTGCTCGCGTGTCCGTGGCGGCAGCGGTAGCCGGGTCGGCCGTGGACCCAGTGGGAGTCCATGATCCGGCCGCAGACGCCGCAGCAGACGAGGCCGGCCAGGATGTATCGGCGGGGAGTGCCGTCAGCGGGGGTGGGTGCGGTGTGGATGGCCTGCACCGCGACGAACTGCTCCTCGGTGACCAGCGGTGGGTGGGCGATCTGGCGAGAGATGACCCAGTGCGGGGCGGTGTTCCAGCGCTGGATCTCCTGGTGTCTGGTGATGGTGCCGTCAGGCTCGATGTCGTCGTGGTCGGTGCGTTGCCGGTTCCAGACCTGGCGGCCGGTGTAGCGGGGGTTGGCCAGGATCGCCGCGACGGTGGTCAGCATCCAGCGTTGGCCGCTGCGGTGTGGGTTACGTGCCGGGTCGGCGCCGGACGGGCAGGGAACGCCGGTGTCGTTGAGGGCGCGGGTGATGCTTGCCACGCTGCGCCCGGCGAGCCGCTGCTCGAAAATCCACCGAACATGGGGCGCGGTGGCGGGGTCGGGTTCCAGGCGATGCAGACGGCGTCCCCAGGCGGCGTGAGCGCGGTTCGGATGAGGGCCTGCGTCCACAAGCCGATAACCGTAAGGCGGACGGCCGCCGAGATGTCGACCCTGCAACTCGGCCTGAGCGCGCATGGCCGCAGTGGTGCGATGCCGGGCCCGGGACACCTCCCGCTGGGAGCGCACACCCAGCAGGTCCAGCAGCGCCAGCTGTCGGGGGTTGTCGAAGTCCACCGGCCCGTAAGTTTCCGGCAGCCACAACTGCACGCCGTGCCTGAGCAAGGTGGGAGTCAACTGTTCAAGCTGCTGGCCGTGGAAGGCGCGCTCGTACTCACCGACGACGATCGCGTCGAACCCGCGTGCCGCGTCTGTCACCGCGGCGAGCAGCCGTGCCGCCTGCGGCCGGTCCGGCCAGGGCACTCGGCGGGAGACGCCCTCGTCGAAGAACTCCACCACGATCCGGCCATGACCGGCGACCAGGTCGCCGGCGTAGTCGCGTTGCCACCGGCACGACGACGCCCGATCCTGAGAGTCGACGGTGGACATCCGTCCATAGAACGCGAACCGCAGCCCATCCGCAGCCGGGGTGAACCGTTGTGGCCGTAGCTTCCGCTGCCCTGCGGCCCAGGACGAAAGAGTGCTCCGTCCCGGTTCTGCCGTCGTCCTCGTCGCCATAAGGACCTCCACGATCGGCACATCTACCCCATCATGGTTCCCACGTCCAGAGTAGGAGGAACGCGCGATTCGCGCAGCTCTGTCACCCTTTCGGGCGGTATCGCCGGCCTCCGGCCGGTCGGCTGACGGACAGCGATCTAGGCACGGTCTGACGGCCAGCCCAGCTGCTGGATGAGGGCTCCGCCGGGGCGGCGCAGCGTGACAACGTAGCCGACCGTCAGTACGTTACGTGCTGGTTCAGCAACGCGGCGCCGCGTTCGGGCGCCGTTGCAAGGAAGGGCGTCAGATGAACTCACAGGTGCCACTGTGGTTCCCACGCTTCGCAAATGTGCCAGGCGTCCACTATTCCCCGCCGTCGGGGCTGGATGTGTCCAAGCTCAGGCAGCGCAAGGTGCGCCCGACCGTGAACCGCTGGCCGGACATGCCGCCGTCGCTGAGTTGGCCGATGCCGAACGGAATCACCAGTCAGGCCCCTGCTGGTGCTTACCGTCTCAATGATTCCCGTAAGGCGACAACGACCCGGTGTTGCGCACCCTCGCCGAAGCTCTTGAGTTACCCGGTAGATGATGGCGGCGTTGTGTTTCTTGCCTTCGGCGCGTTTGCGGTCGTAGTAGGTGTGGCTGGCGGGGCGGCGGCCTCGGCGGCGGTGGCGAACCCGGCGCGCAAGGAGGGGCCAGCGAGCTGGTCGACGACCTCGGCAGGTTGGCCGGCGGCCGTGGCGGTGCCTTCACCGTGCGGGCGACCTGCCGGTCGGTCAGTGCGCCGTCCCGTACCTTCCCGCCGAGGGTGATGCCGGACAGCAGAGGGTCTCGCCGGGGCGGTGGTGGCCGGGGCGGTGTAGGTCGTCGCGGCGGCCGGCGGCGTCGAGCCAGTCCAGCACGGCGCGGACCGGGCACAGCCAAGCCACCGGTACAACGGTGAGGTCATGATCAGGGCGTCCTTCAAGTCGTTAGAACGACTCGAAGGACGCCCTGATCATGAAGCGATCCTGACGGACATCAGCTCAGGCGGCGGCCAGCCTGCGTCTCCTCTGCAAAGAACGCTTCGATCACAGGAGGCCGAGGGCGTCTACTTGGTACCCATGGCACAGGCGACACCAGTCGGGTTGAAACCCACCTGCGTGCCTGACGTCTCAGTTGAGATCAATCTAGGATTGATCTTGCCCATGTAGGTCTTCCGGGTGATCTTGTATGTCTTCCTCGTCCCCTGCGCGTAAGCGCGGTATATCTGGTTGTTCGAAGTGAATTTCGGGGAGGTGCAGGCTGCCGTGACGGACACCGACGAACCTGAGCTCCAGCTAAGTTGACCGGCGACGAAGGACCGCGACGCGCCAAGGCTGAGGTCAATGCTACGACTGACGGTTTTCGTCCACGAGAAGCTGCAGGTTCCACCTGTTCCCGCCGAGCACGTCGCCAGTTGGCCGCCTCGGTAACCCGACGTCGTCGACAGGACACTCACCGAGTACTTGTAGGAGATCTCTGGCCCAACTGGATCGGCCGATGCCGGGGAAGCCGCAACGAGACTGCCCGACGTGAGGATGACAGCGCTTGTGAGCGCTACGATCCATCGCCGTGTTCTTACCATATGAAGGTGCCTTTCTATTATGGACAACGAACGCGCTACCGCTCCGAACCGGAGCACCGGAAGTGTGCCAGCGGAGGTTTGAGCCACACTTGCACGGGAATTGAATCTGCTGGCAGGGCCACGTTTTACGCTGGCCGGGCTTTGAAGTCGACGAACCCGACACCCGCCTCGTCGGCGTGGCGGTGAATGCCGGCGACGAACGCCCGCGTCGCGACCCGAACGCGAGTCGCGCTATGATGCCCCTCGTGCCGGGGCCAGGGATCTCCCGGGCCTAGATGATCTCCGACCAGAGCCGCCAGCTCCGTGGCGTGGTGGCCAGTGCGCGCACCAGCTTGGTCGACTTCAGCGGCGCGAGGTTCTCCGGCGGCAGGGTCAACCTGGCAAAGCCCTTTGACTGGTCGAGCCCGCCGGAGGGGTTGGACCGGGCCTGGCCCGGCCTGCTGATCCCCTATCCGGAACACCTCAAAAGATTGCTAAAGACCGGTTGCGCGGCCGGACCGTGCAGGCGGTCGAGCCGGGCGGCCAGGGCATCGAGATTAGCTTGGCTGTGCATGCTGAGATCGGTGCCCTTTGGTAGGTATTGCCGGATCAGCTTGTTGGTGTTCTCGTTGGTGCCCCGCTGTCATGGGCTGCACGGTGCGGCGAAGAAGACATCGACTCCGGTGGCTTCAGTGAGCAATCGATGACCGACGAGTTCCATGCCGCGGTCCCAGGTCAGAGTGCTGAGCTGGCGGGGATTCATCAGTGAGAACGCCTGTTGCAGGGCAGCAATGACCGTTGTGGTGTGTCGGCTGGGCAGCGCCACCATGGTCAGGTAAGCGCGACTTGCGGTCGACCAGCGTCGCGGCCTGGCTGTTCTTGGCTCCGACGATGAGGTCACCCTCGAGGTGGCCGAGCTCGCTCCGCGCGTCGGCCGCGGCAGGTCGCTCTTCGATCGGCCGTGCTCCGGTGATCTGGGAACGCCACTGGCCCTTGACCGTGTTCTTCTTGTTCTTGCGGATGGGACGGCCCGTGCGCAGCTTGGCGCACAGCTCACGCGGGATCACCTTCCACCGGGGCGTGTAGATCGCGCGGTAGATGCTTTCGTGGCTGATCCGCATGAGTGGGTTGTCGGGCTGCGTCCGCCGCAGATGCCCGACGATCTGCTCCGGGGACCACTCGGTCTCCAGCAGCTCTATCACCAGCTGACGCAGCACCGCGTTGTTCTGCAAGGAGGACGGTTTCGGGCGACGTGCCTGTTCCAGGGCGCGTTGCTCGGCGGCGAACGCACAGTACTTCAGCCGGCCACCGTTGCAGGCGACCTTCCGGCTCACCGTGGAGGGAGGATGGCCGATGGACATGGCGATCGAACGCACGGAGGCGCCGGCATCGAGACCACGAGAGATCGATTCCCGGTCTTCGGGAGTCAACCGATCCGCCTGGCGCACCCGCTCGGCCGGTGCGATCCCGCCGTGATGCTTCAGCACCGTGAAGACCGACCCGGGCGGCTTGCCCAGCCCTCGAGAGATCACGCTGATGGACTCACCGGCACGCCAGCGCCGCCACAAGTCTTCCTTCATCGCGTCCGACATTTCCGGCCGACCCATCCGGGCCACGATCCACCCATCCACCAGCAGCGTTGCGTTGATCGCCTGAATCTAAACCCCAAATCATGGTCGCCCTACGCAACGCCGCCATCAGCGACCTACGCCTGACCGGGGCCACCAACATTGCCGCCGCCAACCGACACCACGCCCGCGACAGCACCCGCCCCCTGGCACTGCTCGGCATCACCTGACGACTCTGCCGGGCCCCTGCATGCCAGGGCGCCTGGCAGTCATCGCCTACGGTTAACGCGACCACCCGAGGTACCGGGTGGGAAGGGGGGCGTTTTGCGGTTCTGCGTTCTGGGACCGGTAGTGGCATATGGGATCCACGGAGCTGTCGAACTGGGACCGACCCGTCAGCGCACAGTGCTGGCCACGCTGCTGGTCGAGCCCGCGACCGCAGTCAACGTCGATCAGTTGATCGACCGCGTGTGGGGCGAACGGCCACCCCAACGAGCCAGACAAACCCTGCACACCTATCTCTCACGGTTGCGTACGCTGCTCGAAGCGGCCGGAGGCCCGGCACCTGTCCGGAGCGGTCGGGGCTACCTGCTCGGCGTCGACCCCGTCATCGTGGACATCCACGAGTTCCGGGACCTGGTCGCCCGCGCCCGCGCCGCCGACGATGCCAAAGCCGTCGAACTGTGGCGCGACGCCCTCGCCCTCTGGCGCGGTACGCCGTTCGACGATGTCGACAGCGACTGGCTGCACGCCGTCGCCGATGGGCTCGAACGCGAACGCTGGGCGGCCATCCTCGACCGCAACGACGTCCTGCTCCGCAGCGGAAACCACACGAACGTACTCGCCGACGTGACGTCAGCGTTGAACGCGCACCCGCTGGACGAACGCCTCGCCGGACAGTTCATGGTCGCCCTGTACGCGGCCGGCCGCCAAGCCGACGCTCTCGCTCACTACCGCACCCTGCGCCAGCGACTGGTTGACGACATCGGCAGCGAACCTGGACCCGCACTCCGCGAACTCCACCGACGCATCCTGCACCAAGACCCACACCTCGTCCCCGGAAAGACCGCGCCGGAGACTCCGCGGAAGCGGGCCCCGGCTGCGCCGGTGACCGGACCAAGAATCGGCGCACCGACCCAGTTGCCCGCCGACATCGCCGGGTTCATCGGCCGGGACGACGCCGTCAAGCAGCTCGACGACATCCTGGATAGCGCCGGTGATCCACGATCGGCGACGGTCATCGCGACGATCGGCAGCAGTGGCGGCATCGGGAAGACAGCGTTGGCTGTGCACTGGGCGCACCGCGTACGCGGCCGGTTCCCGGACGGACAGCTGTACCTGAACCTGCGGGGGTTCGACCCGGGCGGTCAGCCGATGCCGTCCGACGCCGCCCTGCGTACGCTGCTCGAGCTGCTCGGCGTCTCGCCCGCGAAACATCCGACCACAATAGAGGCTCTGGCGGGGCTCTACCGCAGCCAGCTGGCCGACGCCCGAATGTTGCTGTTGCTGGACAACGCGCGCGACGCCGAGCAGGTCCGGCCGCTGCTCCTCGGGTCGCCGGGCAGCATGGTGCTGGTCACCAGCCGCAGCGACCTGGCGAGCCTGGTTGCCACGGAGGGCGCCCGGCCGTTGTGGCTCGATGGACTCGACGTCGACCGGGCGCGGCTGCTGCTGGCCCGCCGGCTCGGCCCCGACCGGCTGGCGGCCGAACCGGACGCCGTCGACACCGTCATCACCGCCTGCGCCGGGCTCCCCCTCGCGCTGGCCATCATCGCCGCCCGGGTCGCCACCCGACCTACCCTGCCGCTGTCGGCGCTGGCGGCGGAACTGGCCGACGCGGGCAACCCGCTCGACGCGTTCACCGGACCGGACGCGGCGACCGACGTACGGGCGGTTTTCTCCTGGTCCTATCACGCCCTGGGTGCGGAGTCGGCCCGGCTGCTACGGCTACTCGGGTTGCACCCCGGCCCCGACATCGGCCCGGCCGCGGCCGCCAGCCTCGCCTGCCTGCCCATTCCACAGACCCGCCGCCTGCTGGACATGCTGTGCGCCGCGCACCTGCTGACCGAGCACACTCCCGGCCGCTACGCCTTCCACGACCTGATCCGAGCCTACGCAGCTGAGCTCGCGTACGCCGAGGATAGCGAGGACGACCGGTTCGCCGCCCAGCGGCGGATGCTCGACTACTACCTGCTCAGCGCCCATGCGACCGACCAATGGCTGCCGGCAGCTCGCGACCCGATCAGCCCCGCTCCGCCATCGCCTGGAGTCGTGGTTGAGGTGTTCACCGACAACACCGGTGCTCGGCAATGGCTGACCGAGGAACTGGCCGTTCTCCTCGCCGTCGTGCACAGCACCACCGACGCACGGTTCGACCGGCACATTCAGCAGCTGGGCTGGTCGATGGCGACGTTCCTCCTTTGGCGAGGGCACTGGCATCACCAAGTCAGCGTCCAGGAAGCCGCCCTTCGTGCCGCGCGGCGACTCGGGGACCAGCCCGGCCAAGCCGACATCCACCGCAGACTGCTCTACGCGCACTTGATGCTCGGCCGGAGCGATCAGGCCCAAGGGCACAGCCTCCAGGCCATCGACCTGTACGCCGCGGTCGGCGACCACACCGGCAGCGCGCGTACGCACCTCGGGTTGATGTGGTTCTCCGAACAGCAGGGCAACCATCACGACGCGCTGCACCACGCGCTGCAGGCGCTCGAGTTCGCCGAGCGCTCCGGTAACCGCGGGGTGCTGGCAGTCGCGTACAACGGAGTCGGGTGGACGCACAGCCTCGTCGGCGAGCACGAGACCGCGATCGCGTACTGCGAGCGGGCCCTACCCATCCTGGAGGAACTCGGGGAACGGGCCACGATGGCCGACGTTTGGGACAGCCTCGGGCACGCGTACCACCAACTCGGGCGCCATCCGGAGGCGATCAGCTACTACCAGCGGGCGCGGGATCAGAGCCGGGAGATGGGCGACCGCCGCCACGAGGCCTCCCACCTGGCCCGGCTTGGCGACACCCACTCCTCGGCGGGCGACCACGAGGCGGCCCGGCAGAGCTGGCGGGCTGCGCTAACCATCTTCGACGACATCGACCACCCGGAGGCCGCCAGCATCAGGTCGAAGCTGGCGACTACAGAGTGAGCCCGTAGGGCTGACCGCCACCACGACCGCGACAGCACCCGCCCGCTGGCACTACTCGACATCACCCGACTTTGCCGGAACCTGCCTGCGAGACACAGGCATGGTGAGGACTCGGCGCCGCGAACTGGGGTAGGAGAGGTCGCCCTCGATCACGTTGAGCTGACCGTCTGGGTGCACTACGGGGCTCAGCTGACGTGCCGGAGATGTACTCGGCGAGGACGTCTGGGCCGACATACAGTAGCGGCGCTGTTCGGTCCATTCGGCGGTTTGCTCGGCTAGGACCGAGGAGGCCCGATGACGAGGACTGATCCCGGACGGTGCGTCAGGTCAGTTCGACGGTGTCCCCGAGTCGTACCCGTCCTGGCTGCGTGACCGTGGCCAGGGCGTCCAGTCTCATGTCGTGGGCCTGGGCGATGGCTCGCAGGATCAGCGGGGAGTGCGGCAGGTCCTGCTGGGCCTCGTTGGTCATCACGCATCGCTCGCTGGAGCGCTCGAACCGTATCCGCAGGTCATCGCCGATCCGGGCGGTGCTGCCGAACCATGCGTCTTCGACGAAGGCAGGTGTGCCCGGCGGCGTCCGCACCAGCAGGTTGGGCCGAAACCGGCGCTCGTCGACGGGGACGCCGGGAACGGCCGCGCGGACCCAGTCGAGGGTGGCGGTGGTCAGGACGCTGAGGGGAAGCTGGTCGAAGTGCGAGATCGCGCCCTCGCGGGCCACCTCGACATCGTCCCGGCCCAGGTAGTGCCGCACGTAGGAGGTCGGGTCCGGCACCGGCTCGCCGTCCGGGTCCAACAGCTCGGGCACCTCCGTGGCTGCTCCCCCTGCATAACGGGACCGTATCTGCAAAAGCCCTGACATGCGTCGGAACCGGCGCGTGTTCTTGCCCGAGCCGAATTTGCCCTCGGCGTCCCGCACCGCGTAGAGCCGGTCGCCGACGAGGCCCCGGGCATCCACGGCGGCCTCGTTCAACAGCTCACCGCCGGTGGACTTGATGGGGTACCGCCAGATCCGCTCGATCGTCCCGAGCACCGTGCCCACGTCCGTCCCTCCCACGAGTTGCTTGTCAGTTGGCTTGCGCGGCTACCCGCATCCCGAAGCCGATCAACACCACAGCCGTCACGCGGTCCAGCAGGCGCCGGACGCGAGGCCGTTCGAAGACTGAGCGCGCCCCGCAGACGAGGTAGGAATAACACCCGAGCCACATCAGAGTCAGCGTCGCATGCAGCACGACCAGCAGGCCCAGGCCGGCCGCCGTGGGCAGATCGTGCGGCGCCAGGGTCGGCAGCATGCCGGTGTAAAAAACGGCGATCTTCGGATTGAGAACGTTCGTGGTCAGGCCCGTCACGTACGCCTGCCCCGAGCCGGCCACCTTCAACTCGGCGGTCCGCGGCGCGGCGCGGCGGCTCTGCCACAGGGCCTGCAGCCCGAGGAAAACCAGGTATGCGGCACCCAGAATCTTGACAACGAAGTACGCCTCCGCCGAGGCCGCGAGAATCGCCGCGAGCCCGACCACGGTGAACAGGCCCCACACGAGTAGCCCGGTAGTGATTCCCGCAGCGGTCCGCAGGGCCGCCGCTCTGCCAGAGGCGATCGCGCGCTTGGTGACCACCGCCATGTCCGGCCCCGGCACCACGGTCAACAGGCCGAGCACTCCAACCGCTATGAGTGTCTGCGTCCACATGCAGCCAGTCTGCTTCCAAACGATCACCGTGGAGTTGTGACAACGACCATAGGCGCGTACACCCCCGGCTGAGGTGTGCGGCCACACCTGGGGAGAACCTTACGAATCGGGACCGCCGCCCGGCTTCTTCACGGCAGCTGCCTCGGAATTTGGTACGACGACCGGTTCGACGAGGGGGGTCTAGCTTGGGCCGCGGCCAACGCACGGTCAACCCAGGGGTGACAGCAAATCAAGATCGCTCCCCGTGCGGTTTGCGTTACGGGACGGTTGTCGTGGCGCGAACGAGCGCAGTCCGGGATAGCCTTGCCGTATATGGCTACCTATCGCAGCGCCTCAGTGCTTCTCTCCTCCGACGGCATCAGGACCCCCGGCACCGCCGCGCTCTTCGCCGAGCCCGCCCGCAAGGGTGGGACCCCGCCGTGGGCAGGTGACTTCCGACCCGCCAACAGCGCCGGCAACGGCCCCAAGAACGCGGTCGGGAAGACCTTCACGTTGGAACTGCCCGACGGCAGCACCGGCAAGGTCGTGGTCCAGAGCCTCAAGAGCGGAAAGGGAGGCGTCGTGCTGGCGCTGATGGGCGAGGACGCACCCCCCTTCTGATCAGGAACCTGATCGCCGTCGCCGCCACCGGCTGGAGACGGCCGGTATGCGACCCTGCCGATGTCAATGCGTTCGGATAGCTGCCGGGCGCATTGCCTCACCCGTGGCTGGGCGTCGACGGAGGTCAGGTGTACTGATCTGCCGCCGACCGGGCGCGCCAGACGCGCGTCGCCCCTCACTGCGGGCGGTCGGCGCTTCGCGACGCTCGGGCATCCTGAACTGCCGATCAGCGTGCACCTGATCTTGCTCGGCTTGCACCGACCAGGCGCGTGCCGGCTGACCGCGGCTCATCTATCCGGGAAACTCGATTTCGATGTCGAGACCACCGGCGGCCCGGGCCCGGGCATCGAGGGTCGCTCCGTGCGCCCGAACGATCGCGCGGACGATGGCCAGACCGAGGCCGTGCCCGTGTCCGTCGGGGTGTCTGGTCCGGCGGTTGCCGACCTGCCGGAACGGCTGGAACAGCGCGTCGACCTCGCCGGGCGGCACCACCGGGCCGGAGTTGCTGACCCGGATGGCGCCGCCGGTCGCGGTGGTCGTCGTGCTGATCTCGACCCACCCGCCCGGCGCGTTGTGCCGCACGGCGTTGTCGACCAGGTTGGCGACCAGGCGCTCGATCAGGTCTGGGTCGCCGGTCGCCGGTGCCGGATCGAGGGCGGTGTGCATCCGGATGCCTCGCCGGGCGGCGTCCTGCTGGCGGGCGGCGACCACCTCGGCGGCGGTGCCGGCGACGTCGAGCGGGGTGTGCAGGTGGAGGCCCTGTTCGCCGTGCGCCAGGGCGAGCAGCGCCTCGAGGAGGCGTTCCTGTTGGTCGCTGAGCGCGAGGACCTCGTGGCAGGCCGACCGCAGCGTCTCGGCGGTGGCGTCCGGGTCGGCTAGCGCCACCTGGAGTACCGTTCGCTCGGCGGTGAGCGGGGTACGCAGTTCGTGCGAGGCGTTGGCGACGAAGTGCTGTTGTGACTCGAACGTGGCCTGCAACCGCTGGAACAGGTCGTCGAGCGTCTCGGCCAGGTCGGTGAACTCGTCGTGCAGACCGGTTCGGCCGATCCGGCGGTGCAGGTCGCTGGCGGAGATCTCGCGGGCGGTGGCGGTGATGGTGCGCAGGGGGCGCAGGAATCGGCCGGCGACGAACCAGCCGAGCAGCAGGGAGATCATGACCATGCCGATCACGGCCCACGCCGAGGTGGTGAACTGCCGGTCCAGGTGACCGCCGTCGCCGGGGACGCCGGCGGGGTCCGCGGCCGAACCCGCCGGGATGGCCTGCTTGGTGCCCAGCAGCGAGATCGAGAGCAGCACGACGCCGGAGATCAGGAAGGGCACGGCGTAGAGCAGCGTGAGCTGGACGTGCAGGCTCCGCCGGGGAATCCGGACGCGCATCACGGTTCGCCGATCCGGTAGCCGCCCTCGCGAACGGTGTGGATGATCGGAGGGTCGCCCAGCTTGGTCCGCAGCCTGCGGATGGTGGTCTTCACCGCCGTGGTGAACGGGTCCGCCGCCTCGTCCCAGACCCGTTCGAGCAGATCCTCCGCCGACACGAGCCGGCCGTGCGCGGTGAGCAGGCATTCCAGGACGGCGAACTCCTTCGGGCTGAGGTCCAGCCGGCGTCCTTCGCGGGTCGCGACCCGGCGGCCGGGGTCGAGCGTGAGCTCCCCGTACTCCAGGATCGGTGGCACGGCCGTGCCCGGCCGCCGGCCGAGCGCCCGCACCCGCGCGACCAGCTCGGCGAAGTCGAAGGGCTTGGCCAGGTAGTCGTCGGCGCCGAGGCCCAGGCCGTCGACCCGCTGTTTCACCGACGAGGCCGCGGTCAGCATCAGCACCCGGGTCGCCGAGTGCTCGTCGACGATCCGCCGGCACACCTCGTCGCCCGGCACACCCGGCAGGTCGCGGTCGAGCACCACCACGTCGTAGCGGGTCACGGCCAGGTGATCGAGGGCGGCGTCACCGTCGAGGACCACGTCGACCGCCATGCCCTCGCGGCGCAACCCGACACCCACCGTACGGGCCAGCACCTCGAAATCCTCGACCACGAGCACGCGCATGATCCCACCATGCCACCGCGCGGGTGTCAGAACGGTGTCACTCGGCGGCACCGTCCTGACACCGACGTCCACGTAGAACCGAAACCTGCAAACCGCTTCAGCAGGATGGAAGGGCAACGGATGGACATCGTTCTCGAAACCGACCAGCTCGGGAAGAGGTACGGCAGAGCCTGGGCGTTGCGGGACTGCTCGCTGCGCCTTCCGGCCGGAAGGGTGGCCGCGCTGGTCGGCCCCAACGGGGCGGGCAAGAGCACGCTGCTGCACCTGGCGGTCGGCCTGCTGCGGCCGGACGCCGGCGCCGTACGGGTCTTCGGCCGGACACCGTACGACGACATCGCCGTCCTGTCCGAGGTCGGGTTCGTGGCCCAGGACACACCGCTGTACCGGGACTTCACCGCGGACGAGCTGTTCACCATGGGCGCCAGGTTGAACCGGCGCTTCGACACGGCGCTGGCGCACCGCCGGCTGGCGCAGATCGGCATCCCGCGCGACAAGCCGGTCGGCAAGCTGTCCGGCGGTCAGCGGGCCCAGGTCGCCCTCGCCCTGGCGATGGCCAAGCGCCCACGGCTGCTGCTGCTCGACGAGCCGGTCGCCAGCATCGACCCGCTGGCCCGGCGCGAGTTCCTCCAGGCGCTGATGGGCGTCGTCGCCGAGACGGGCACCACGGTGCTGCTGTCCTCGCACATCCTGGCGGACCTCGAACGCACCTGCGACTACCTGATCGTGCTGCACGCCTCGCAGGTGAAGCTCGTCGGCGACGTCAGCACCCTGCTCGCCGAGCACCGGCAGCTGGTCGGCCCCCGAGACGGCGGCCCGCTGCCCGCCGAGGTCGCGCAGGTCGTGCGGGCCGAACACACCCATCGGCAGTCCACGCTGCTGGCCCGCACGAACGCTCCGCCGTGGGATCCGGCATGGAAGGCGTACGACGTGACTCTGGAAGACCTCATCCTCGCCTACCTCGGCGACGGCGACGCCCGGCCGCACGCCGCGTGGGAGGTGCCGGCATGATCTGGCTCACCTGGCGGCAGCACCGCAAGCAAGCACTGTTCACCGCGATCGGCCTCGCGCTCCTCGCCGTGTTCATGGTCCCCACCGGTCTGGCCATGCGCCACACCTTCGCCGACCTGGGCCTGGACGACTGCGTCCGCGCGCTGGGCACCGCCTCGATGATCCCGGCCGACGCCGACACCTGCGGCAAGGCGTCCATCCAGTTCAACAGCCAGTACGCCGTGATGACCATGATCGGTGTGCTCTTCCTCGTCCTGCCGCTGCTGGTCGGGCTGTTCTGGGGAGCGCCGCTGGTCGCCCGGGAGATCGAACAGGGCACCCACCGCATGGTCTGGACCCAGGGCGTCAGCCGGGGACGCTGGGCACTGGTCAAGTTCGGGATAGCCGGCGCCGTCGCGCTCGTCGCCTCGGTGATCTACGGACTCGGCGTATCGTGGTGGCTGACCCCGATGAGCCAGGCCGGGCAACACGGCCGCTTCAACATCTTCTTCTTCGACATGCAGGGCACGGCCCCGACCGGCTACACGATCTTCGCAGTCGCGCTCGGCATCCTCGCCGGCACCATCTGGCCCAAGGTGCTACCGGCGATGTCCGCCACGCTCGTCGGGTTCCTCGGACTGCGCATCGCCCTGACCACCCTCGCCCGACCGCACTACCTGCCCGCCCGCGTCCTGACCTTCCCGATCAAGGACGCCACCGAGCAGACCAACCCGGCCGCCGGCGACTGGATCCTGTCCTACGGCATCCGCGACGCATCCGGCAAGATGATCACGGCCAACGCGCAGATCGCCTGTGCGCCCGACGCCACCGGACCCGGCGCCGCATGCGGCGCCGACCTCGGCATCACCTCGGGTGCCTACAACTGGCAGCTCTACCAGCCCGGAACCCGGTTCTGGCTGTTCCAGGGCATCGAGACCGGCATCTTCCTCGCCATCGCCGCCCTGCTGCTCTACCTCGCCGTCCGCCGCATCCGCCGCGTCGCATGACCGCGAAGCCGTCCAAGGGGGGCCCCATGCGCACACTCACCTACCTCGCCGCCGCGGCCCTAGCTGCCGGCGTGGCCCTGCTGGCCCTCATGCCGTCCGAGTCATCACCGGCCGCCGCCACGGGCGCCGGCCCCCAGGACGCCCAGAAGGCCATCCTCGCCGCGTTCGACCGCTACGACGTCGTGGCCGGGGCTAGTCCGAACGACATTTTCCTCGACCTGATCCGCAACCCCGCCTTCCCCGGCAAGGCCGACGTCATCGCCGTCGAGTGCGGCAACTCGCTCTACCAGCCACTTCTGGACCGCTACATCGCGGGCAAGGACGTGCCGCTGGCCGAGGTGCGCCAGGTGTGGCGCAACACCACCCAGCCGAGCTGTGGGTTCTCCGTCTTCTACGAACGGCTCTTCCCGCTCGTACGCGAGGTCAACAAGAGCCTGCCACCGGCGGAGAAACTGCGCGTGCTGGCCTGTGATCCGCCCATCGACTGGAGCAAGGTGACCAGCCCCGAAGGGCTCGCGCCCTTTGAGGAACGGGACCGCACCATCGCCGCGCTGATGAGGACTGAGGTGCTCGCCAAAGACCGCAAGGCACTCATGCTCTTCGGGATCAGTCACCTGCTGCGCGGCGGCGGCAGCGCGGTCGCGATGTACGAGCAGCAGTATCCCGGCGTCACGTACACCATCGCCACGCATTTCGGCTTCCAGAAGGACAACGAGAAGCTGGAGAAGCGGCTGGCCCGCTGGCCGGTGCCGTCGGTCGTCCCGTTCGCGGGAACCTGGCTGGGTCAACTCGACGCGTCATACTTCGAGTCCCGGCCCGGACAGCCACCCGCGGCCAAGGGCTACCCCGGCGCCGACGCCTACCTCTACACCGGCCCCCGGGCCCTCATCCTGCGGCAACAAATCGCCGCCTCCGCCGTCCTGGACACGAAGTACATCACGGAACTCCGGCGACGAGCCGCGGCCGTAGAGGATCCCCCCGGCGGCCTCATGCACCCAGAAACGTTCTTCCAACGCGAACTCGAGTCAGGCGCATTGGAATTCGGGTCCTAACACACCGGGGGCGAGGAGCTGGGACTCCTCGCCCCCGGCGACGTCAACCGGCGATGCCACCGAGACCGCTCAGCCGCAGTCGAAGCGGTAGTCGAACGGCCGGCCGAGAGGGTCGCGAGCGCGTCCCCGAGGGGCGCGCCGGTCGAGGACCGAACGGCCGTCGCGCGCCCGGTCGAGCCGACCGGCCTCGCGGAGCACCGCCAGGTGCTTGCCGCCGCGCCGATCGCCATCCCGAGCGCGTGGGCCCGCAGGCATCCGCTTCCGCGATCCGCACGTCGGGCCCTTGTTGGCCGGTAACTGGACGTAGCCGCTGGTGCGAAGGTCACTGGGCCTGGTGTCGGCCGTGAAGCCAAGCAGGTCGTTCCGTCCCCTCGCGTCTGCCTGACGCGGCGGGGTCTCGCGCGCGGCGACGCGCGGACGAGGCCCTCGTCTGCTCGTGGCAGGCTGTCCGGGTGACCTTTCTGCTTCCGATCGCGACGTCTGGTGACGAGCGTGTCCGGGCTGCTCGGACGGCGGTGTTGCCGGTGGGCAGCTTTGAGCAGCACGGCGAGTTCCTGCCTTTGATCACGGACACGGTCGTTGCGTGCCTGGTTGCCGGGCGTGTTGCGGAGGATCATCCGGTGTTGTTGCTGCCGCCGCTGACGATCTCGTGTTCGCACGAGCACGCGGGGTTCGCCGGGACGGTGAGTATCAGTGCCCGCACGTTGCTCGCGGTGATCGAGGATGTTGACGAGTCCCTGCGGGCGTCGGGCGTGGAGAACCTGGTGATCGTCAACGGGCACGGCGGGAACTACAGCCTTCGCAATGCTGTTCAGCAGGCCACGACGATCCGGCGGCGGATGGCGCTGTTTCCCGCTGCCGAGGACTGGAACGCCGCGCGTGTCGAGGCGGGCTGTGAGACCACTTCCCACGAGGACATGCATGGTGGGGAGCTGGAGGTCTCCCTGCTGCTGCATGGGGCGCCGCAGCTACTGCGAGAGGGATACCGGACGGCCGACCATCTGGCGAACGACCGGCCTGATCTGCTCACGGTGGGGATGCGCGCGTACACGTCGTCCGGGATCATCGGGCGGCCGTCGTTGGGCAGCGCGGACAAGGGCGCGGCGGTGCTGGACAGCCTGTCTCAGTCGTTCGCCCGGGTGCGTGACCTGCTGGAGGGGTGACGCCGTCGTCGACGCATCGTCGGTCACGCCATGGTTGCCGGGTCGGCGATCCGGCTTTCGAGATCGGGGATGCGCCGGTCTTGGAAGCGGAGGGTGGACCGGGCCGCGGCGAGCCGTTCCTCGAGCATCCGGTTGTCGGCGGTCAGCTGCCGGACCCGCTGCTTGAGGCTGGTGTTCTCGGTGGTGATCCGCGCGGTGGTCTCGTTGTCCCACTCGGCCTGTAGGTCGCGGACCTGGCCGAGGAGCTCACCGATGCGCGTCCGTTGACGGCTGATCTCGGTGTAGGCCTTGGTGAGCGCGTCTTCGGCGTTGAGTGCTCGTTCTCGCCACACGGCCTGCTGACCGTCGGGCGCACCGCGAAGCTGCGTGCGCTGCTGGTCGAGGTTGGCAAGCGCGTCAGCGATCGCGGCACGGGCCTGCGGGTTGTCGTAGATGAAGGTTCGAGAGACGTCGGCGCGTCGAGCAACGGCGGCGACCGTGACTCGGGCGTTCTCGCGGCGCATGGCGGCGAGGGTGTCCTGGACCCGCCCGATGGCGGCTTGGCTGCGTTCTCGCCGTGCGGCGAGGGCAGCGACTGTGCGGGTGCCTGACGAGACTACGGAGTTCACTCGGCCTCCTGTCCATCGGAGGTGTCGTCGGCGTGCCCGCCGGCGGCGGCCAGGTCATTGGCGCGGAAGACCGTGGCCCATACCCGGTGAAAGTAGGGGGCTCTGCGGCCGTTCGGTGCGCGCCCGCACTGGGGAAGGCGACCGGGATGTCGCCCGCGGAGATCACCGCGCTGACTCGGCGGGCGACGGACTGCGCGGCGCTGCGTGGCGAGGTCGACCCGACGGGCAAGTTCGGCAACGAGCTGGTTGACGCCCTGTTCCTGATCGCCTGATCAGGCGGTCAGTGGCTCGGGTCCGTCCGCTTCGCGGTCACGTGCGGGCCGAGCGCCAGGCGGCTGGTGACCCCGAGTTTGGCGAACGCGCGGTGCAGGTGGTTCTCGACGGTGCGTTCGGAGAGGCCGAGGTGCTGCGCCATCTCCCGGTTGCTGGCTCCGCCGGCGGCGAGGGCGGCGATCTGCTCCTCGCGCCGGGTGAGGGCGGTCGCGGGGTTCAGCCGCCCGAGCAGCGGGGTGTCGGCACCGCACTGCTGCGCGAGCGCCGCGGCCAGGTGCAGGGCACGGGAGCGTTTCGGGCCGGGCGGACGCGTGCGGGTGGCCGCCAGGTGGTACGCCTCGGCGGCGTACAGGCGCATGTCGTAGGCACGGAAGGCGTCGCCGGCGGTGATGTAGTCGGCCGGACTGCGGGCCCGGATGAGCGCGGCGACGGTGGTGCCGAACGGCCAGTCGGCCGGCACTTCGATCTTGTCGAGGAGGGCGGCGGCGCAGTCGTCGAACCGGAGCCGGAACAGGGCGAACGCCGCCAGCAACGCGAGCCCGGCCGACTGCTCCGCGAGCCAGCCGTGGGCGGCCTGCTCCAGCCGGTCCTGTGCCGCGGCGGGATCGGCGGTGAGGAACTCGTACCAGGCCAGGCCCACGACCTCGTCGATGTCGTAGCAGCGGATCTGGCCGAGGTCCGGCATGGTGCGCAGGGCGGTGACGAGGGTGCCGGCCTCGTCGATGAGTCCGCGCTGGACGGTGGCCAGCAGCTGCAGCGCCAGGGTCCAGCGCCGGCCACTGGGGTGCGCCATGCCCGTGAAGAGGTGGCCGGCTTCCGCGGCCCGGGCCGCGGCGTCCTCGAGGTCGCCCTGGCACAGGTGGGCGTACGCGACCGCCGCTGTCGACAGGAACGCGGTCGGCACCGGGCTGATCGAGCCGCGGTCCGCCTGCGCTGACAACGTCCGGACCAGGCCGGCCGCCGCGCGCGCCTCGGGAAAGCGCCCCGTCATGAGGTTGGCCAGCGCCGCGGCGGTGCCCGCGATCATGCGGGCACCGGGCTATCAGATCCTAGTGGCGCACCGAGGGGCTTGAGTACCGGCTCGCACAATTGAGTAGCCGGTACTCATGTGGACCGTGAATCTGCGCGGAACAATTCCGAACGACCGATCTCCCATTGTGTCCATGGAGGGTTCTTTTATGCGTAAAGGCTTGCTGCGCTCGATCAGTCTCACGCTGGCATTCGTACTGGTCAGTACGTTCGCCGTGACGAGTCCCGCGCACGCCACTCTGGCCTGGTCGGGGTTCAGCGGAACGATGGCGCCGGGCGCCTCGATGACCAAACGCTGGAACAACACCCTGCCGAATGCCGTCTACCGGGTCGGGCTGGCGCCGGTCGGCGCCAGCACCTCGGCGGACTGCGAGTTCGAGGTGACCAACCAGTGGTACGACCGGCTGAGCTCCGGCGAACGCGAGTTCTACTACACGATCAAGAACATCGGCTCGATCTCCTGTGGAACGAACATCCTGGTTTCGAGGATCAGCGCGAGTTCTGTGCAGTCGACGGGTGGTGTGGAGCCCGGTGAGATCAAGACCTACTCGACCCAGCTCACCCAGCTCGGCCCGGTGTCCGAGGTGCCGCTGCTCGGCGTGCTGCCCAGCGGGGCGACCAGTGCCAACCCCTGCCGGTTCAAGGTGCTGCGGTCGTGGTACCAGCGCGTGCGGCAGGGTGACGTCGCCCGGCCGGTGTACCTGCGCTACGAGGTGCAGAACACCGGCAACATCGCCTGCAGTGCCGACGTGCAGATGGGCCTCGCCGAGGTCGAGTACCAGTACTCGGCGAAGTCCGTGGGCGCCGGTGCGACGACCGGTACGCGGATCGGCGCCGAACCGGACACGGCGACGCACCTGATCGCCCTAAGCCCGGTGGAGAACGGGTGCTCCGTCGAGGTCACCCGCCAGTTCTACCGCCAGTACGTCAGCTCGAGCGGCACGTCCGGGCGTGAGTTCGTGTGGTACATGAAGAACCTCGGCACGACCACGTGCTCGGCTGAGCGCATGGTGTCCCGGATCTGAGTTTCACCCTGGAGAAGGCGGTCCCGCCGGTGCGGGGCCGCCTTGTCAGTCTTCCGGTTCGCCGTCCGGGAAGACGAAGATCGAGGCGACGATCAGCGCCGCGCCGCACCACTGCCAGCCACCGATCCGCTCGCCCAGGACCGCCACCGCCGACAGCACGCCGAAGACCGGCAGCAGGTGGAGGATGATGCCGGCCCGGACCGTGGCCAGGGCGAAGTGGTTGGCTGTCAGTGTGGATTTGACGGCTGACCAGAGTGCTGAGCTGCGTGCGCTGATCACGAGTTCGGAGGTGTCGACGGCGGCGGTCGGGACGCGGGCGCGGATCGTGTTGTGGCATGCCGAGGGCCGGATGAAGAAAGACATCGCGGTGCTGGCCGGGGGTGCGAGTTGGGTGGCTCGTTCTGCGGTGGTTGGCCCGAACCCCGGGACTCTCCCGCTCGGCGCTCGTACACGTTGTCTCGAGGCGCGTGCGTGGCGTGACTAGTTGCTGGTCGCGTCGCTCCGATGCTTGGCCAGGTACTGACCCGTGAGCGATCCGGATGCGTCGGCGAGCTGGCGGGGCGTGCCCTCGAACACGATGCGACCGCCGTCGTGGCCCGCGCCCGGGCCGAGATCGACGACCCAGTCCGCCCGGGCGATGACGTCCACGTTGTGCTCGATGACGATCACCGTGCTGCCGTTGTCGACGAGGCGGTCCAGCAACGTGATGAGCTGGTCCACGTCGTTCATGTGCAACCCGGTGGTGGGCTCGTCGAGCACGTAGACCTGGCCTGTGTTGCCCAGTTCGCTGGCGAGCTTGAGACGCTGCCGCTCGCCCCCGGACAAGGTGCTCAGGGGTTGCCAGAGGGACAGGTAGCCCAGGCCGACGTCGTTGAGGGCCCGCAGGGTGCGCACGATGTCCTTCTCGGTGAAGAACTCGCTCGCTTCGGCGATCGACATGCTCAGTACTTCGCTAATGTCGCGTCCCCGAAGCTTGTGGGCGAGCACCTCGGTGGTGAACCGTTTGCCTTCACAGGCCTCGCAAGGGCTGGCAACCGACTCCAGGTGCCCGAGGTCGGTATAGATGAGCCCGAGCCCCTGGCACTGCTTGCAGGCGCCTTTGGAGTTGGCGCTGAACAGCGCGGCGCTGACCTTGTTCGCCGATGCGAAGGCCTTGCGGATGGGGTCGAGCATGCCGGTGTAGGTGGCCGGATTCGATCGCTTGGAGCCGCGCCCGACGGCCTGGTCGATGATCACTGCTGTGGGGCACTGCCGGGGAAGGCAGCCCTGGATCAGCGAGCTCTTGCCCGAGCCGGCGACGCCGGTGACGACGGTCAACACACCGGTCGGGATGTCCACGCTGACGTTGCGGAGGTTGTGCAGGTCGGCGTCCTCGATGCGCAGTTTGCCGGTCGGCTCGCGCAGTTCGGTCTTGATGTCCTGGTTCCGGCGGAGTTGGTCTCCGGTCAGGGTGCCGGACGAGCCCAGCCCGGCGAAATCGCCCTGGTAGACGACCTGCCCGCCGTGGCGTCCGGCGCCGGGGCCCATGTCGACGATGTGGTCGGCGATCGCCATGACCTCCGGCTTGTGCTCCACCACGAGCACGGTGTTGCCGTTGTCCCGGAGCCGTACGAGCAGTTCGTTGAGCCGGTGTACATCGTGCGGGTGCAGTCCGACGCTCGGCTCGTCGAACACGTAGGTCAGGTCCGTCAGGCTCGATCCCAGGTGCCGCACCATCTTCACCCGCTGCGACTCCCCGCCCGACAGCGTCGACGTCTCCCGGTCGAGGCTGAGGTAGCCAAGCCCGATATGCACAAGGTTGTCGAGTTGCGACAAGAGCGCGGACACCAGCGGTGCCACCTGCGCGGCCTCGATGCCGCGGACGAAGTCAGCGAGATCGCTGGCCTGCATGGCGGTGCAGTCGGCGATGTTCTTGCCGTTGATCCGGCTTGCCAGGGCGGCCTGGCACAGGCGGGTGCCGCCGCACACGGCGCAGGCTTGGGTGCTGACCGCCCGGTCGTACGCCTCCCGCAGGTGCGGCTGAAGGTTCTCGGAGCCCTTGGCGACGTACAGACGTCGGAACTTGGGCAGCAGGCCCTCGTAAGTGGCGTTAAGGGTGCTTCCGGCGAGCTTCATCTTCACTTTGACGTCGGTCAGGTGCAGCAGCTTGTGCCACTCGTCGTCGGTGTAGTCGCGCAGCGGCTTGTCGTTGTCGAAGAAGCCGGAGCTGACGATGTAACCCCAGTTGGCCGAGTCGACCGCGAACGTGGGAAAGGTAATGGCCCCCTCGTTGAGCGACTTTTCCCGGTCGACGAGCCCGTCAACGTCGATCGCGGCGACGCGGCCGAGGCCGTTGCACTCGCCACACATGCCCTGGGGGTCATTGAAGGAAAAGAGGTTGGGCCCCCCGGCCGTCGGAGTGCCGCAGCGGGAGTAGAGCACGCGCAACAGGCTGTAGGTGTCGGTGGCCGTGCCGACGGTGGAACGCGAGTTGCCGCCGAGCCGCTTCTGGTCCACGACGATCGCCGCGGACAGGTTCGCCAGGGAGTCCGCGTCCGGCTGGCGGTAGCGCGGCAGGTATGCCTGCAAGAAGGCGGGGAACGTGTCGTTGATCAGTCGCTGGGATTCGGCGGCGATGGTGCCGAAGGCCAGCGAGGACTTGCCGGAGCCGGAGACGCCGGTGAAGACGGTGATCTTGCCTTTGGGAATGTCCAGCGAAACGCCCTTGAGGTTGTTCTCCCGGGCGCCGCGGATCTCGATGTTGCCGTAAATGGATCTCTGCCTTCCATGCGAATGGCGGTCAAGGCCGGTAGGGACGACAGGGCGCGGCGCTCCGGCCGGACGAAACGGTCGGGGCGCCGAGGGTGGCGTCGCTGCTGCTCCGGCCGACCGGCCGGAGTGGGCGAGGTCCGCCTTGTGACGGGGGACACACGGCGGACCTCACCCGGAGTGTGGCGCTAGGCGCGGAACGCGTCCGCGTGCTCCCGCACCCACTGGGCGAAGGTCCGCGCCGGCTTGCCGGTGACTTCCTCGACCGTGGGCAGCACGGTGTAGCCGGCCTCCGGCGGGTTGGTCCGCATCGTCACGAAGTACTGGATGTCCTCCTCGGAGTAGCCCTCACCGCGCCACTGAGCGATGATCTCGTCCTGGCTCAGCTCGACGTAGCGCACTTCCTGGCCGAGAACCTCGCTGATGACGCGCACCTTCTCCGGCGGCGTGAGGGCTTCCGGCCCCGTCAGCCAGTACTCCTTGCTGGCGTGTCCGTCAGTGGTCAGCGCAGTCGCGGCTACCGAGGCGATGTCCGCCTCATGGACCATGGCGCTCTTGGCGTGGGGGAACCCCTCGCGCACGACACCTTCGGTACGCACCGACTCTGTCCACTCCAGGGCGTTGGACATGAACTCCACGGGCGACATGAAGGTCCACTCCAGGCCGCTGGCCTCGATCGCTTCCTCCAGGTGGCTCTTGGACATGTCGCCCTTGAGCACCGTCACCTTGCGCACCCCGGCCTTCTCCGCGGCCGCGACGATGTCCGCGCCGTTGGCCAACGGCGAGTACCCGGCGAACGTGATCAGATGCGCCGCGGTGACGCCCGCGAACGCCTCGGCCAGGCTGGCGGTGTCGGCGAGGTCGCCGGCAACCACCTCGGCCTCGGCGGGCAGGTTCGCCTTCTGCGGATTGCGGGTCAGCGCACGAACCCGGTGTCCGGCAGCGAGGAACTGCTCGACGAGGGGACGGCCCACATTGCCGGTGGCTCCGGTCACGAGAATTGTCATTGCTCTCCTTCGGGTTGCGGCGCCGAGGACGGTGGCCTCGTTCCAGCGCCTGGATGGGTCAGCACAGCCGGTGCGGGGGTGCCCGGCTGGCGCGGTTCGGGGGATCCGTGGGTGCCGCGGACGGGTGCCGCGGACGGGTGCCGCCGGTAGCTCGGCCTGGGCCGCCCGGGTCACTTCCGGTTGTACAGCCGCATCGACAAGGTTCCGAAGACGACCAGCAACACCGCGCAGGACCCGAGCACCCACGTGATCTCGGTGATGTCCCCGTTGCCCGCCATGAGCCCGCGCGCGGCGGTGACGAGGTGGGTGATCGGGTTGACCTCGACGAATGCCTGCAGCCAACCCGGCATGGTCTTCGGGTCCACGAAGACGTTGCTCAGGAACGTCAGCGGGAAGAGCACCGGCATGCTGATGCCCATCACCGACTTCTCGGATCGCAGCAGCAGGCCGAACATGATCCAGATCCAGGAGAAGGCGAAGGCGAAGGCGATGATCAGACCGATGGCGGCCACGACTCCGACGAAGCCCCCGGCCGGACGGTAGCCCAGCGCGACGCCGACGAGGGTGATGACCGTCGCCGCGAGCAGGTAGCGCAGCACGTCACCGAGCAGGGCACCGACCAGCGCGGCCGGTCGCCAGATCGGCAGTGTGCGGAACCGGTCGAACACGCCCTTCGCGACATCGGCGTTGACGCCCATGCCCGTGTACATGGTGATCAGCAGAACGCTTGTCACGGTGATTCCGGGCAGCAGGTACTGCAGATACTCCCGTGCCGATCCGGCCAGGGCGCCGCCGAACAGGTACGTGAACATGAGCGTGATGATGATCGGGAAGACGGTGACGTCGAACATCTGCTCGGGCACGTGCTTGATCTTCAGCATGGCCCGCCAGCAGAACGCGGCGGACGCGGCAAGCGCGCTGGGGCGCCGGGGCCGGTCGGTGCGGGCCAGCAGTGCGCCCATCGTCTCGGGCGTGGGGCTGAACACCGACGGCGAGTCGGTGCCGGCGGGGGACAGGGTCGTCATGCGGCCACCTCCTGGGTTCCGGTCGTACGGTCGGTCAGAGCGAGGAACACCTCGTCCAGGCTGGGCTGACCGACGGAGAAGTTGTCGACGGTGATGCCGGCGACGGCCAGCTCGCCCAGGACCCGGGCCGCCTGTTCCGTGGCGGCGTCGTCTCCGGCGACCGTGATCCGCGCGACCAATGTGGTGGGATCCGACTCCGGATGGACCGCCGCGCCCAGCATGGACGTGAGGACATGACGCGCCTTGGCGCGCTGGTCCGGATCGCGCAGGCGAAGGTGCACCGTGCCCGCGCCGACCGACGACTTCAGCTCTCCAGGCGTGCCCTCGGCGATGACGCGGCCGTGGTCGATCACCGCGATGCGGTCGGCCAGCCGGTCCGCCTCGTCGAGGTACTGCGTGGTCAGCAGCACCGTCGTGCCGTGGGCCACGATGGTTCGCACGATGTCCCAGACCTGGTTGCGGCTACGTGGATCTAGGCCGGTGGTCGGCTCGTCGAGGAACAGCAGGTCGGGGGTATTGAGGATGCTTGCGCCGATGTCGAGGCGCCGGCGCATGCCGCCGGAGTAGTTCTTGACCTGGCGTCCGGCCGCCTCGGTCAGCCCGAAGGCCTCGAGCAGTTCGTCGGCGCGGGCGCGCGCGGCGCTCTTGCGGTGCCCGAGGAGGCGGGCGAGCAGCACCAGGTTCTCCTGCCCGGTGAGGTCCTCGTCGACAGAGGCGTACTGACCCGTCAGGCTCACCCGGCTGCGCACCGCGTCGGCCTCGCGCACCACGTCCTGTCCGAAGACGGTCGCCTGCCCGCCGTTGGGCCGCGTGAGAGTGGCCAGCATGCGTACCGTGGTGGTCTTGCCGGCGCCGTTCGGGCCGAGCACGCCGTAGACGGTCCCGGCCGGCACCCGCAGGTCCAGCCCGTCGACCGCGCGGTTCTTGCCGAAAAGCTTGATGAGGCCCGACGCTTCGATCGCCGGGGCGGTGGAGGTACCGGCCATGGATGAGAGCTCCGTTCGGTCAGGGGTTCATGAGACGTAGGGGCGCGCGGCGCGTGCGTCGCGTAGTGCCAGGCCCCACCACGTGAGCTGGTCGAGCATCGTTCTCGCCGCTTGGCGACGGCGGTCGGTGTCGAAGGACTGCGCGTCGAGAAGGTCGACGCCGACGCCGTTGCGCATCGTCACGACGTGGAGCTCGACGAAGATGGCGCGCAGCTGTTCGACCGCGTAGACCCCTTCCGAGTGGCATCCGTAGGAGACGAAGCCGGCCGGCTTCGTCCGCCATTCGTCGTAGGCGCAGTCCAGTGCCTGCTTCAGCGAAGCGGGAAAGCTCCGGTTGTACTCCGGCGTGACCACCACGAAGGCCTCGGCCAACCGGATCCGATCGGCGAAGGCGACCATGGTGGCCGTCGGCCGGCTCGGTAGCTGGGCGGGGAGGGCGAAGTCCAGCAGGTCCACGACGTCCACCTGAAGGCTCTGGCGCTCGCGTGCCTGGCGCGCGAACCAGTCGCCGACGGTGTCGCCCACGCGCCCTTCGCGTGTGCTGCCGACGATCACGGCAACCCGCAGGGGTGACGCTTGGACGGTGGCTCGCATCCAGTCCTCCTTTCCGGTCACACCCTTGAGGCGCCAGAAAGGTGCTAGATGGTCGCTAGGCGAGCGCCTGGCGACCCGCTGCGCGGCGATGACCGGGCCGAAGCTGCGAGTTGTCCGTGCCGGCCACCGGACGCCAGGTCGTGGAGGCCAGGGCTCGCTGCCGATCCGACCCGCGAACCGGCACGGTCACAGCTGCCAACGCACCTCGTTGTCCGTCAGGTAGCGGCAGGTCGTCCCGGTCGACACGGTGGACCGCAGGTGCGCGGCCAGCGCGGGATGGCGGCTGTCCAGCTTGCGGAGCACGTCATGAATGCGGGCCGTTACCGCCTTGCGTGCGCGTTCGACCTCGCTGCCGAGCCGGCGGCTACGCCCACCCAGGGCCGCCGCGTCCTGCAGATGCCGCAGCAGGGTCTCACGCTCCTCGTCGAGCTGAGCGGCCCGCCGGTCGTCGTGTCGCTCGAGCGCATGCTCGATCTGCTCCTCGAGCTGGGACAGGCGCCGCTTGTACTGCAATTTGGCGGTCTCGTCCAGCACGGGATCGCCGCCGAGGCTACGAGCGGCCAGGACCACCTCGCCGCCGTCCGGACTGAGCAGCTGCACGGCCGGCACGTCGACGCCCGGTCGGCTGATCAGATAGTGCAGGTCGCGCAGGCCCTTGGCGTCGTTGAGCTGCACCGTACGGCCGTCGAATCCCAGCTTCCACACCGACCCGTGACGGCGGAACTCACCCGCTGGACATGCGGGAACGCGTTGCTCGTGCTGCTGCGCCTGGTGCACCACGTGCCGCATGCCGATGGCGGCCGCGTCGGCCGCGACCTCGTCGAGCAGCCGCCGAGCGGCGGCGACATCCGACGGGTCGCCGCGGGCCAGCAGCGCCTGTCCCAACTGCGCGCGCGCCATGATGGACCAGGGCCGCGCCTGTAGCCGGTCGGCGGAGCGGTACGCCGAGGTCAGCATGTCGACCGCCGCCGACCATCGCTGCTGCGCCGCATGCACCATGCCGAGCCAGAGGTCGACAGGACCGCTGATGTCGGATCCGTACAGCGAGACAAGCCACTGGCCGGGGAACGGTGCGAGAGCCGCGCGAGCCTGCTCGCACAACAGGGGGTCCTGCGAGAGCGCGGCGGCATGGGCCAACAGACGCAGCCGCAGTGGCTCGGCGGTGCGGGGCACGTTGTGCTCCTCGCCCTCGGTACGCGCGAGGTACCGGAGGGCGGGACCCGGATCGCCCTGTTGTACTGCGGACACCGCCTGCAGCAGGTCGGGGTACGGGTGGCCCTTCCGGTGCAGGCTGTCGTGCAGCGCGTCGAGCTGCCCGAACTGACCCTGGAGCAGCCAGAGGGACCAGCGCAGATGCTCGCCCACGTACGGCACGTCGAGGTTCACCTCCGCTTCGGCCGAGCGCAACGCCTGATCCAGGAACGCCTCGGCTTCGTCGAACCGCCCGGTGTGGGTACTGACGATGCTGCGGTCGATGTAGGAGGCGTTGGTGTAGCGGGCGAGCGGCTCTCGCTCGGCCATCGCCACGAACGCCCGATAGTGGTCCAGGTAGCCGGAATCGCCCTGCTCCAACCAGGCCACCCAGCGCAGCGAGGCCGCGAAGTATTCCAACTCCCGGTCCCTGCGGCGGCGGGCCACGGTCACCAGTTCGTCGATGAGACTCAGTCTTTCGGGCGCCGAGCCGAGGCCCGATCGCGTCGTGCCACGCCCACAGGCCGAACGCCAGCGCCTCGTCGTCCTCCTCACGTCGGGCCAGTGCGGTGAGCTGCCGGGCGAGCTGATCCGGTGATGCGTCCGCCAGCGGTTCCGCGCCGTCGGCCAGCCCGGCGTGGGCCTCGGTGAGCAGGTCCAGGGTCAGCGAAGGCTGGTCGCCGCTCTGCATGCCGATGCCGTGCAGCACGAGCGCGGTGCGGGCGAGCAGCTCCAGATCCTGCCCGCCGCGTGCAGCCGCGGCGACCTGCCGGAAGATGTCCCACGCCTCCTCGCGCTCGCCGAGACGGTGCAGTTCCTGGGCCAGGTCTAACCGGACGACCGCCCGGCGGCGCTCGTCACCGCCGTCGACCAGCTCGAGGGCACGGCGATAGTGCCCGACGGCCTCCTCGATGGCCAGCCAGGTGCCCGCCTGGCGCGCCGCGGCAAGCAGCAACTCCAACGTCCTGGATCGGTCGAACGCGTCACCGGCGAGGTAGGCATGCCGGGCCAGTTCCGCGGCACGGGCACGGTCGTCATCCCCCGGGCGGTCCAGTGCCTTGACGACCTCGGCGTGCATGCGACGCAGCTCCGCCGGGGGCAGGGCGTCGTGCAATGCCTCCCGTACCAGGTCGTGGGTGAACGCGAACTCGCCCGCACCCTGGGCGACGACGAGCCGGGCCAGCACGGCCTGGTCGAGCAGCCGGTCGACCTCGGCGGCCGGCATGCCGGCGGCGCCGGCGAGAAGCTGGCGGTGGAACCGCCGTCCGAGCACCGCGGCGGCGGTCAGCAGGTGCGTGACCGGTGGGGGAAGCAACGACAGCCGGGCCCGGACCGCGTCGGTGACCTGGGGGGCCACGGTGGTCACCGATCCGACGCTGCACCAGAGTCGGGCGGTCTGCTCGACGAAGAAGGGATTACCTCCGGTACGTCGGAAGACGGTGTCCACCAGCTCCGGCTCGGGTTCCCGGCCCGCCGTGCGGGCCATGAGCTCGCCGACCTCGGTGCGGTCCAACCCGGTCAACGTGATCATCGTGGCTTTGGCGGACAGGGCACCTAGAAGCGACTGCAGCGGATGGGGTGTCGCCTCCACCTCCACGTCGCGATAGGTGCCCATCAGCAGCAGCGGTTGCAGCCACGACTGCCGCATAGCAAACTCCAGCAGGCGCAGCGATGCGGCGTCGGCCCAGTGCAGGTCGTCGAGGATCACGATGAGAGGACGCCGTTCGGCCGCAGAGATCAACGCGTTGGTCACCGCGTCGTACAGGGCGAAGGGCTCGACCGTCTCGCTGCCGATGCCCTCGCCGAGCAATGCTCCCAGGCTTGCGCCGCCCGCCTGGCGCAGCGTCGCCCACTCGTCGTCGCCCACGGCGCGGCGCAGGCCTCGCAGCACCTGCACCCACGGCCAGTAGCCGGGGGTGCTGTCGCCTTCGGAACACCATCCGGTCAGCACCAAGGAGCCGTGCTGGCGGGCTTCCTCCGCCGCACGCGTCACCAGCGTCGTCTTGCCGATACCCGCCTCGCCGGTGACCAGCACCAGCCCACCACGCCCCCGCATGGCGCCGGCGATTCTGGCCCGCAGCGACCCGGCCGGGTGACCGCGGCCCAGGAGCGTCGGCGGCGTGGTGGAGTCCATGGCAACCCGACGGTACCGACTGCGTCCGACATCCGGTGCCCGTGGGACCTCCGACTGCTCCACCGGCGCGGTGACATGATCGCAGCGACCTCCGCCGACGGGTCCTCACTCCGACGAGGCGGATGCCTCCTCCGAGACCTCCAGCACCGCCACAGACCAGGAGAAACCGCCACCGGCGCCGACGAGGGCGCAGAGTTGCCCGGCCCCCAGCCGGCCGGTGCGTCGCAGGTGCGCCAGTCCTGCTATCTGATCTCCGGCGCCGAGGTGGCCGATCGTGCTGCCCCAGTCCCAGGTGGTCTGGTCGCTCGAGATGTCCAGCGGCTTAGGAACTGGAACTCGGTCTTGGGCCGGCCGCAAACGCAACACCGGCCTGACCGTCATCACCCAGGACGCCGCCGACGGATCTGCTGTGGTGCTGGGTAGCCGTGGTACTGGTCGAAGGCGTTGATGACCCGCCAGGCGAATCCGTGGAACGTCGAGACGTCGATGCGCTGCAGGTACGGGCTGATGACTCCGCCGGCGCGGTTGATCACCTGCGCCACGGCGGTGCGGGAGAACGACAGGAACAGCACTCGGCCTGCGCCGGGAGGCGGGTCCGCCGCCCGGTAACGACGGCCTCGCGGCGGGAGATCGCCCGCTGAGCGTCGGCACGCTGCAGGAAGACCCCGGCAGCGGCTGCGGCGGTGCTGGTCTTGCCGGTGCCAGCGCCGGCGAGCACCACGGTGACCGGCGCGGTGCTGTCGATCACCGCCGGCTGCTCGTCACTCGGCTTGTACGTCACGACGGGACTGCCACGCCGGGCGGTGCCACGGCCGGGATGTCGATGATCGCGGGACCGCTGTAGGAGGTGGATGCCGCGGTGGCGACGTGGTCGAGGACGTCCACGATCATCGGCGGAGGAGTCTGCGTTTCCTCGACGAGCGCGTCGAGGAACGGTTCGTGCAACGACTTCTTGTGCAGCGAGTGCTTCACGGCGTCGACGACCTTGGTATCCGGCACGCCTTCGGCTGGGTCCTGGTTGAGGAAGGCCGTGAGGGTGGCGCTCGCCGCCCGGATCGCGGCGATGTCGGCGCCGGCCAGCAGCGCGCCCTCGATGGCGGTCTTCGGTGGCAGCCGCACCACCACATGACAGCTCGCTTCGAGCTGCTTGATGGTCTGCTCTTCGGCCTTGTCACGGTCGATCAGCGCGATGACGCGAAAGCCCAGGCTGCGGGCCAGGTCGGCGACGACCGGGATCTCGCCGATGCCACCGTCCTGGCCGGTGCCGGCCGCAACGAGCCGCACCCCCACCGCCGACAGCGGCGCAGCACCGGGAAGCCGCTGCCGATCCACTGTCCCGTAGACCACGA
Organism: Micromonospora sp. KC723; assembly: GCF_004348595.1. Classification (GTDB taxonomy): domain Bacteria; phylum Actinomycetota; class Actinomycetes; order Mycobacteriales; family Micromonosporaceae; genus Micromonospora. The sequence goes on from NZ_SMKD01000042.1 coordinate 31,519, forward strand.
GGTCGTGCGGCCCTTCAGTGATCGCGACCGTCGGGGAGGTCAACGCCGGCAGCAGCTGGGTGTGGAGCTGCCGCATCGCTCTGATAGCCCGCCGATCCGCCGGTCGTTCCAAACGGTGCCAGGCCCGGACGCCGCCGCGGCGGGTGAGCCGAACGAGTTCTTCCGGCTCAAATGCCCGGGCGACCTCGGGCCGGCGCGTTGACAGCCACAGCTGTCCGGCGCTGGCCCGGAGCCGGGCGGCGAGGTGCTCGGCGTTGGCGGTGTCGAGCTGGTCCCCGAAATCGTCGGCGAGGATGACCGCGCCGGGCGCGGTCGCCAACATGATCGCCTCCGCGACGCCGAGCATGGCCGCAGCCGTGCTGCCATGACTCGCCAGGGCCAGCGGGCTGGCCGCGTCCAGGTGCACTGTGGGTTGCAGGGTCCGCAGCGTGAAGTTCACCGTCGGCTGGACGATCACCGCCATCGACGAGACGGCGATCGCCGGCCTGCCCGAACATGCCTGGACCGACGGTCTGCGGCAGGACGGCACCGCCACCGACACTGCGCAGGTCGCCGAACTGACCGGCCTCAACCAGCGGACCGGCAACTGGATGACCGGGCTGCGGCTGATCGTGCGCCGGACCAGGCCGTCCGCCCGGCACGCCAAACAGCTCACCGCCCTGGAACGGGCCACCGGCTGGCGCTATCAGATCGTGGCCACCAACATCACCCGTGGTCACGGCGTTGCGGGCTCACATCAGCCGCAATGGCTCGATGCGCTCCATCGCGCTCACGCCGGTGTGGAGGACCAGGTCCGGCACGGCAAGGCGATGGGCCTGCGCAACCTGCCGTCGCAGGCCTGGACCGTTAACCGCGGCTGGGCCCTGGCCGCGAACATCGCCGCCGACCTGACCTGCTGGCTGCGGTTACTCGGCCTGCACGACCAGATCGGCCTCGCCCACGCCCACGCGACACCCTGCGCTACCGGCTGCGGCACCTGCCCGCGAAACTCGCCACCCACGCCCGCCGCCGGGTCCTGTCCATTCCCGACACCTGGCCCTGGGCCGACGCCTTCCTGACCTGCTGGCAACACCTCACCCGCCTGTCCCTGACCACCTGACCCCGGCCGACCGCCCCTACCAGCAGAAAGGCCGCACCGGTCCCGGAGACCCAGCGCGTCCGCAGCGACACGCGGCAACCCGGCACCCACCTTTAGCGGACAAAAAGGTCATACCGAAACGGACGACGAGGGATCAAAACCTCTGACGGATCGAGGCCAAGACTCGTTCCACGGCGGCGCGTTAAACGTTTCCACGTACAGCGAGACGCAAGCGTCGAGGTGCTGCTTCGTCATCGTGCTGATCACCAGCACAGGATGTCACGTTCCATCGGGCGGGTCGTGGCCGCTCGTCGGCTACGTCCGTACGTCTTCCGGAGCGACCGCATGCCACTCATACCGACTCGGAGGCGTTGCGCGCATACGCGTCAGGGTCTACCGCGGCCCTGGCGGACAGACTTCGGTGGCAAGGACCACGCTCGGAACATGGTGGAATGACAACGGACAGACTTCACTGGCAACGGACAGTGGCGAGCTGCAGGGCGAGCTTCTCGTTCTGGCCCAGGAAACGGATGGTTTTGTTGGCGAGTTGAGTTCCGGGGCCAGATCTCGCTGAGTTCGGGCGCCGGCGAGATCTTGCAGAACTCAATGAGGCTTTCCGGGTAACCGGCTGAGTGCGGTTAATGGCGGGCGCTGATCTTCGGTGTGCGGATGCGCGTCGCCGGGGGCCTGCGTGCGGACGGCCACGCGGGTCCGGCGCGGATACATGCGCCGGACGTGCTGCTGGCGACTATTCCGACGCGGCTGGCTACCAGGCGGGTGTTCGCGACGTACCTGGGAGGGGGTCCGGGCGTGACGCGGCGTCCTCGGTCGCCGTGGGCGTGCGGGACAGCCTGTTCCGCACGCCCACGGGCGGTCACATCGGCTCGCCGCAGTGGTGGGCGGGGCTGTTGGTGTTGGTCAGGCAGGCGCGGATGAACAGGCCCTTGATGTGGTCGGCGCGCATGTAACCCCGAACGCCGTTTCTTCCTTCTGTCCCGTCGTAGACCCAGTCCCGCTTGTCGGTGGGTGGGACCTTGTAGTGGATCTTGCCGTCGGTGCCCGTCCACTCCAGCCGCGGGGTGGCACCGGCGCCGTCGGCGAGGGTGTCCTCGACGTAGTAGTGGGTCCACGTGTAGTAGTAGCCGTTGCCCATCGACTTCCAGCACAGGATTGCGTCGACATAAGCGCCGCCGCCGTTGAAATGGTTGCTGGTCTTTACGTTGCGGCCGTTGGTGAAGCCCCTGTCCGCGCACGCCTGCGGAGGAGCTGCGGCGGCTGCTGCGGCGGGGAGTACGAGGCTTCCCGTGACGGCCACGGCGGTGGCGGCGAGGGCGACGGCGGTTCGGGTGAGTCTGTTCACTGGGCGGCTCCTGGTCCGGTGTGATCGCCGTCTAATGTGATTCTCCGCTTCAGCGAACGAGACAACGCCATCAGGCAGACGAAGTCTTCGATGAGCGCTTTGGCCGTTCCACGATCGAGGCTCAACGTGACATCGCCTGACCGACCGGCGACACCGAGGCGGCGTCGACCCGCACTTGCCGCAGCAGAGGCAGCACGGACAGGGCACAGGCGGCGCAGGTCCCACTGATCACTATCCAGCTCACTCGCTCGGTGAGCAGCGCGGCCGCCACCGTAGTGGCCAGCGTCATGCCGCTGTACTGCGCGGAGCCGTTGAGGGCCAAGGCGGTTCCCCGGATCTCCGGTTGGAGCTCACTGACCAGCGATGTCAGGCAGGGCTGCCCCACGCCGACTGCCGTGCCCCAGAGGATGTAGGCAACGAGGACGGGCGCCACTCGGTCGCCGAGCAATGTCACGGAGAGCACCCCGCCGGCGGCCACCAGGGCCGCGACGACCATCACCCGCCGTTTGCCGAACCGATCCGCGAGGCGGCCGCCGAACAGAGCGCCCGCCATGCTTCCCGCGCCCGAACCCATGATCGCCAGGCCGGTGTCCGCCTCGTCGAAGCCGAAGCGCTCTGCGAAAAACACTCCGATGTTGGTGAACATGCCGTACAGCCCAGCGCTCCACAGCAGGGTGGCGGCTAGCACAAACAGCACCGCCGGGGTCCGCACGGCGCCGCGCAGGACACCCAGGTAGACGCCCATGACTCCGGTGGCCACCCGCTGCTCGCGCAACGGCGAGGCCATCACCGGCAACATCGCCAAGGCTGAGAGAAGCACCACCGCCGTGGCGCTGGCGATGAGGAAGAACGCCGCCCGCCAGTTCGTCAGGTGGGCCAGGTACGACGCGAGCGGGGCGCCCAGCACCGAGGCGCTGAGAAGGCCGGCGACGACCTTGCCGATGGCCCTGCCGCGCTCCTGGAATCCGTGAGTGTCCGAGACCATCGCATAGACGGATGGCATGATCATCCCGGCTCCCGCGCCGGACACCGCACGCACGGCCAACAGGAACGCGAAGGTGGAGCCGACTGCGGTGAGGATGTTGCCCAGGATGAACGTTGCCAGGCCGGACACCAGCACTATCCGGCGGCCCCAGCGGTCCGACATGGCGCCGAACAGTGGCGCGGAGACGGCGAACAGCAGGGCATACATCGTCACCAGCAAGCCACCGGAGCGAGGGTCCAGCTCGGCGGATCTCGCAATCTCCGGAATGAGCGGCACCACCATCATGGCGTCGAAGCCGATGAGGAACGCGCTGGCTGCTTCGCCGGATATGTGCGTCGCTGCGTGAGCTACGGCATCGGATCCCTCACCCCAGTCACCGACAACGTCCCGGCCACCCCGGAGATGTGCGACCTGCACGGTCGGGCCCTGGAACTGACCGGCCGGCTGGTGACCCGAAGCCAGCTCGCCGGAGCCGTCCGCCAGGACGTCACCGCAGCCGATGTCTGGTCCCTGCTGACTCAGCTCGGCCGGCAGAACGCCTGGCTAACGCGACAGGAGGACGACCTCATGCGGCAGCGGCTGCTCACGATCACGCTGGCTGGGCTGCGACCGCAACCTGATCAGGACCCGTTGCCGGGCGAGCCGCTCGACACCGCGCGCTACAAGGAACTCTGGCGCGTCGCCGAATGAACGGGCAGGGCCTCGCCTGTACGCAGAACCCGTGCGGGATCGGACTTGAAAGCCGCACCTGGGCCGCAGCGGTGGTGGTAGAAATAGTTGTGGGGCTCACGCATTCGCCGTCACCGCCGCGGCACCGCTCGGAGCGCATTCGGCCGAGGATCTCGACCGGCAGGTCACGCAGCAGCCAGGCGATGCGCGGTGCCTCGTAGTCGGCGTCGAGCACGATCAGGATGTCGAAATCTCCGGGCAGCCACTGCCCGCGTCGATCAGGCGGTCGACGAGTTGGCGGATCTGTGTACAGGTGATCGTGGTGGGCTTGGCAAACCCGGGCGCTCGCCGACTGTCCTATAGAGAGTCGGTTCCGTCTTGTTCCGGTCGGTCATGTCCTGTGCCGGTCACGTCCTGGACCGATCGGGACAGGACACAGAATTCGTTTCCCTCGGGATCGGCCAACACGGTCCAGGTGGCGCCCGGTCCTTGGCCGACATTGACGTGCCGCGCGCCGAGTGCCAGTAGCCGGTCGACCTCCGCAGCGGCCGTGCTGCCGTCGGCGCGCAGGTCGAGGTGCAAGCGGTTCTTGACAGTCTTGTGCTCCGGCACGCGCAGCACATCGGTGGCGGGCCAGACGTTGTCCGCCGGGGCGATGCTGATGCTGCCGTCCGTGCTCTCCTCGACGATCCGCCATCCGAGTACGGCGGCCCAAAAGTCCGCGACGGGGCGCGGCTGGAGTGCGTCAATGGCGATTACCGAGATGCGACTGGTCCTCGTTGCGGAGTACCCACACCAGTCATGGATCAACACGCTGGTCATCCTGAGCTGGTTGGCGCGATGCGGGGTGGGTGCCAGCCGCGCACGCACAGGCCCGCACCGGAATGAGAACAGCAGCGCACCGAACGCCTACTGCCGGAGGAGCAGGCGGGCCGAGCCGGTCACACTGGCGCCGCCGGTGATCTCGACGAATCGCCTCGAACAGCTCCACACGGGACCGGGCCACAAAAGGCCTCTCCACTACGGAGAGTTGATCCGTCCACCAAAGGCCCAGTGGGGCTAGTTCAAGCCGTCACAGGCTTCGATCAATCTCCGCGCCCGGGCCAACTCAAGCCGTCCGGGTGGGGCCGAGCCGGACCGTCAAAATCAACCTTCCGACGGCGGACCGCGCCGCAGGTCGCTCCGAGGCCTACCGCAGATAATAAGCGGTTATCTGCGGTAGCGATCAGGGGCCGTTGGGGAGCCGGTCGTAGTGAAGCGTCACGGCGTCGGCGGCCAGGAGGACGCGGAGCGCTTCGACCGGGGCGCCGGTCTCGTCGCGGGTGGCGCGCCAGAGGTCGTGGACGACCGCGCCCAGGGTCAGGTCGAGTGCTTCCCGCTCGGCGGGGAGGTACCGGGCACCGCGGAGTAATCGCGTCGGGGAGGACGTACGAGGCCCGGAGCGCCAAGCGCTCCGGGCCTCGAGTCATTGAAGCTTCAGTGAAGTTCCGACTGGACCTCGGTCAGTCGAGGCCTTCGATGATGCGGAAGTCGCGCTCGAAGCCGTCGGGGAGTTCGGCCAGCGCCTCCTGGTAGGCCGCGCTCGCGCGTGCGGCGACCGCCTGTTCGAAGCTGTCGAACTCGATCAGGACGACGCGCTCGGCGATTCCGGCTTCGTGTGCGTCGACCCGACTGCCGACGCTGGCGAGCACCCGCCCGCCCGCGGCCGCGACAGCTAGACCTGCCAGTTCGTTGTAGACATCAAGCTTCGCGGGGTCATCGATGGTGGGGTAGACGCTGACCCAGTAGCCCTTGGGCATGGAACCTCCAGTGTTGGGATGAGTGCTTCGGATTCCGAAGCACTGCCGCGATGTGCGATACTGCCGCTTCGGAATCCGAAGCGCAAAGTTGACGGAGAGTCATGAACGCGTCGCCGACGCCCATGCCGGGCCGGCCAGTCCGCGGTTCCACCACGGGCCGATCGTTGATGGCGGCACTGGACCTGTTCGGGCGCCGCTGGACTCTGCGCATCATCTGGGAGCTGGGGAACGAACCGCTCGGTTTCCGGCTGCTGCAGCGGCGCTGCGACGGCATGTCGTCAAGCGTCCTGCGGCAACGGCTCACAGAGCTCCAAGAGGCTCGGCTCGCCGAGGTGCTGCGCGACGGCAGCTACACCCTCACCCCGCTCGGCCACGACGCCCGCGAGGCCCTCGGTCCGGTCATCGAGTGGTCGCTGCGGTGGGCTGCCGAGCTTGCCGACGCCCCGCCCACTGCCGCCGAGGATGCCGGAGACAGCCAGCGCAACCGGTTCTGACAGCGGTTCGCGCGCGAGACACCTCAATTTCGGCTCGTAACCACAGGTCTGGAGACCACGGAGCATGACAGAGTTCCCCTCACAGGCGGCGCGAACCGCCGTCGCCGCTGCCCTGGCCGAGGATGAGTCGGGCCAGGACATCACCACCGCGTGGAGCGTTCCCGAAGGCCTGGCGGCCGTGGCCGAGATCCGCGCCCGGCAATGCGGCATCGCCGGCGGTCTCCCCGTGGTCGCCGAGGTCTTCGCCCAGGTCGACCCCGAGGTCACAGTGGAAGCGCTCGTCCCCGACGGCGCCCGGCTGACCGGCGACGATGTCCTGGTGCGCCTGTCCGGCTCGGCGCGCAGCCTGATCACCGGGGAGCGAACGGCGCTGAACTTCCTGCAACGCATGTGCGGCATCGCGACGCTCACCGACCGCTACGTCCAGGCCGTGGCCGGGACCGAGGCGCGCATTCTGGACACCCGCAAGACGGCGCCGGGCCTGCGCGCCCTGGACAAGTACGCGGTGACCGTCGGCGGCGGCCGCAACCACCGGCTCAACCTCGCGGCGATGGTGCTGCTCAAGGAGAACCACATCGCCGCGGCAGGCGGCGTCACCACCGCGATCGACGCGGTCCGGCGCGGGATGGCGCGCACCGGGCAGGAGGCGGAGACCGATGTCGAGGTGCAGACCGTGGCGCAGGCCGTGGAGGCCCTCGATGCCGGGGCCCGCTGGATCATGCTCGACAACATGCCAGTGGCCGACATCGAAATGGTCGTGAAAATCCGGGCCGAGCGTGCCGACGCCTCCCTGATCATGCTGGAGGCCTCGGGCACCGTCCGTCTGGACAGCGTCCGCGCCATCGCCGAGACGGGAGTCGACCTCATCTCGGTCGGCGCGTTGACGCACAGCGCGCCCGCGCTGGACCTGACGATGCTGCTGACGACCGACCCGGTGCCATGCCTGAGGTAGTGGTCATCGACGCGTGTCAACGGCAGGGCCGGGGCGGCAGCCCGACCGCTGTTCTCGACGAAGCGTTCACCGACGAGGAGCGATGCCGCATTCCCGGGGAACCGGGCACTTCGCACGCCGTCTTCATCCGTGCCACCGGAGTTGAGCGCGCCGTCCCTCGTACTCGCTCCGGTTCTTCACCGCCGAAGGCGAACTGCCATCGTCATCTACTCCAACGCCTGCGACATCACCGCCGCCGTCAACCAGCTCGCGGCCGAGGGCCACCCCGGTCGACCCCGAAGACCTCGCCACCATCTCGCCCTACATCACCGAGCACATCCGCCGCTTCGGCGTTGGTGCGCGACTTGCCGGAGATGAACTGTCCCCGCCCGGCCCGCTTCGCTGTCGGCCGGCGGACGCGGATCTCGGTGGCGTCCATCAACGCCGTCGCCCGCATTTGGTCGAGGTGGGCGATCACGGCGGCCAGGGTCTGCAGCCGCACGCCGCCCTGCACTCTGCAGCCGCGGGCAGCAAGCAGGGGCCGGATCTCGTTGACGGCGCGGGTGATGGTCGAGCGGTCGACGCCGAACCAGGCCGCCAGCACGTCATGGGTGACACCGTGACGCAGACACACCAGGGTGGCCAACAGTCGGTCAACGAAGACCAGCTTGTATCGGGCGCCGGCGCCGACGGCTCGTTGCCGCGTCCGGGTGGTCAACCGGGCCTGCTGCCGATCCTGCCAGACCGGGCCGAGCTCGGCCACCAGACCTGCGATCACCCCGACGGACAAGCCCGTCACCCGACGCCGAGCGACCACAGTGGATCAGTCCATCGGAAGATAATCCACTAGGCATTTACAACCATGCACGAGGTCGTTAGGCTGGCTACCTTCTGCGCCTGAGGTCGTCGAGGAGACGCCCGATCACCGCCTCCTCATGGATGGCGGTGGCGGTTTCCGCCATCGCGCTGGAGAGAGCCGGATCCCATGGAGTCTCGCTAGCACGGCCGGTGAGCGGTTGCTGCGGCGTCCCCCGCTCAGTGGCCTGTGCGACGGCCCAGCGATAGTCGGCAGCCATGAATTGCCAGGGTTGGGCGTGGTACCGCCGCATAATGCGGTCGGCAATGGCGATGCCGGGCCAGTCGAAGTCTCCGTGATAGAGCAGACGCACGTCCGGCGACTCCATGACGGCGTCGAGGAGGGCGAGGGTAACGGTGGTGGGGTTGCCCATCGTGCAGACGATCGCCGCAGCAGCACCGACATCTGCCGCAGCCTCTAGGACCCGCGGATTCTCACAGACGTGAACGGTCTGAGGGGCCAGACGCAGGGGAGCGAGGCGGCGGATTTCCCGAAGCGTTAAGGCGTGTTTCAGAAGTCGTGGTGGCCGGTGAAGGTTACGGCGTGGCGGTGATCGATAACTGAAGAGGTCTCCGGTATCTGGTTCTGCGACCAAGCAAGAACTTCATACCGGAGACCTCGTGGCC
>NZ_SMKD01000043.1 GCF_004348595.1 Micromonospora sp. KC723
CCCCACGCCCCTCCCCGTCCGCGCCGCTCCCGTCCGCCCGGCTCCGTGGTGACGACGCCGCCGGTGTGGTTCGTCCGGTTGCTGTCGGTCACTCGCATGATCGACATGCTTGGGGCTTCTGTCACAGGTGGCGCGTAGCGTCCGGGACACGGACGGTGGTCGGGCGGTGACGAAGAGGTCCTGTCCGGTTGCCCCGCTTCGTCAGGAGGCATCATGCTCATCGAGTGCGATCGCTGCGCGATCCGGGGCGCCGGCTGCTCCGGCTGTCTGGTGACCGCCCTGCTCGACGACTCACCCGCCGGCCTGGGCTCCGCTGAGCTCCGGGCGGTCGAGGTCTTCGCCCGGGCCGGGTTCGACGTGGAGGTGCTGGCCCACGAGAGCCGGCCGGCCCGTCCGGTGCGCCGCCCCCGGGCAGCCTGACCGCCACCCGCGTCGCGGCCTGTCGGCACAGTCGCGGCCCCCCGGCACATCGGTCGCGCCGTGGCGTGTGGGCACCCCGCCCGCCAGGCAGGCGGCGGGCAATAGGATGGGCGCTCACGGCGGGAGGAGCGGCGGCATGGCACGGGGACGGCGCCACACCGGCAGGCCAGGGCGCGACGGGATGCGGGCATGACCCCGCGCGGCTGGGCGGTGCTGACCCTCGCCGCCCTGGTGCTGGCCCTGCTGCTGGCCGGCGCCCTGCTGGTGCCGTGGCACCGCCCGCCGGCGCCCCGTGCCGACCAGCTCGCCGCGCTGCGTGACCTCCCTGTCGACCAGGTCGCCCGCGCCCGGGAGTTCCGCGCCGCGCTGCGCCCCGGGTCGTACGGCGCACTGCTGGTCGGGCTGCTGGTGGCGCTGCTGCTGGGGCTCACCCCGCTCGGCGCCCGCCTGGTGGAACTGGCCGGCCGGCCCTTCGGCGACCACTGGATCGCCCGGGCGGTGCTCGGCGGCCTCGCCGTCGTGCTGGTCGCCGATTTGATCACGCTGCCCTTCGCCGCCTGGCGGCAGTCCGTGCTCACCCGGTACGGCCTGAGCACCCACGGCTGGAACGGCTGGGCCGGCGACCTGCTCAAGTCGTACGCGGTCAGCGCCGTCATCGGCGCGGTCGCGCTGCTGGGCTTCTACACCGTCACCCGGCTCGCCCCCCGCTGGTGGTGGGCGTTCGGCGCCGCCGGAGCGGCCGGCCTGGTGGTGCTGCTGTCGTTCGTGTTGCCGGTGCTGGTGGAGCCGGTCTTCAACCGGTTCACCCCGATGGCGCAGGGCCCGCTGCGTACCGAGTTGATGGCGATGGCGGCCCGCGACGGGGTGCCGGTACGCGACGTCCTCGTCGCCGACGCCTCCCGCCGGACGAAGGCGGTCAACGCGTACGTCTCCGGGCTGGGGCCGACCCGGCGGGTGGTGGTCTACGACACCCTGCTGCGCGAGGCGACGCCCGCCGAGGTGACCAGCGTCGTCGCGCACGAGTTGGGGCACGCCAAGCAGCGGGACGTCGCGGTCGGCACGCTCACCGGAGCGCTCGGCGCCGCCGTCGCCGTCGTCGCCCTCTACCTGCTCGGCTCGTGGCCGCCACTGACCCGGCTGGCGGGGGTGGAGTCCGTCGCAGAGCCCCGGGCGTTCCCGCTGCTGATCGCCGCGGCGACGGTGGCCGGGCTGGTCGCCGCGCCGGCCCAGGCGCTGGTCTCCCGCCGGGTCGAGGCGCGCGCCGACGCGCACGCGCTCGCGCTGACCGGTGACCCGGTCACCTTCGAGGCGATGCAGCGCCGGCTGGCCGGGGTGAACCTGGCCGATCCCGACCCGCCGCGCTGGGAGTACCTCTGGTCGGCGTCGCATCCGTCCACCGTGGAGCGGATGGCCGCCGCCCGCGCCTACGCCAGGAAGGCCGGCGGATGAGCCGTACGCTGCTGATCACGAACGACTTCCCACCCCGCCCCGGCGGCATCCAGTCCTTCGTGCACCACCTCGCCGTGCGTCAGCCCGCCGGCTCGGTCGTGGTGTACGCCTCCCGCTGGCGCGGTGCGGCGGCCTTCGACGCCGAGCAGCCCTTTCCCGTGGTCCGCGAGCGCACCCGGGTGCTGCTGCCCACCCCGCTGGTCGCCCGCCGGGCGGCCCGGCTGGCCCGCGAGTACGACTGCGACCGGGTCTGGTTCGGTGCCGCCGCGCCGCTGGGCCTGCTCGCCGCCGGCCTGCGCCGACGGGCCGGCGTGCGTCGCGTGGTGGCCCTGACCCACGGCCACGAGGTCGGCTGGGCCGCGCTGCCGGCGGCCCGGGCCGCGCTGCGCCACATCGGTCGGGGCGCCGACGTGGTCACCTACCTCGGTGACTACACCCGGGTACGCCTGGAGAAGGCCCTGCACGGGGTGACCGCCCTGCGGCGGCTCGCCCCCGGGGTGGACGTCGACACCTACCACCCGGCGGTGGACGGCGAGCCGGTGCGGGTCCGGTTGGGGCTGGCGGACCGTCCGGTGGTGGTCTGCGTGTCCCGGCTGGTGCCACGTAAGGGGCAGGACATGCTGATCCGGGCCCTGCCGCAGATCCGCCGCCGGGTGCCCGACGCGGCGCTGCTGGTCGTGGGCGGGGGGCCCTACCGGGCGGCGCTGGAGAAGCTGGCCCGGCAGGCCGGCGTCGAGCGGGACGTCGTCTTCACCGGTTCGGTGCCGGCGGCGGAGTTGCCCGCGCACTACGCCGCCGGCGACGTGTACGCCATGCCCTGCCGGACCCGCAACCGGGGGCTGGACGTGGAGGGACTCGGCATCGTCTACCTGGAGGCGTCCGCGACCGGCCTGCCCGTGGTCGCCGGTGACTCGGGCGGCGCTCCCGACGCGGTCCGCGAGGGGGAGACCGGGTACGTGGTGTCCGGCCGGGACGTGGCGCAGCTCGCCGACCGGGTCGCCACGCTGCTCAGCGACCGCGACCTGGCCCGCCAGCTCGGCGCGGCGGGGCGGGCCTGGGTGGAGAAGGAGTGGCGGTGGGAGACCCAGGCCGAGCGGATGGCGGACCTGCTCGCCGGCTGACCGCGCGCGACGGGCCGTCGGTCCTGGCCGGTCGCGGTCGCGTGCCGGCACGCACCGTGGCCAGGGGGTCGGCACGTGGCCGCGGGGTGGTCAGCGGAGGTTGGCCAGGAACCGCTCGGCCGGGGCGGGGCGGCCGAAGTGCCAGCCCTGGCCGGCGTCGCAGCCGATCGCGCGCAGCCGCTCGGCCTGCCCGCCGGTCTCCACCCCCTCGGCGGTGACCGTCAGGTCCAGGGCGTGTGCCAGGGAGACCAGCGAGGCGAGGATCCGTTCGTCGGCGTGGGGTTCCGGGGCGCGCAGCCCGCGCACGAACTCCCCGGCCACCTTCAGCCCGGTCACCGGCAGGTCACGCAGGTACGCCAGGTTGCAGTAGCCGGTGCCGAAGTCGTCGATGGCGATGCGTACGCCGAGGTCGGCCAGCTCCCGCAGCGCCAGTACCGGCTCCTCGGCGGTGTTCATCATGGTGCTCTCGGTGATCTCCAGCTGGAGCCGCCGTGGCGGCAGGCCGGTCCGCCGCAGCAGGCCGCTCACCTCCTGCACCAAACCGGGTCGGTGGACCTGGCGTACGGCGAGGTTGACGCTGACGAACGGCGGTTCCCCGATGGCGCTCGTCCAGCTGCCCGCCTCCCGGCACGCCTCGGCGAGCACCCAGCCCCCCAGCGGCACGATCAGCCCCGTCTCCTCGGCCAGCCCGATGAAGCGGTCCGGGCGCAGCACCCCGAGCTGTGGGTGGCGCCAGCGCACCAGCGCCTCGACGCCGAGCAGGGTTCCGTCGTGCAGTGACGTCAGCGGCTGGTAGTCGAGGTAGAACTCACCGCGCTCCAAGCCCGCGGGGATGGCCGCGCTGAGCGCCTGCCGGGCCAGTTCCTGGCCGTCACGTTCGGCGTCGTACAGCTCCCACCGCGCGCCGCCGGCCCCCTTCGCCCAGTGCAGGGTGCAGTCCGCGGCCCGCATCAGCTCGTCCGGGGACGCGCCGGCCACCTGCCGTTCCACGATGCCGACGCTCGCCGTGAGGGTCACCTCGTGCCCGTCGACGATCGTCGGCTCGGCCACGGCGGCCAGCACCGCCTCGGCGACGGCCACCAGGTCTCCGGTGCCCGTGCAGCGTTCCACGAGGATGACGAACGCGTCCCCGCCGAGCCGGGCGACCAGGTGGTCCTCGACGGCCCGCCGCAACCGGTGTGCCATCTGGACCAGCACCCGGTCGCCCGCCTGGTGGCCGTAGGAGTCGTTGACCCGCTTGAAGCGGTCCACGTCGAGGAAGCACAGCCCGATCCGACGGGCCCTCGGCTCCGGTTCGTACACCGCCGCCGCGAGCCGGTCGGCGAAGAGTTTGCGGTTGGGTAGGTCGGTCAACGCGTCGTGGGTGGCCTGGTGCCGGAACCGTGCCTCGCTGGCTCGCAGCGCCCGTTCCGCCTCGGTCCGGGCGGCCAGCGTGGCCCGCCGGATCGACTCCTGCTCGTCCAGCGTCCGGTCGCGTAACGCCCGGGCGTACCCGGTGGCCACGGCGGCCAGCAGCCGGGCCATCCGGTCGTCGATGTCGTCGGCGACCAGCCCCAGGTCGCGGACGAGTCGTAGCTGGAGCACCTCCACGGTGCGGCCGAGTCCCTCGGCGGAGGCGATGTGCGCGGCGACCAGCTCGCCACCCACCCGGTAGCCGGCGCGCAGGTCGAGCGGCTCCGTCCGCAGCGCCTCGGCCAACTCGTCGGTCAGCCGTTGCAGCAGCGCCTCCAGTTGGGCGTGCGTCATCGGCAGGTAGCTGGTGCCGGACACCGCCTTGGCCCAGGCCCGGGCGAACGCCCCCGGGCGGGACCGGTCGCCCGGAGGCTCAGCCATCGAGTCGCCCGACCCCGCCCAGGAACACCGCCTGCTCGGCGTTCTCGGCACTCTCCGCTGTCTCCGGACGCCACTGCGGCACCCAGACCACCCCGGGCTCGACCAGCTCGAAGCCGTCGAAGAAGGCGGTCAGCTCGGCCCGGCCACGTACCCACAGCGGATTGTCGGTACGGCCGTAGACCTTCTCGGCCTCGGCCCGCTGCGCCTCGTGCCGGCCCTCGGCGCTGGCCTGCGACAGGACCAGGTAGCTGCCCGGTACCAGCGCCTCGCGCAGGGTCCGCAGCAGGTCGGCCGGCCGGTCGGCGTCGGAGACGAAGTGCAGCACCGCCACCACGAGCACGGCGACCGGCTCGGAGAAGTCGAGCAGCCCGCGCACGTCGGGATGGGCCAGGATCCGGTCGGGGCGCCGCAGGTCCTCCCGGATCACGACGGCCCGCTCGTCGCCGGCCAGGATCTCCCGGCTGTGCGCCACGGCCACCGGGTCCACGTCGACATACACCACCCGGGCGTCCGGCGCGGCCCGCAGGGCGATCTCGTGCACGTTGCCGAGGGTGGGGATGCCGGAGCCGATGTCGAGGAACTGCCGTACGCCCTGGTCGATGAGGTACTGCACCGCCCGGCGCATGAACGCCCGGTTCGCCTGTGCCATCAGCGGGGCGTCCGGCACGGCCTCCATCATCCTCCGGGCGGCGGCGCGGTCGGCGGCGAAGTTGTGCGAGCCGCCGAGATAGTAGTCGTACATCCGGGCGACGCTGGGACGCTCGATGTCGATGTCGTCGGGTGCCCAGTCCGGCCGCTGCATCCTCTACCCCTTTGTCGACAGATGCGAACTTGTCGCCCGCTTGGGCCACGCGGGTATTCTGCCCCCCTGCTGCGCGGGTGCAAAGACCGCGATGGTTGCGTAATCGGACACTTACCCATCGCGTTCGTGGGTGCGGTTGCCCGGGTGTCGGCGGGGACGGAAGGCCCGTGACCGACGGGCGGACACGAGCCTTCCGGTGGCGGGCGGGGGCGGTCAGAACTTCGGCGCGTCCGGCGCTTCGAGCAGGCCGAGCCGCAGTGCCGTCATCAGCGCCTGGGCGCGGTTGGCGGCGCCGAGCTTCTCGTAGAGCTTGGAGATGTGCGTCTTGGCGGTGGACTCGCTGACGAAGAGCTGCTTGGCGATGCCGGCCACGCTCATGCCGTCGGCGAGCAGCCGCAGCACCTGCCCCTCCCGGGGGGACAACTGCGGGCCGGACGGGGCCAGCCGCCGCTTCATCGCCTCGGCCAGGTCGGCGGCGGTGAAGGCGCTGGGGGAGGAGGCGGCGTGCCGGGCGGCGGCCACCACCTCGTCGGCGGGGGCGGTCTTCGGGACGAACGCGCTCGCCCCGGCCTCCAGGGCGCCGAAGAGTTGGTCGTCGCCGGCGTACATGGTGAGCACGACGATGCCCATCGAGGCGCTCGACTTGCGCAGCGCCCGGGTGGCCTCCAGGCCGCTGCCGTCGGGGAGCCGCAAGTCCATGATCACGACGTCTGGTTGCAGCGCGCCGGCCTGGCGTACGCCCTCCGCGGCCGTGGCGGCCTCGCCGACCACCTCGAACTGCCGGTCGCGTTCGAAGGCGTGCCGGAGACCCTTGCGGATCAGGTCGTGATCGTCGACAAGGAGGACCTTGGTACGGGTCGCCGGTGTCGGGCTTGTGGTCATCCTCGGGTTACTCCCCTTCTGCTGCTGCGCTGCCACGCAGGTTATCGCGCCGGGGCGACGAACCGACCATCACCGCCACGGTCGTCCCGCTGGGTTGCCGCGGCCTGATCTCCAACCGGCCTCGGATACGTTCCGCCCTCTCGGCCATGATCGCAAGACCGTAGTGTCCCTCGTTGCGCTGGTCACCGATGCCGTGACCGTCATCCGACACTTCGATCTGCGCGTACGGGGGATCCACCTCGCAGGTGACCCAGAGGTTCGAGGCGCCGGCGTGCTTGCGGGCGTTCGTGACCGCCTCCTGCGCGATCCGCAGCAGCTCGGCCTCGGTCGCGGCGGGCAGTCGGGCGGTGGACTCGTCCAGCGACAGGTGCACCCGCAGCCCCCCGGAGGCGCCGACGGTACGGGCGTACTCGGCGATCGCGGCCGCCAGCCCGCCGTGCCGGTCCACCTCGCTGCGCAGCTCGAACAGGCTCAGCCGCAGCTCGGTGATGACCCTTGTCACCTCGTGGCGCAGCGCGCGCAGGCTCTCGGCGGTCTCCTCGGCGTCGTCGTGCACGGTGGCCAGGGCGTTGTCGATGCCGTAGCCCACCATCACCAGTTCCTGGGCCACCCCGTCGTGGATCTCCCGGGCCAGCCGCTGCCGCTCCTCGTTGGTGGCCAGCGACCGTACCTCGTCGAAGAGCAGCGCCGCCTCCAGCCGCAGCGCGGCCGGGCCGGTCAGCGCGGTCACCCGGGACACCACCGGCGGCGGGTACGCCTGCGCCGCGTCCGTCTCCAGCACCACCAGCCCGACCGTACGGACCCCGGCGACCAGCGGCACGATCAGCGCCGACA
This sequence comes from Micromonospora sp. KC723, assembly GCF_004348595.1. GTDB lineage: Bacteria > Actinomycetota > Actinomycetes > Mycobacteriales > Micromonosporaceae > Micromonospora. Next base: position 7,342 of record NZ_SMKD01000043.1, read on the forward strand.
CCTCGCCGCCGTGGTGCGACCGGGCCTGCGAGCGGGCCGCCGTCTGCGGCTGCTGGCTGGCCCAGGCGTCGGCGATGGCCGAGTCCGCGTCGAGGGTGGTCTCCCAGTCCACCCGGTCCGCGCCCACCTGGGCGAGGACCACCAGCCGCCCGCCGCCGCTGGCCGACAGCACCGCCGCCCGGGCGCTCGGCGCCACCGTGCGCAGCTCCTCCAGCAGGTGCTCGGCGATCCCGCCCGGGTCCAGGGTGGCCCCGGGCAGTTGGCGGGCCACGGTCCGCAGTTGGGTGAGCAGTCGCGTCGCCTCCGCGTACGGCTGGGGTTTGCCGTCGCCGCGGACCCGCATCACCTGGTGCAGGGCGCCCGCTGCCCAGAGCCCGAGCGCGGCCAGGATCAGCCACTGCGCGCAGACCGCCAGGTAGCCGGGCTGGCCGAGCTGCCGGCCGCCGTCGACCTCGGTGATGCCACCGGCGATCAGCAGGGTGGCCGTGGTGACCCCGAGCAGCGCCGCGCCCTCCTGGAACCGGCGGCGCAGCGCGGTCACCGTCACCGGCACGGCGAGATAGGGCAGCACCGCGGAGGCCCCGAGGCCGCCGACGGACCCGCCGATCGCCGACTCGACGGCGACCTGGCTGGCGGCCAGGCCCAGCACCACCGCCTCGGTCACCCGGCTCAGCGGGCCGAGCAGCCGGTGCTCGGGGGCGAGCAGGGCCGGCAGCCCGGCGACCGCGAGCAGGGCGATCCACCAGAGCTGGGCGGCGTCGCCGGTGGCGATCAGGGTCAGGACGCCGACCAGGACCAGCATCACCACGCGCGCGGCGGCGGCGACGACCCGGGTCTGGGGCCGGGCAGGTGTGGAGGAGGACACGTGACGGATCGTAGTCAGGTCTGGTAGATGTCGGCGATCTCGGACTCGTACGTCTTGTGCACGACCTGGCGCTTCACCTTGAGCGACGGGGTCAGCTCGCCGGTCGCCTCGGTGAAGTCCCGGGGCAGGATCCGGAACACCTTGATCGCCTCGGCCTTCGACACCGACCGGTTGGCCTGGTCGACCGCGCGCTGGATCTCCGCGCGCAGCGTCTCGTCCTCGCACAGCCGCGCCACCGGGGTGTCCGCCGGCAGGTCGCGCGCGACGAGCCACTTCGGCAGCGCCTCCTCGTCGATCGTGACCAGGGCGGCGATGAACGGCTGCCGGTCACCGACCACCAGGCACTGGCTGACCAGCGGGTGCGCCCGGACCTGGTCCTCCAGCACGGCCGGGGCGACGTTCTTGCCGCCGGCCGTCACGATGATCTCCTTCTTGCGGCCGGTGATGCTGAGGAAGCCGTCGTCGTCGAGCCGGCCCAGGTCACCGGTGCGGAACCAACCGTCGGTGGTGAGCGCCTCGGCGCTGGCCGCCTCGTTCTTCCAGTAGCCCTGGAAGATCAGGTCACCGGCGATCAGGATCTCGCCGTCGTCGTCGATCCGGATGGTCACCCCGGGCAGCGGGCGGCCCACGGTGCCGATCTTCGTGGCCCCGGGCAGGTTCGCGGCGGCGGCGGGGGAGGTCTCGGTCAGGCCGTAGCCCTCGCAGACGGTCACCCCGATGCCCCGGAAGAAGTGCCCGAGGCGGGCGCCGAGCGGCGCGCCGCCGGAGATCGCGTCCCGGCACCGGCCGCCGAGCGCCGCCCGCAGCTTGCGGTACACCAACCTGTCGAAGACCGCGCGCTGGACCCGCAGCGCCAGGCCCGGCCCGTCCGGGGTCTCCAGCGCCTCGCTGTAGGCGACGGCGACCCGCTCGGCCCGGTCGAAGATCGCGCCCTTGCCGTCGGCCTCGGCCTTCTGCCGGGCCCCGTTGTAGACCTTCTCGAAGACCCGGGGCACGGAGAGCACGAAGGTCGGCCGGACCTCCTGGAGCTCGGCGACCAGGTTCTTGGTGTCCGCGCAGTGCGCCATGGTGGCCCGGGCCTGCACCACGCCGATCTGGATGAGCCGGGCGAAGGCATGTGCCAGCGGCAGGAAGAGCAGGGTCGACGCGCCGGGACCGAAGAGGTTCGGCAGCACCGGTACGGCGTTGGCGATGTCGGCGTACATGTTGCGGTGGGTCAGCACGCAGCCCTTGGGGCGCCCGGTGGTGCCACTGGTGTAGATGATCGTGGCGATGTCGCCGGCCCGGACCGCCTTGCGTCGCCGCTCGACCTCGGCCGGGTCGACCGGGGCGCCCAGCGCCACGATCCCGTCCACCCCGCCCCGCTCGATCTGCCAGACGTGGCGCAGCTCGGGCAGCCGTTCGCGGATGCCGGTGACGAGGCCGGCGTGCGCGTCCGACTCGACCACGAGCGCGACCGCGCCGGAGTCGGCGAGGATCCAGGCGGCCTGTTCGGCGCTGGACGTCTCGTAGATCGGCACGGTCACCGCGCCGGTCGCCCAGATGGCGTAGTCGAGCAGGGTCCACTCGTACCGGGTGCGGCTCATCAGCGCCACCCGGTCGCCGGGGTCGACCCCGGCCGCGACCAGGCCCCGGGCCACCGCGACCACCTCGTCGCGGAACTCGCGGCAGGTCACGTCGATCCGACCGGCACCGGATGGAGCGGGACGGACGAACTGCACCTCGCCGGGAGCGGTCGCCGCGTTGTCCCAGACCGGGTCGGTCAGGTTGGCCGCGTCGCCGACGGTGACGATCGGCGGAACGGAGAACTCGCGCACCTGCACTCCCTCGTGCTCGGACTGTCCGGGCCGGCCGCCCCGGCGGGTCGGCTTTGACGAAACCTACCCGTACCCGCCGTCGGGTGGGCCAGGGAGGCCGCCCGTCAGGCGCGTGGGACGAGTGGAACGGCGCGGAACACCCGGAAGGGCCGCTTGCGCGCGGCGCGGTGGGGTGGAGCGACGCGGGCGGCGGTGGCTGCGGGTAGCCTCCCCCCCATGGCGGACTCCTCCACCCAGTCGATCACCATCGGCGCGTCACCGGATCGGGTGGCGGCGGTCATCTGCGACTTCCCGAGCTACCCCGAATGGACCGAGGCGGTACGCCGGGCGGAGGTGATCGAGGAGTACGAGGACGGCTACGCCAGCCAGGTCCGGTTCACCATCGACGCCGGCGTGCTGGCCGACGAGTACGTGCTGGCCTACGAGTACGCCGAGGACCTGTCCCGCGTCGAGTGGCACCTGGTGGCGCCGTCGCGGATGCAGAAGTCGCAGCGCGGTTCGTACGACATCGCCGGCAACCCGGACGGCACCTGCACCGTGACGTACACGCTGGAGGTGGAACTGTCGGTGGGCATGCTCGGGATGTTCCGCCGCAAGGCCGAGAAAATGATCATGGATACGGCGTTGAAGCAGCTCAAGCGCCGGGTAGAGGAAGCCGGTGCGGCACAGTGACGCGCCGGTCCGCGGCGCGGTAGAGGAGCCGGTCATGGCGCGTACGGATCCGGGCTCCGCCCGGGAGGAGGCCGAGCGGCTGGTGGCCACGCTGCTCGCCACGGCGCGGCTGGCCACGTCCGGTCCCGGAGCCGCCGCGTGGGGGCCGCTGGGTGGAGTGCTCTCGGGTGTCCTCGCTCACAGTGCCGGCACGTCCCGCCCGGCGGGGGACGGCAGCGGATCCGGGGGATTCGCCACCGGAACGCCGGAGTGCTGCGTCTGTCCCGTCTGCCGGGGTATCGCGGCGTTGCGGGACCCGAGCCCGGAGTTCGCCGAGCGGCTCGCCACCGGCGCCGGTGATCTGGCCGCCGGCATCGCCAGTCTGCTGCGCGCGTTCGCCTCGGCCGGCAGCGGGGAAGCCTCCCCCCGGACGCCCGCGGGCACCACGGCGGGCGCGGGGGACGAAGCCGACGCCGACCACGTGTGGCGCGAGGCCACCCGTACCGGGCATGATTCTCCGTCGGCGTCGGAGCGGGACGTCTGGTCCGCCGCCACCCGTGCGGGGGACGGGGTCGTGCCGCCTCCCGCCGCCCCGCCCGTCGACGACGCCGGGCCGGTCGCGCCGGCCCCGGTCCGGCCGACGGCCGACCGTCCGGTGGTGCCCGCCTCGCGCGCGCCGGCCGGTACGGACGGGGGCGTACCGGGCGACCGGGCCTGAACACCCGACACCCGACGACGTACGGCCGGCCCGGCCGGGGTCGGGCAGCACAGCAGAGGGGAGTGGCAGCGGTGACGCTGACCATCGGAGTCGACGTCGGTGGCACGAAGGTGGCCGGCGGTGTCGTGGACGACACCGGCCGGGTTCTGGTGCACACCCGACGGGACACCCCCGCCGAGGACGTCGGAAAGACCCGTGACGTCATCACCGAGGTGGTCACCGAACTGGCGGCCGGGCACGACGTGCACGCGGTCGGCATCGGCGCGGCCGGGTGGATCGACGCCTCCCGCTCCAGCGTGCTCTTCGCCCCGAACCTGGCCTGGCGGGACGAGCCGCTGCGGGAGTACGTCAGCGCCGCCACCGGCCTGCCGGTGATCGTGGAGAACGACGCCAACGTCGCTGCCTGGGCCGAGTTCCGCTACGGCGCGGCCCGCGACGCCGACGACTCAATGGTCATGTTCACCATCGGCACCGGCGTCGGCGGCGGCATCGTGCTCGGCGGCGAGCTGGTCCGGGGCGCCAACGGCATCGCCGCCGAGCTGGGTCACATGCTCACCGTGCCGGACGGGCACCAGTGCGGCTGCGGCCGGCTCGGCTGCATCGAGCAGTACGCCAGCGGCAGCGCCCTGGTCCGGTTCGCCCGGGCCGGCGCCCGGCAGGAGCCGCAGCGGGCCACCGGCCTGCTGGGGTTGGCCGCCGGCGACGCCGAGGGCATCACCGGCCCGATGGTGACCGCCGCCGCGCGGTCCGGCGACCCGGTCTCGACCGAGGCGTTCGCCCAGATCGGCCGCTGGCTCGGCACCAGCCTCGCCGACATGGCCCAGATCCTCGACCCGCAGGTGCTGGTGGTCGGCGGCGGCGTGATCGAGGCCGGCGACCTGCTGCTCGGCCCGGCCCGGCGCTCCTTCACCGACGCGCTGGCCCAGCGCAGCCGACTGCCGGTCGCCGAGGTACGCCCCGCCGAGCTGGGCAACAGCGCCGGCGTCATCGGCGCCGCCGATCTCGCCCGTCGGTTGTGACCAGCGCCGAACAACCGGGCGGCGTGCCGCTGCGGGTGGTGTCGTACAACGTCCACAGCCAGCGTGACGACACCGCCGCCCTGGCCGCCGTGGTCCGCGCGGTCGCGCCCGACGTGGTGGTCGTGCAGGAGGCTCCCCGCCGGTTCCGTTGGCGCCAGCGCAGCGCCGCGCTGGCCGAGTCGTTCGGGCTGGTGGTGGCGGCCGGAGGCCTGCCCTCGCTGGGCAACCTGCTGCTGACCAGCCTCCGGGTACGGGTGCTCGCCACCCGGTGCCAGCGTTTCCCGCTCACCCCGGGGCGGCACCTGCGCGGCGCCGCGTACGCCGAGTGCCGGGTCGGCGCGGCGGCCTTCCTGCTGGCCGGCTCGCACCTGTCCACCGACCCGGCGGAGCGCCCCGGCCAGGCTGCCCTGCTCAGGCGGGAGCTGGCCGGCACGACGCTGCCGGTGGTCCTCGGCGCGGACCTCAACGACGGCCCGGACTCGGCTACCTGGCGGACGGTGGGGGAGGGGCTGACCGACGCGGCGGTCGCCGCGGGCGCCGCCGACCGGCACACCTACCCGTGCGCGGACCCGCGCCGGCGCATCGACGCGCTCTTCGTCGACCCCCGGGTGACCGTGGTCGGGTACGACGTGGTCGACACCCCGCAGACCCGGCGGGCCAGCGACCACCTCCCGGTCCTGGCCGACCTGCTCCTGCCGGTGGCCGGCTGACCGCCGCCCGCGGCGGCGGGCGGGCCCACGGATCCTCGCGCCCGGTGTGCCGGGCTGGACAACCCCTCCGGGTGCGGGGAGGATGCCCGTCGAACCGGCGTTCGTGCGCACAAAGGAGATATCCCGGTGCCCCCCTCCACCGAGCACGGCCGGCCCGATCCGGAGACCATCACGCTCGCCCTGAGCCGGGACGGCCGCCCGGTCTCCGACCGGGGTGACACGGTCTGCGTCATCGGCGCCGGCGCCAGCGGCCTCACCGCCGTCAAGAACCTCGTCGAGCACGGCTTCGGTGTCGACTGCTACGAGCGGGAGACCGGTGTCGGCGGGGCGTGGAACTGGCGGCACGACCGTAGCCCGGTGTACGCCAGCGCCCACCTGATCTCGTCGCGGCCGTTCACCCAGTTCCCGGACTTCCCGATGCCGGACTCCTGGCCGGACTACCCGCACCACAGCCAGCTGCTGTCCTACCTGGAGCGGTACGCCGACCACTTCGACCTGCGCCGGCACATCTGGTTCGGTACCGAGGTGGTCCGCGTCGAGCCGGTCGACGGCGACCGCTGGGACGTGACCACCCGCAGCACCGGCGGGTACGGCCCGGAGCGCACCCTGCGCTACGCCGCCGTCGTCGTCGCCAACGGGCACAACTGGTCGCCGAAACTGCCCCGCTACGACGGGCTGGAGGAGTTCCGGGGCGAGGTGATGCACGCCTCGTCCTACAAGGACCCGGCCCAGCTGCGTGGCAAGCGGGTGCTGGTGGTCGGCGCCGGCAACACCGGCTGCGACATCGCGGTCGAGGCCGCCCAGCAGGCGTCCTGCTGCTGGCACTCCACCCGGCGCGGCTACTGGTACGTCCCGAAGTACGTCCTGGGCCGCCCCGCCGACCAGGTCAACGACCTGCTGCTGACACTGCGTGCGCCGCTGCGGCTGCGGCAGTGGCTCTACCACCGGATGCTGCGGCTCACCGTCGGCGACCTGACCCGGTTCGGTCTGCCGAGGCCCGACCACCGGATCTACGAGACCCATCCGATCGCCAACAGCCAGCTCGTCTACCACGTCGGCCACGGGCAGATCACCCCGGTGCCCGACGTGGCCCGGTTCCACGGCGGCGGGGTCACCCTCACCGACGGTCGGCAGATCGAGCCCGAACTGGTCGTCTTCGCCACCGGATACCTGCCCCGCTTCGAGTTCCTCGATTCGAAGGTGCTCGGTGACGACGACGGGTCGGGCCGTCCCCGCCTGTGGCTGCACGCCTTCGCGCCCGACCAGCCCACCCTCGCGGTGGCTGGCCTGCTGCAACCGGACTCCGGCGTGTTCACCCTGACGCACTGGCAGACCGTTCTGTTCGCCCGACTGCTCCAGGCCCGCCTGGCCCGCCCGGAGCGGGCCGCCGCCTTCGCCGCCCGGGCGACCGCCGGGGCGGGCGAGCGCTACTCGGGCAGGGTCACGGACAGCAGCCGGCACTGGTTCGAGGTGAGGCACGTGGCATACCTGCGCGCGGTGCAGCGCGCTCTCGACGAGCTGGAGGCCCGGTGAGCGTGAGAAACGCGGCGCGGCGGAGTCCCGCGGTCGCGAACGGAAGGCAGGCCCGGTGAGCGTGAGCAACGAGCGGGTGCGCGTCCTGCGTGGGCGGGAGTGGGCCCGGCCGGTCCGCCCGGTCCGGCGGGAGGTGCGGGAGGCGACCCCGGACCTGGACGAGGGGCGACCGCCGCTGCTCTTCGTGCCGGGTTTCGGGCACGGGGCGTGGGCGTTCGCCGAGCACTGGCTGGAGCATGCCGCGTCGCGCGGTTTCCCCGCGTACGCGATGAGCCTGCGCGGGCACGGCGGCAGCGACCCGGCGCCGGATGCGACGCTGCGGGCGTACACCCATGATGTGGTGCAGGTGGCCGCGGACCTGCCGCGACAGGCGGTGCTGGTGGGGCACGGGGCTGGGGCGCTGGTCGTCACCCACGCGCTGGCCCGCTACCCGGCCCGGGCGGCGGTGCTGGTCGCGCCGGTGCTCGGCGGATGGTCGACGGCCGGCGTGGCGCTGCGCCGCAACCCCGCCGGGACGCTGCCCGCGTTGTTCGGCGGCCCGCTGCGGCTGCGCCATCGCCAGTTGTTCAGCCGTGAGCTGCCCGAAGCCGAGGCCCGGCGGCACCTCGCGCGGCTCGGCCGGGCCGGCCGGCGGGCCCAGTGGCAGCTGCTCTCCGGCCGGCCGGCGGAGCCGGCGGTGGGACGGCCGCCCGTGCTGGTGCTGGGCAGCCCCGACGACCGGGTGGTGCCGCCGGCTGCCCTGGACCGGGCCGCCCGCCGGTACGGCTCGGCCCCGCTGCTCTTCCCCGGCATGGGGCACGACCTGATGCTCGACGCCCGGTGGCGGGAGCCGATCGACGCGATCCTGGACTGGCTGGTCAAGGAACCGCGGCGGGTGTGACGGGTGCGCCGGCCCGGCGGCTCAGCCCGAGCTGCCCAGCCGGCGTACCAGCGAGCCGGTCTCGTCCAGGGCGCTGAGGTAGGAGCGGGCCCAGGCCCGGATGTCGTGGCGGTGCAGGTGCGCGCGCATGGCGCGCATCCGTTCGCGGGCATCGTCGGGGTTGGCCCGCAACGCGGAGAGCAACATCTGCTTGAGCCCCTCCAGGTCGTGCGGGTTGACCAGGTACGCCTGCTCCAGCTCCGCCGCCGCGCCGGCGAACTCGCTGAGCAGCAGCGCGCCGGTGTCGTCGACCCGGGCGGCGAGGTACTCCTTGGCGACGAGGTTCATCCCGTCCCGCAGCGGGGTCACCGCCATCACGTCGGCGACCCGGTAGAGGGCCGCCAGCTCGGTGCGGTCGAAGGGCTGGGTGAGGTAGTGGATCGCCGGTTCGCCGACCCGGCCGAACTCGCCGTTGATCCGCCCCACCTCGCGTTCGATCCGCTCGCGCAGGATCTGGTACTGGCCGACCCGTTCCCGGCTCGGCATGGCGACCTGCACCAGCACCGTGTCGCGGACCTTCACGTCACCGCTGACCAGCAGCTCGCTGTACGCCTTCAGCCGTTGCTCGATGCCCTTGGTGTAATCCATCCGGTCGACGCTGAGGATCACGTGCTCCGGGTCGCCCAGGTCGTGGCGCAGCCGCCGGGCCCGGGCGGTCACGTCGGGGCGGCCCGCCAGCGCCGCCATCTCGGCCGTGTCGATCGACACCGGGTACGCCCCGACCCGCACCATCCGGTCGCCGACGCCGATCCGCCGGTCGGTGGCCGGCAGGTCGAGCACCTTCGCGACGAGCTGGGCGAAGTTGTGCGCGGCCTGGGCGCGCTGGAAGCCGATCAGGTCGGCGCCGAGCATCCCGCGCAGCAGCTCGGCGCGGCGGGGCAACTGCATGAACAGCTCCGGCGGCGGGAACGGCACGTGCAGGAAGAAGCCGATGCGCAGGTCGGGGCGGAGCTCGCGGAGCAGGCCGGGGACCAGTTGCAGGTGGTAGTCCTGCACCCAGACCAGGCCGCCCGGTTCGGCCACCGTCGCGGCCGCCTCGGCAAACCGTTGGTTGACCCGCTGGTACGCCTCCCACCAGCGCCGGTGGTACTCGGGCTGCTCGACCGCGTCGTGGTAGAGCGGCCACAGGGTCGCGTTGGCGAAGCCCTCGTAGTGGTCGCGCAGGTCCTCGGCGGTGAGTGGGACGGTGTGCAGGCGGACGCCGTCCACGTCGGGGTAGCTGGGCGCCGGGCCGGTGCCGCCGGCCCAGCCGACCCAGGTCGCCGGGGTGTGCCGGAGCAGCGGGTGCAGGGCGCTGACCAGTCCACCCGGGCTGCGGCGCCACTCGCAGGCGCCGTCGGGGGCCACGCTGTCGTCGATGGGCAGCCGGTTGGCCACCACCACGAGGGAACTCTGTCGCATCTCGGGGATTCCGCTCCGCAGCCGGGTCGACCGCCACGAGAAGAGGAACAGTCGGGCAGCCGGTGGGGGAAGTGACGTGCAGCCATATTCCTACTGACCGTAAGTTACACCCCTGTTACCCCGTCGGGGGGACCCGTGGCGTCCCGCGATGCGGTCGCAGCGGAGCGTGATCGGACGGTCGGTTCAGACGACGGCGCCGTCGTCTGGCTCGTGGTCCTCCTCGTCGCCGGGGCGCAGCCGCCAGACCAGGGTGACGAAGCCGGCGAGGATGCCGGTGAAGCCGAGCAGCGTCACCACCGAGGAGTCCACCGGCAGCAGCGACGGGTTGAGGAAGAGCACGAAGCCGACGACGATCGACAGCACGCCGACCGCGGCGTACTTGGAGATGCGGGGCAGCGGCGGCGGCGGGGGCGGGGTGTAGCCCTCCTCCGGGTCCTCCGGCAGGTCGGCGCCGAAGGTGTCCAGCCCGTCCAGCAGCGAGGGCTCGTCGTGCCGGCCCCGGCCCACCGAGATGCCGGAGATGTCCGCCGCGTACGGCAGCCGCCGTACGTCCGTCGCGGTCGGGCCGGTGGCCTCCTCGGCTCGGGTCGCGGGAGCCGCCGCGCCGCCGGCCCGGTCGGCGGGTTCGTCGTCGACGTCCTCGGCGTCCGGCCAGGGGTGGCTTCCCGCGGCCGGCGCGGTGTGGAAGGAGGCGACGATCCGGTCCCACTCGGCGTCGACGTCCGGCTCGGCGCGCGGCGGTTCCGGGGTCGACTCGTCGGCGAGCTGGGTGAGGTAGTCGCGGGCGGTGGTCAGGTGCGAGCGGTCGACGTAGAGCCGGTCGACCGGGCGGGCCGGGACCGTGGTGGTGCGGGTGACCGGGTTCAGGTCGGCGGAGGGCTGGAGGTAGGCGGCGATGCCACCGGCGGCGAGGACGTCGAGCAGGTGCTCACCGACCCGTGGGTCGACGTCGCCCGCGACCGCGTACTCGCTCGCGTCGAGCCCGTTGTCCCGCCGTCCCCGGCGGGCACCACCCGCTGACACCGGACATCCTCCTCGGCGGTCGTGTCGGCGCCCCGTACGCCGTGCCTTGAATCGTGACACGTGGGGACCCGGTTCCGGGAGTGCGTTGTGGCGTGCCGCTCCCGGTTCGTAGGCTCAGGGCCGACGATCCCACCGCCGACGGGCCGGCCGGCCGCCGGCGTCGTCCGCCCGCTCACCGCCGGAAGGACACCCTTGCTGTACTGGCTGATGAAGTACGTCATCCTCGGCCCACTGCTCAGGCTGATCTTCCGCCCGCAGGTCGAGGGGCTGCACCACCTGCCCGCCACCGGTCCGGTGATCCTCGCCAGCAACCACCTCTCGTTCTCGGACTCGATCTTCACGCCGCTGGTCGTCCCGCGAAAAGTCACATTCATCGCCAAAGCGGAGTACTTCACCGGTAAGGGCATCAAGGGCTGGCTGACCAAGGCGTTCTTCGCCGGCACCGGCTGCATCCCCGTCGACCGCAGTGGCGGCCGGGCCGCCCAGGCGGCGCTGGACACCCAGCTCGCGGTGCTGCGCGCCGGCGGCGTCGCCGGCATCTACCCGGAGGGGACCCGGTCCCCGGACGGCCGGCTCTTCCGGGGCAAGACCGGAGTCGCCCGGCTGGCCCTGGTCAGCGGCGCTCCGGTGGTGCCGATGGCCATGCTCAACTCCGACGAGATCCAACCGACCGGCCAACTCGTGCCCAACCTGGGTCGGGTCCGCATCCGGTTCGGCGCGCCGCTGGACTTCTCCCGGTACGCCGGCATGGCCGGCGACCGGTTCGTCGAGCGGGCCGTCACCGACGAGATCATGTACGAGCTGATGGAGCTCTCCGGCCGCGAGTACGTCGACATGTACGCCGTCAAGCTGAAGAACCCGCCACCGGTCGACCGCTCGCCCGTCGCCGCCTGATCCCCACCGCCCCCGGCACCGACCCGGCCCGGGTGGTCGGCGCGATCCGCGGCAGGTCGTGCCCTCCGGCGGACGGAACGCCCCGATCGCCGCAACCGGGTCGATCATGGGCTGCCTCGCGGCGGCGCGGGGCCGGCTCAGGAGGCCAGGGCGGAGCCGGCCTCGGGCACCGGACAACCGGCCAGGTCGAGCAGGCCGGGCGCCTCGTTGCGCAGCGCGAACGCGCGTACCTCGGCCAGCGGCGCACGGGCCGCCGGATCGTCGGCCCGGGCCAGCTCGGCCGCCGCCAGGGCCAGGCCCAGCATCCGGTCGGTGACGTCCGGGATCCGTCCGTAGATCTCCGCCCCGGCCAGGTGCAGCTCCCCGGCGCGCCGGTGGTCGCCGTCGGCCGCCGCGAGAGCCCCGGTCACCGTGCGCCGCGCCGCCTCCGACCAGGGTGTGCGGTGCCCGGGCCGGTCGAGCATCGTCCGGACCCGCACGGCCGCGTCCCGCCCGGCCAGGGTGGCCGCGTACGCCGCCGCCGCGATCCACTCGCCACTGGCCAGCGCCGGGACCGCCGTCCACGCGTCGGCCAACTCGTCGACCAGCGCCGTGGCCTCGTCCAGCCGGCCCTGCAGGGCGCGGCAGAGCGCCGCCATCCCGAGCATGGTCCAGTACGGGCGGTGGAAGCCGCCGCAGCGGGCCGCCTCCAGCGCCGCCGCCACGTCGTCACCGCGCCCGTCCGGTCGGCCGGCCGGCGGCAGCCCCCCGACCGCACCCGCCTCGCGAACCGACGCGCCCGCCCAGGGCGCCGGCGGGACCGCCTGGCCACGCAGCACCAGCAGGCAGGATCGCAGGCCCCGCACCTGCATGTCCCAGCCGCCGGTCGGGGTGTCCACGAAGGCGTCCGCCGCGGCCAGCAGGCGGGAGAAGTCCCCGGCGAAGTACGCCCGCATCGCCTCGCCGGAGTAGCTGGTGGCCAGCGTCTGCCCGCTACCCCTCGCCGCCGGCGCGGTCGACAGCAGCGCGTCGGAGCGCAGCCAGTCACCCTCCTCCCGCAGCGCGTAGGCCAGGTTCTGCACCGCCCGGGGCAGGGCGAGCAACTGCTCGGCACGGCTGGCCTCGACCAGCGCGCGCAACTCGTCCAGACCGGTCCGGTCGCCGGCCTGGTAACGGGCCGTGGCGGCGGTGATCCGCGCGTTGGTCCGAACCTCCGCCAACCCCAGCCGCTCACCGATCGCGGCGGCCGTCTCGGCGGCGGCGACCGCCGCGTCCCGCTCGTAGTTCAGCATGTGCAGCCGGCCCAGCTCGGCGTGCGCGTCGGCCTTCTGGCCGCTGTCCGGCAGCGGGGCGAACAGGGCGACCGCCCGGTCCAGGCAGGCCACCGCGGCACCGCGGTCGGCGCGCAGCCAGGCCGCCTGACCGAGCAGGGTCCACGCCCGCGCGGCGCACGCCTCGTCGCCGTGGGCGAGTAACTGGTCGGCCAGCGCGTGCAACTGCTCCGGGCCGCCTCCGGACAGGAAGGCGTTGCCGTCGCGGTAGAAGGAGATCTCGGTGCTCAGCAGTTCCAGTCGCAGCCGGTCGACCGGGTCGCTGTCGTCGGCCAGGCCGAGGGCGCGGGTCACATGGCCGGCCGCCGCCGCCAACCCGTGCAGGGCGTACGCGCGGCGGGCCGCCCGGTGCAGCGCGGCGCGTGCCGGGGCCGCGTACCGCCGGGTGGGTGTGCCCAGCGTCCGGGCGATCTCGTGCGCCGCCCAGCGGTGGTGTGCCAGCACCTCGGCCAGGTCGGTGTCCCGGCTGGCCGACAACGCGTCGATCCAGTCCGCCGTCCGTTCGTGTCGGGCCACCCGCTCGGTGCGGGGCAACCGCTGGTAGCAGACGTCCCGGACCAGCACGTGCCGGAACCGGAACTCGGGCTGGCCGGCCATGGTGGAGGTCGCCTGCTCGTGCACGAAGTCCCGCTGCGCGAGCCGGCGCAGTGCCCGCTCCACCGCCTCGACCGGCTGCCGCAGCGCGGCGGCGACCGCGCCGGGCCAGAACTGCACGCCCACCACCGAGGCGGCCAGCAGCACCGCCCGATCCTTGCCGTCGAGCAGGTCGACCCGGTTGGCGATGACCGCGTGCACGCTCTCCGGCATCGGCAGGTCCGGGCGTTCCTCCAGCGACCAGCCGCGCCCGCTCCGGCGCAGCGCGCCCTGCTCCATCAGCATCCGCACGTACTCGTGCGCGTAGAGCGGGTTGCCGCCGGCCACCTCGACCAGCGGGGTGAGCATCTCGGCGGGGAACGCGGCCTGGCCGAACATGTGCTGGTAGAGCGAGGCGATGCCGGCGTCCCGTAGGGGCGGCAGGGTGACCGTCACCGAGCCGGTGATGGTGCCCGCCCAGCTCGGGTCGCGGTCGACCAGCTCGGGACGGGCCGTGCAGAGCAGCAGCAGCGGCACGTCGCGGGCGGCGGCGCCGAGCAGTTCGACGAAGCGCAGCATGGCGGTGTCGGCCCAGTGCAGATCCTCGAAGACCAGCACGGTGGGTCGGCGGGCGGCCAGCGCCAGCAGGAAGCGACGCCAGGCCGACTCGGCCTCCTCGGCCGGCAGCCCGGTGCCCGCCAGGCCGACCAGTGGGCGCAGCGCGTCGGTGACGCGGTCCCGTTCGCCCGGGCCCACCAGGTCGGCCACCGCGGAGGCCAGCCGCCGCTGGGCGGTGGGGGCCGGGTCGGTGTCCAGGATGCCGGCCTCGGTCTTGACGATGTCGGCGAGCGCCGCGAAGGTGACGTTCTCGCCGAACGGTGGGCAGCGCCCGGTCCGCCAGCTCAGCGGCTCGTCGACCAGCTGCCCGACGTGCCGGTGCAGCTCCCGCACCAGCCGGCTCTTGCCGATGCCGGCCCGCCCGAGCAGCGTCACCACCTGTGGCACCCGGTCCCGCAGTGACCGGTGCAGCGCGTTGACCAGCAGGCCCAGCTCGTGCTCCCGGTCGATCAGCGGCGTGGTGTCCGCCTCCCGGTCGGTCGGCTGCCGACGTGCCGGGGACAGGGCCAACCAGACCTCGCTGGGCGACGAACGCCCGCGCAGGGTGACCGGCGGCTGCTCGGCGTAGCGGATGGCCTCCCTGGTCAACGCGTGCGTGACCTTGCAGACCAGCACCCCGCCCGGCGGCGCCACCGACTGCATCCGGGAGGCGGTGTTGACCACGTCGCCGGCCACGATCGCCTGCCCGCCGTCGCGGGCGGCGGCCACGTCGACCAGTGCCTCGCCGGTCGCCACGCCCACCCGGAACCGCAGCTCGTCCGCGCCCGTGGGGGCGAACCGGGTCAGCACCCGTTGCAGCTCCAAGCCGGCCCGGACGCAGCGCAGCGGGTCGGTCTCGGTGGCCACCGGCGCGCCGAACAGCGCCATCACCGCGTCCCCGATGTACTTCTCCACCACCCCGCCGTACTGGCCAACCACCCGCCGCGCGGCGGCGAAGAAGCCGGTCTGCATGCCACGGACCTGCTCCGGGTCGGTCCGCTCGACGTACGGGGTGAAGTCGATCAGGTCGACGAAGAGCACACTGACCCGCCGTCGGTCCTCCTGGGCGGGAACGGTCGGCCGGCCCGACCCGGAGCGGGGCGTTCCGCACGAGGTGCAGAACGTCACGTCGGCGGCGAGCGGGCGCCGGCAGTGCGAGCAGGCGTCCGCCAGCGCTGCCCCGCAGCCACCGCAGAAGCGGTCGCTCTCGGCGGCTGTGCGTCCACATCGGTCACACTTGCCGGAGATGACACCCTCCACTGGTCGGCCGGGCCGCCCGGCGGCCGGGCGCCGTCCTGCGTCCTCCGCGAGTATCGCCGTCGCCAACACTGTCAGGAACCGGGCTGTTGGTTTGTGGACACTCCTCCGGCCGGCCAGCGGCGCTACAGTCAGGCGGCCACGGCAATCGGTGATCAACAAGGGGGGGACAGGTCATGGTGTACGTCAAGCTCGAGGGCGACTGGACGGACGGGAACGGTGTCACGCACTCCGTCGGGGACTCGGTGGACGTCGACGCCGCCACGCTGGCCATGCTCCAGGCAGAGGGGATCGTCAGCGAGGGTTCCGGCGGCGGCAAGGACGGCACCGAGTGGGCGGGGCCGACCGGCACCGACTGGGCGGGGCCGACCGGCACCACCCCGTGACGCCCTCCCGGTGAGCCCGACGACGCGGCCGCGCGTTCCGCGCCCGGCCGCGTCGCGCGGTCAGCGCTCGTTCATCCCCGCCCGGCGGCGCAACGCCGCGACGTCGGTGACCACGATCCGCCGGCCCTCGGTCCGCAGCCAGCCCCGGCTGGCGAAGGAGCCGATCGCCTGGTTGACGCTCTGCCGGGAACCGCCGGCCATCTCGGCCAACTGGCTCTGGTTGAGCTCGATGGTGATCATCGGTGCCTGACTCTCGCCGGCCAGCCGCACCAGGGTCTTGGCCACCCGCCCCGGAAGGTCCAGGAAGACGTGGTCGGCGTTCTGCTCGGTGAGCCGGCGGATCAGCCCGCCCAGCGAACGCATCACCGCGTCGAGGATGCGCGGGTGGGTGTGCACCAGCTCCATGAAGGCGGGCCGGGACAGGGCCAGGGCCGCGCAGTCCTCGATCGCCTCGGCCGACGCCGAACGGGTGGAGGCGTCCAGCAGCGAGACCTCGCCGAGCACGTCTGGCGGCCGGATCACCGACAGCACGGCCCGCTCGCCGGTCGGCGCGGTGCGGAACACCGCGACCGCCCCGCGACGCAGCACGATCAGCGACTCGCCGGGGTCGTTCTCGACGAAGAGCAACTGGCCCTTGCGGTATGTGCGGGGCACCGCAGCGGCGATGACCCGCTGGCGTGCCTCCGGCTCCAGGCCGGCGAACATCTCCACGCCCGTGAGGGCGTCACCCGGCTCCGGCAGGCGCATCTCCACGGCCGAACCCCTCCCCCGGTCACGGACCTACGACTCGCTCACCGGGTGACCCTGACGGCCCTTGCCGGGGCGACTGGCCCCGGTCGGCGTCCGGTAGCGGTACACATCAGATCATGACGGCCCAGTTGCGTGCTGTACACCCCTCAAACCGTCTCCGTTACGCTCCCGAGCTGCGCCGGGTCCGGCCGACGCACCGTGGCGGACCGGCCGACCCGCCCCCGGCGGCGACGCCGCCGGGACGTGGGCGAGGATGGGCACGATGGTCTACCGCTACTTCTACGACTGCGAGTTCATCGAGGACGGCCGGATCGTCGACCTCGTCTCGATCGGCGTCGTCGACGAGTACGGCCGCGAGTTCTACGCGGTCTCCACCGAGTTCGACGACTCCCGGGCGGTGCCCTGGGTGCGCCGCAACGTGCTCGACAAGCTCCCCTCCCCGGCCGACCGGGCCTGGCGGTCACGGGAGCGGATCCGCGACGAGCTGTACGACTTCCTGATGGCGCCGGTCCGCGACCGGCCGGGCGAGCAGCTCGAACTCTGGGCCTGGTACGCCGCGTACGACCACGTGGTGCTGGCCCAGCTCTGGGGTGCCATGCCGGCGCTGCCCCGGGAGATCCCCCGGTTCACCAAGGAGCTGCGTCAGCTCTGGGACGACCGGGGCCGGCCGCGGCTGCCCGAGGCCGACGCCGACCGGCACGACGCCCTGGTCGACGCCCGGCACAACCTGGCCCGCTGGCGGGCGATGACGGGCTGAGCCGGCCCCGTGATGACCGCCCGAGCGCCGGAGGTTTGACCCGCGGTGTCCCGGGCACGGTGCGGCGAAGGGAGGGACGGCGAAGGGGTGGTACGTCATGAGCAGGCAGCCGACCGGCACCGCGAACGCCCGTCGCCGGGTGACCGAACTGGTCCGGGCCGCCCGGGTCGCCATGCTGACCACGATCGGGGTGGACGGCCGGTTGGTCAGCCGCCCGATGGCGTTGCAGGAGGCCGAGTTCGACGGCGACCTGTGGTTCTTCGCCTCCGCCGGCTCGGCCAAGGTGCGCCAGATCCGGGTGAACCCGGAGGTCGCCGTCTCCTTCTCCGACCAGCGACGGCAGGTCTGGGTCTCGGTTTCGGGCAGCGCCCGGGAGGGCTACGACCGGGCGCGGGCCGAGCGGTTGTGGAACCCGGCGCTCACGGCGTGGTTCCCGGACGGCCTGGACACCCCGGGCCTGACCCTGATCAGGGTGCACGCCAGCTCGGCGGAGTACTGGGACTCGCCGGGCGGCACGGTGGTCGACCTGCTCGATGTCGCCCGGGCCGCGGTGACCGGCCGGCCGCCGCGCGCGGGGGAGAACGACCAGGTCAGCTACTGATCGGTAACCAGAACGGAGCCGGGGCGTTGTGTCGCCGTACACCCGCGCCTACTACAGTCGGCACTGACGGCCCGCCCCGGGCCGGCAATGGCGCCGATGGTCTGAGCTGACACATACCCTGGGGCTTATCCGGGCTTCACCTGATGCTCCAGGAGGATGAGCAGATCATGCGTATCGGCGTGCTCACCGGCGGCGGCGACTGCCCAGGTCTCAACGCGGTCATTCGGGCGGTGGTCCGCAAGGGCGTCGCCAGTTACGGCCACGAGTTCGTAGGTTTCCAGGACGGCTGGAAGGGCCCGCTGGAGGGTCTGTCCAAGCCGCTGGGCATCGCGGAGGTCCGCGGCATCCTGCCGCGCGGCGGCACCATCCTCGGCTCGTCCCGGACCAACCCGTTCAAGATCGAGAACGGGGTGGAGCGGATCAAGGAGAACCTCGCCGCGCAGGGCGTGGACGCGCTCATCGCGATCGGCGGCGAGGACACCCTCGGCGTCGCCACCAAGCTGCACGAGCTGGACGTCAAGGTCATCGGCGTGCCGAAGACCATCGACAACGACCTCGGTGCCACCGACTACACCTTCGGCTTCGACACCGCCGTCAACATCGCCATGGAGGCGATCGACCGGCTGCACACCACCGCCGAGAGCCACCACCGCACCCTGGTGGTCGAGGTGATGGGCCGGCACGCCGGCTGGATCGCCCTGCACGCCGGCCTCGCCGGTGGCGCCAACGTGATCCTGCTGCCCGAGCGGCAGTTCGACGTCGAGCAGGTCGCCGGGTACGTCGAGAAGCGCTTCCAGCACCAGTACGCCCCGATCGTCGTGGTCGCCGAGGGCGCCCAGCCGCTGGACGGCCAGATGGTGCTGCACAACCAGGAGCTCGACGCGTTCGGCCACGTCCGCCTCGGCGGCATCGGCCAGTGGCTCGCCGAGCAGCTGGAGGCGAAGACCGGCAAGGAGGCCCGCACCGTCGTGCTCGGCCACATCCAGCGCGGCGGCACCCCGACCGCCTTCGACCGGGTCCTCGCCACCCGCCTGGGCCTGCAGGCCATCGACGCGGCGCACGAGGGCGACTGGGGCAAGATGGTCGCGATGCAGAGCACGGACATCGTCCGGGTTCCGCTGGCCGAGGCCACCCGCGAGCTGAAGACCGTGCCGCTGGAGCGGTACGCCGAGGCCGAGGTCTTCTTCGGCAGCTGATCGCCCGTTGGCCGGCGGCACGGTGGGGTGCACCCGCCGCGCCGCCGGCTCCCGCGACGGAAGGGGTACGACCGATGGCACCCGCCCGGCACACGGTCGCGGTGATCGGCGCCGGCAAGATCGGCGAGTTGATGCTCTCCGGCCTGTTGCGCTCCGGCTGGCCCGTCGAGCGGTTGCTGGCCACCGCCCGGCGGCCGGCCCGCGCGGAGGAGCTGACCGCCCGGTACGGCGTACGGGTGGTGGACAACCTCACCGCGGTCGAGGAGGCGGCGGTGCTGGCGATCTCGGTGAAGCCGCAGGACGCGGGCGTGCTGCTCGACGAGATCGGTCCCAAGGTGCCGGCCGACAAGCTGGTGATCTCGCTCTGCGCCGGTCTGCCCACCACCTTCTTCGCCCGGCGACTGCCCGGGGGCACCCCGGTCGTGCGGGTGATGACGAACACCCCGGCCCTGGTCGACCAGGCGATGAGCGCCATCTCCGCCGGCGCGCACGCCACCGGTGAGCATCTCGCCCTGGCGGAGGAGATGTTCAGCCCGCTCGGTGTCACGATCCGGGTGCCCGAGTCCCAGCAGGACGCGGTGACCGCGCTCTCCGGCTCCGGTCCGGCGTACTTCTACCTGCTGGTCGAGGCCATGATCGACGCGGGGATCCTGCTCGGCCTGCCCCGGCAGGTCGCGCACGAGTTGATCGTGCAGACCGCGATCGGCTCGGCGGTGATGCTCCGCGACTCCGGCGAGCACCCGGTCAAGCTCCGCGAGGCGGTCACCTCGCCGGCCGGCACCACCATCTCGGCCGTACGCGAGCTGGAGAAGCACGGCGTACGGGCCGCTCTGCTGGCCGCGCTGGAGGCGGCCCGGGACCGCGCCCGCGAGCTGGCGGCCCAGGCGGACTGAAGCTCCTCGGGCTGCCTGGGCGGCCCGGAGTGGAGGCTGACCGCTGGGCGACCCCGGGCGGGCTGCCGGCCGGCGGGCGGTGCCCCATACTGGCCGGGTGTTCACTCTCGCCCAGGCGCGTCACCTGGCGGCCACCCTGCGTCCCCGCGTCGACGAGCTGATCCGGCTCCGCGCCGACCTGGCCGAACTCCGTGCCGACCTGGCCGCACACGGCGTCTCGGTGCTCGGCGGGGTGGCCGAGGTGAAGGCGCTGGAGGCCCGGCTGCACGCCGTGCTGGAGGAGTTGAACTCCCACGACATCCAGGTCAAGGGCATCGCCCCGGTGCTGCTGGACTTCCCGGGCGAGCGGGACGGCCGCGCGGTGCTCTGGTGCTGGCTGGAGGGGGACTCCGACGTGCGCTGGTACCACCGGGTGGAGTGCGGCTTCGCCGGCCGCCGCCCGGTCTGACCCGCGCCTCCCGCCGTCGGGTACGGTCCGGTGGTGATCGCGGTACGGCGGGCCGAC
Source organism: Micromonospora sp. KC723 (assembly GCF_004348595.1). Taxonomy (GTDB): domain Bacteria; phylum Actinomycetota; class Actinomycetes; order Mycobacteriales; family Micromonosporaceae; genus Micromonospora. The sequence continues at coordinate 27,717 of NZ_SMKD01000043.1, forward strand.
GGCCGGGACGCGGCGGGGATCGTCCGGCTGCGTGGGGTGATGCTGGCGTCGATGGACGGCGTCGAGCCACCGCCCGGGCCCTGGCAGGAGGCGGCCCGCCAGGTGCTGCGGGACCGGTTGGGTGGGCCGGAGGCGGCGATGGCCGTCTTCGTGGTGGACGCGCCCGACCGGCCGGGCGTCCTGGCGGCCTGCGCGACCGGCACCATCGACCTGCGGCTCGGTAGCCCCGGCAACCCCACCGGCCGCACCGGCTACGTCTTCAACGTGGTCACCGAGCCCGGCTACCGGCGGCGCGGCTACGCGCGGGCGTGCCTGGCGGCGCTGCTCGACTGGTACCGGGAGCGGGGCGTGGGCCGGGTCGACCTGCGGGCGTCGGTGGAGGGTGAGTCGCTCTACCGTTCGCTCGGTTTCGCCGACGTGTCCGGCCCGACCCTGCGACTGCGCCTGCCGGCGTCCTGAGGAGCGTCATGTTCGCCCTGCCGTTGACCGACACCGCCGAGCTGCGCCCGCTGTCGCCGTGGCACGCGGAGGAGTTCCTGGCCAACCTGGACCGGTGCCGGGAGCACATCTCGCCCTGGGTGGGCCCGTCCTTCGTGGCCACCGACCTCGACTCCGCCCGCCAGGTGCTGCAACGCTACGCGGACCGGTGGGCCCGCGACGACGGCGGCATCTGGGGGATCTGGGACGCCGGCGTGCTGGTCGGCGGCGTGATGTTCCTGTCGTTGGATGTGGCGGAGGGCGTCTGCGAGGCCGGCTGCTGGCTGGAGCCAGCCGCCGAGGGGCGGGGGCTGGTGACCCGGGCGGCGGGCCGGATCATCGACTGGGCGATCCGGGATCGGGGCGTCCACCGGGTGGAGTGGCACACCAACGCCCGCAACGCCCGCAGCATCGCCGTGGCCCGGCGACTGGGCATGACCCTCGACGGCACCCTGCGGCAGCGTTACCCGGGCCAGTCCGGCCGCATCGACGTCGAGGTCTGGTCGGTGCTCGCCCCGGAGTGGCGCGCCCCGGCGTGACGGCGCGGCGGCCCGTGTCGCTCCCTGCCCGCCTGCCCGGCGCGGTCGGGGCGGGGGCGTGGTGGTCCCGACCGGCGGTTGCCCGCCACGCCCGGCGGGGCAGGTGCTTCCGGTCCCTTCTCAGGTGGGCAGGGTCTTCTCGATCGCCTCGCGCAGCTCGGCGGAGTCGGGCGTGACCGTCGGGGCGAACCGGGCGGCCACCGTGCCGTCCGGCGCGACCAGGAACTTCTCGAAGTTCCACCGCACGTCGCCGGTGTGTCCCCCGGCGTCGGCGGTGTCGACCAGTTCGGCGTAGAGCGGGTGCCGGGCCGGTCCGTTGACGTCGACCTTCTCCGTCATGGGGAAGGTCGTGCCGTAGGTGATCCGGCAGAACTCGCTGATCTCGTCGGCGGTGCCGGGTTCCTGGCCGGCGAACTGGTTGCACGGCACGCCGAGCACCACCAGCCCCCGGTCGGCGTACTCGCGGTGGAGTCGTTCCAGGCCGGCGTACTGCGGGGTGAGGCCGCAGCGGGAGGCGACGTTCACCACGAGCAGCGCCCGGCCCCGGTACGCGTCGAGCCGGGCCGGGCCGCCGGCCAGGGCGTCGATCTCGATGTCGAAGACGGTCATGCCGCGAGGGTACGCGTCCGGGGTGGTGGGCCGGTGTGGGACGACGAATCGACGTATGTGCATCTTGACGAAGTGGCGACGGCGTGAGTAGCTTCTCCCCATCTACTGGAAAGTTTCCTAACTGTTTGGGGAGGTGCCACATGAACAGATTCCTCCACCGCGCCCTCGGGGCCGGTGTCGTGGCCGCGCTGGTCGTCGCCGTCATGCCGTTGACCTCGGCGTCCGGCGCCGGCGGCGTGACCGCCGGCTTCGCCGTCGCGCAGGACTGGGGGACCGGTCACGAGGCCCGGGTCACCGTCACCAACGGCACCGGCGCGAGCGTCGACACCTGGCGCATCGAGTTCGACCTGCCGGCCGGCGCCACCATCAGCAGTTCCTGGGACGCCGACGTCACCGGCAGCGGCAACCAGTACGTGGCGGTGAAGAAGAGCTGGGCCGGGCCGCTCGCCCCGGGCGCCGTCTTCACCTGGGGCTACACCGGCACCGGGCCGTACCGGGCGCCGCTGAACTGCACGATCAACGGCGCGCCCTGCGGCGGTGGCACCCCGACCGCCTCCCCGACCGCTTCCCCCACCGCCTCGCCGACGGTGTCGCCGCCGGCCGGGGGCAGGAAGGTCGTCGGCTACTTCGCCGAGTGGGGCGTCTACGGCCGCAACTACCACGTGAAGAACATCCACACCAGCGGATCGGCGGCCAAGCTCACCCACATCCTGTACGCCTTCGGCAACACCACCGGCGGGCGCTGCGTCATCGGTGACGGCTACGCCGACCACGACAGGGCGTACACCGCGGCGGAGAGCGTGGACGGTGTCGCCGACACCTGGGACCAGCCGCTGCGCGGCAGCTTCAACCAGCTGCGCAAGCTCAAGAAGATGTACCCGCACCTGAAGGTGATCTGGTCCTTCGGTGGCTGGACCTGGTCGGGCGGCTTCACCCAGGCGGCGCAGAACCCGGCCGCGTTCGCCGAGAGCTGCCACCGGCTCGTCGAGGACCCGCGCTGGGCGGACGTCTTCGACGGCATCGACGTCGACTGGGAGTACCCGAACGCCTGCGGCCTCACCTGTGACTCCAGCGGCCCGGACGCGTTCCGGAACGTGGTCTCCGCGCTGCGGTCGAGGTTCGGCTCCTCGGCGCTGGTCACCGCCGCCATCACCGCCGACGGCAGTGCCGGCGGCAAGATCGACGCGACCGACTACGCCGGCGCCGCGCCGTACCTCAACTGGATCATGCCGATGACGTACGACTACTTCGGCGCCTTCAACGCCCAGGGTCCGACCGCCCCGCACTCCCCGCTCCACTCGTACCCGGGCATCCCGAGGCAGGGATTCTGGTCCGACGCGGCGATCCAGAAACTCAAGAGCAAGGGCGTCCCGGCCGGCAAGCTGTTGCTCGGCATCGGCTTCTACGGTCGTGGCTGGACCGGCGTGACCCAGGCCGCCCCGGGCGGCACCGCGACCGGTCCCGCCCCGGGCACCTACGAGCAGGGCGTCGAGGACTACAAGGTGCTCAGGAACACCTGTCCAGCCACCGGCACGGTCGCCGGCACGGCGTACGCGACGTGCGGGGCCAACTGGTGGAGCTACGACACCCCCGCCACCGTCGGCGGCAAGATGGCGTACGCGAAGAGCCAGGGCCTCGGTGGCGCGTTCTTCTGGGAGCTCTCCGGGGACACCGGCACCGGCGAACTCCTCACCGCCCTCACCGCCGCCCTCCGTTGACCCCTGCCCGCGCCGGTCTCCGGTTCGTCGGTGGAACATCATGGATGTCTGCGGGGGAGTGGGACAGCCGTGGCGTTCCACCCACCGGGCGGCCCTCGAGGGTGGCATGATGGCGATCACATCGGGATTGATCGATGTGGCAGACTCGCTCGGCATCTCGACGTCCCCGAGGAGGGGCCCATGGGTCCGAGGCACCGCGCGGCCAGCGTCGCCGCGCTCGCGCTCCTGCCGCTGTCCCTGCTCGGCTGCGGGATCGGCGGCGACGGCGAAAACGACGCCCCCCTCGGACGCGCCCCCGCCGAGGAGGCCGCCACGAAGTCCCGCGAGCGGGTGCAGGCCTACCTCGACGCCATGTCCGCCAAGGACGTCGACGCCGGGCGCAGCCAGCTCTGCGCCCCGATGCACACCGCCTTCGACGCGGGGGCCACCGGCCCGAACGGGGACTTCGCCGACCACTTCGAGGTACCCAGAACCGCCATCACCGACATCCGCACCGGTCCGGGCGGGCAGGAGGTCAGCGCCGTGGTGACCGTGGCGGTCGGCGCGAAGGAGGCGGACCGGCGGCTGCTGTTCACCGTCACCCGCAGCGGAGCCGACTGGTGCATCTCGGGTGAGACGGCCGGCGGAGCCGACCCCGAGACCTCCGTCACTCCCTGACCCTCCCAACTGCCGGAACCGTCCCCCTCGACGGCGGGCCACCCCGGCCGTCGCCGTACGCTTTCTGTCATGCGCCATGAGTGGCACCAGCTGAGCTATCCCGCCGTGAGCAGCCCCGCGCTGCAGACCAGCCGTCCCATGGTCGACTCCGCCGAGGACGCCGCCCTCGGCCTGGACCGCTGGCGGGAACTGCCCCGTGCGCAGACCCCGCCGTGGCCGAACCCGGCGGAGGTCGCCGAGGTCTGCAAGGTGCTCGACACCGTCCCGTCGGTCGTCGCGCCGTACGAGGTCGACCAGCTCCGCCAGCGCCTCGCGCTGGTCTGCGAGGGCAAGGCGTTCCTGCTCCAGGGCGGCGACTGCGCGGAGACCTTCGCCGACAACACCGAGAGCCACCTGCTGGCCAACGCCCGCACCCTGCTCCAGATGGCGATCGTGCTCACCTACGGCGCGTCGCTGCCGGTGGTCAAGGTCGCCCGCGTCGCCGGGCAGTACACCAAGCCGAGATCGCTGCCGACCGACGCCCGGGGGCTGCCGGCGTACCGCGGCGACATGATCAACGGCCTGGAGGCCACGCCGGAGGCGCGGGTCGCCGACCCGCAGCGCATGATCCGGGCGTACGCGAACTCCGCCGCCGCGATGAACATGCTGCGCGCGTACCTCGGCGGCGGCCTGGCCGACCTGCACGCCGTGCACGACTGGAACAAGGGCTTCGTGCGCAGCTCGCCGGCCGGCGAGCGTTACGAGGCCATCGCCCGGGAGATCGACCGGGCGATGGCATTCATCCGGGCCTGCGGGATGACCGACGAGGAGGCGCTGCGCACCGTCACCCTCTACTGCTCCCACGAGGCGCTCGCCCTGGAGTACGACCGCGCGCTCACCCGGGTCTCCGACAACCGGGCCTACGGCCTGTCCGGGCACTTCCTGTGGATCGGGGAACGCACCCGGCAGATCGACGGTGCGCACATCGACTTCATCTCCCGGATCGCCAACCCGATCGGGGTCAAGCTCGGCCCGACCACCAGCCCGGACGAGGCGATCGAGCTCTGCGAGAAGCTCAACCCCGACAACGTCCCCGGCCGGCTCACCCTGATCAGCCGGATGGGCAACCACAAGGTCCGCGACGCCCTGCCGCCGATCGTGTCCAAGGTGACCGCCGCCGGTGCCAAGGTGGTCTGGCAGTGCGACCCGATGCACGGCAACACCCACGAGTCCTCCAACGGCTACAAGACCCGGCACTTCGACCGGATCGTCGACGAGGTGCTCGGCTACTTCGAGGTGCACCGGAGCCTGGAGACGCACCCCGGCGGCCTGCACGTCGAGCTGACCGGCGAGGACGTCACCGAGTGCCTCGGCGGCGCGCAGAACATCGCCGACCTCGACCTGCCCGACCGGTACGAGACCGCCTGCGACCCCCGGCTGAACACCCAGCAGTCGCTGGAGCTGGCCTTCCTCGTGGCGGAGATGCTCCGTGGCTGACCGCCCTGTCGACCTGCGGTCGGACACCGTCACCCGGCCCACCGCCGGGATGCGGGCGGCGATGGCCGCCGCCGAGGTCGGCGACGACGTCTACGGCGAGGACCCGACGGTCGCCGCGCTGGAGGCCGAGGTCGCGGCGCTCTTCGGGCACGAGGCGGCGTTGTTCGCCCCGACCGGCTCGATGGCCAACCAGATCGCCCTCCAGCTCGTGGTGCCCCCGGGCGACGAGCTGCTCTGCGACGCCGACGCGCACGTCGTCACGTACGAGATCGGTGCGGCGGCGGCGTACGGCGGGATCTCCTCGCGGACCTGGCCGGCGGTCGGGGCGGAACTCGATCCCGACGTGGTCGCCGCCATGGTCCGGCCGGACGGCTACTTCGCCGTGCCGACCCGGGCGATCGCCGTCGAGCAGACCCACAACCGGGGCGGCGGCGGGGTGGTCCCGGTGGACACGCTGCGCGCGCTGCGCCGGGTCGCCGACGACAACGGGCTGGCCCTGCACTGCGACGGCGCCCGGATCTGGCACGCCCACGTCGCCGACCGGGTGCCGCTGGCCACCTACGGCCGGCTCTTCGACACCCTGTCGGTGTGCCTCTCGAAAGGGCTCGGCGCCCCGGTCGGCTCGCTGGTCGTGGGCAGCGCCGAGAAGATCACGCGGGCCCGGTTCCTGCGCAAGCGGATGGGCGGTGGGATGCGCCAGGTCGGCGTCCTCGCCGCCGCCGGCCGGTACGCCCTCACCCACCACGTCCAGCGGCTCGCCGCCGACCACGCCAGGGCGGCCCGGCTTGCCGAGGCGGTCGCCCCGTTCGGGGTGCTCGCCGGCCCGGTACGGACCAACATCGTCCCGCTCGACCTCGGTAAACACCCGACGGACGCGACCGCGCTGGCCGCCGCCGCCCGGGCCGAGGGCGTGCTGATCTCGGTGCTCGGCCCGCGTACCGCCCGGCTGGTCACCCACCTGGACGTCGACGACGCCGACGTCGACCGCGCCGCGGCGGCGCTCACCCGCGTCCTGCGCGGCTGAGGCCGGCCCGTCGCCTCACGGCCGGAGGCGCTTGAGGGTGGCGATGTCGGCGGCGTGGCCCTCGTGCTCCTCCGTCGGGGTCTCCACCACCACCGGGACGCCGGCGGTGGCCGGGTGGGCCATCAGCTCGGCGAACGCCGGTTCGCCGATGCTGCCCTTGCCGATGTTCTCGTGCCGGTCACGGGTGGAGCCGCACAGGTCCTTGGAGTCGTTGGCGTGGATCAGCCGCAGCCGGTCCGCCCCGACCGTGGCCACCAGTGTGTCCAGCGTCGCCGTCATGCCGCCCTCGGCCGCCAGGTCGTGTCCGGCCGCCCAGGCGTGACAGGTGTCGAAGCAGACCCCCAGCCCCGGGTGGCGGTCCACCGCGTCCAGGTACGGGCCGAGCTGCTCCACCCGGGAGGCGAGCGACCGCCCGCCGCCGGCGCTCGGCTCGACCAGCAGCATCGGCCCGCCGGCCGCAGTGGCCTGGTCCAGCAGGGGCAGCAGTGTCTCGCGTACCTGCCGCAGGGCCGCCTCGGCGTACCCGGCGTCGACCGCGCTGCCGGCATGGAACACCACGCCGGCGGCGCCGATGGCCCGGCCCCGTCGCAGCGCGTGCGCCAGGGTCTGCGCCGAGCGCTGCACCGTCGCCGGGGTGGGTGAGCCCAGGTTCACCAGCAGGGACGCGTGGATGAAGACCAGCACGCCCCGCTCGCCGCAGCCGTCCCGGAACAGGCTGTCCTGCGCCGGGTCGCCGGCGGGCAGCGCCCAGCCGCGCGAGTTGGAGACGTAGACCTGCGCCACCTCGGAGCCGCACGCGTCGGCGTACGGCAGGGCCCTCTTCGCCAGCCCGCCCGCGGTCGGGGTGTGCGAGCCGACCGGGCGGCGGGTCGCGGCCGTCACAGGCACCCGATCGTGACCGGGGTGCCCGGCGGCAGCGGGGCGTTCTCGCCCGGGTTCTGGAAGGCGACGGTCCCGTTCGGGTTGAACTGCACGTTAACCGGGAAGTTCAGGGCCTCCAACTGCTGCTTGGCCTGCTGGCAGGGCAGGCCGACCAGCCTCGGCAGGATGACCTGCGGCGGACCCTTGCTGACCTCGAGGCGGACCTTGGCGCTCCGCTCGACGCCGGCCCCGCCGGCCGGGCTCTGCTTGAGGACCTCGTCCTTCGGCTTGTCCGAGTCCGTGTACGTCTCCGTCAGCACCAGGCCGAGCCGGTCCAGCGTCGCGCGCGCCTCGTTGAGGTTCTTGCCCACCAGGTTGGGCACGGTGATCGGCGCCCGGCCCTTGCTCAGCACCAGGGTGACCCTGGTGCCGGGCTTCACCTCCGCGCCCACCTTCGGGTTGCTGTCCACCACCACGCCGGCCGGCAGGTTGTCGTCGTAGCGGGTGGCGCCCTTGACCGCCACCAGGTTCGCGCTCTTCAGTTCCGCCTCGGCCAGCTCGAACTCCTTGCCGACGACGTCCGGCACGGGGAACCGGGCCGGCCCGAGCGACAGGGTGAGGGTGATCGTGCCGCCCTTGAGGATCCTGGTGGCCGAGGTGGGGTCCTGCGCCACGACGCTGTCCCGGGGGACCGCGTCGTCGTATCTCGGCTCGGCGTAGGCGATGGTGAAGCCGGCCCGGTCCGCCTGGGCCTGTGCCTCGGCCTTGGTCATGCTCACCAGTTGCGGGGCGACCGTGTACCGGCCCACCCCGACCCACCAGCCGCCGACCGCGGCGAGCAACCCGATGGCCACCACCGCGGCGGCTACCGAGAGCCGCCCCCGGGAGGTGCCGGCCAGCCGCGCCCACAGCGCCGCCGGGCCGCCGGGCGCCGGTGCGGCCCGCCGCCGGCGCGGCCGTTGCGGGCCGTCGTCCTCCGGCAACCGGGCCCAGGTCGGCCGCTCCGCGGGCTGGACCGCCGCGACCACCATGGTCGGCTGGTCCACCGCCGGGGCGTCGTCGGCGACCCGGCGCAGCACGGCGGTACGGGTGTGCGGGTTGCCCAGGTCGTCCCGGGCCACCTGCACCTCGGCCAGCAGGGCGCCGGCGTCGGTCGGCCGTGCCCCCGGGTCGCGCCGGGTGGCCCGGGCGACCAGGTCGTCGAGCACCCGGGGCAGCGCGGGCACCAGGGTCGACGGCGCCGGCACGTCCCGGTCGACGTGTTGCCAGGCCACGTCCACCGGGCGGTCGCCGTCGTACGGCACCCGTCCGGTGAGCATCTCGAACAGCACGATGCCGGCCGAGTAGACGTCGGTGCGCGGGTCGGCGTGCCCGTCGGTGACCAGTTCCGGCGCCACGTACGCCACGGTCGCCATCAGTTGGGTGCCGTCGGCGTCGTCGGCGCTGGCCTCGACCGCCCGGGCCAGGCCGAAGTCGGCGACCTTCACCACGCTGTCGACCAGGTTCGCCACGCCGCCGGTGGGCGCCTCGGCGACCAGCACGTTCTCCGGCTTGACGTCCCGGTGGACCAGTCCGGCCCGGTGCGCGGCGGCGATCGCGGCGAGCATCTGCTCCATGATCGCCAGAGCCTCGTCGGGGTGGAGCCGGCGCCGTTCGGCCAGCACCTCGCGCAGGGTGCGGCCCCGGACGTACTCCATCACCAGGTAGGGGAGCCCCTGATGGGTGCCCTGGTCGTAGACCGCCACCACGTTCGGGTGGGTCAGCCGGGCGATCGTCTTCGCCTCGTCGGTGAACCGGGCCATGAACCCGGCCGCGCGGGCGCGTGCCTCCGGCGGCTGGGACGGGTGAATGATCTTGACCGCCACGGTGCGCTCCAGGCGCTCGTCGGTGGCGGTGTACACGGTCGCCACGCCGCCGCGCGCGACGCGCCCGCGAATGCGGTAGCGCCCGTCGAGCAGCGAGCCCAGCAACGTGTCGGCGACCTGTGTGTCCATCGGCAGGCAGTCTATGCGTCCGGCGGCCGAAGGTTGAACAGGATGCTACAGCCGGGCTGCTCCGCGCCGTCGCGTCGCCCGCTCGGGCGGGTTGCCCGGGGTGCCGCTGCGCCCCCGTGGTGCCGACGTGGCAGGGTGGGCGGGTGACCGATTCCGTACCCGCCGACCAGGCCGGCGCCGCCCTGCCCGGCCCGGCCGACCCGGCCGCCTGGCTGACCCTGCCCGACGTGGCCGAGCGGCTGGACCTGACGATCAGCAAGGTCCATCAGATGATCCGCGACCGGGAGCTGATCGCCGTCCGCCGCGACGGCGTCCGCCGGATCCCGGTCGACCTGGTGGCGAACAAGACCGTACTCAAACACCTGCCGGGTGTGCTGAACCTGCTGACCGACGCCGGCTACGGCGACGAGGAGGCGCTGGCCTGGCTCTACACCCCGGATCCGACCCTGCCCGGCGGCAGTGCCGCCGCCGCTCTCGCCGGCGACCAGGCCCGCGAGGTCAAGCGCCGCGCCCAAGCCCTCGGCTTCTGACCCACCCGCCGCCCCGGCCCGGGGCTGGTCACGAGGTTGGCGGCGGCGGATCCGCAACCGCCGCCAACCTCATCGAGCCCCGGCTCTCCGCCCGGCGTGGTGGGGCTAGCTGGGGCGGCGGGTCGCGGCGATGGCCAGATCCACCAGGGCCTGGCGGGCCTCGGTGTGCAGGTCGACGGTGGCCAACGCGGCCAGCGCGGCGTCGGTGAGCGTGACGATCCGCTGCTCGGTCCGGGCCAGCGCCCCGCACCCGGCGATCAGCTCCCGCAGCCGGGCGATGCCGGACTCGTCCAGCGCCGCGTCGCCCAGCCCGGTCAGCAGCAGCTCCCGGCCGGCGTCGTCGGTCGCCTCCATGGTCGCCGCCACCAGGTAGGTGCGCTTGCCCTCACGCAGGTCGTCCCCGGCCGGCTTGCCGGTCTGCGCCGGGTCGCCGAAGACCCCCAGCACGTCGTCGCGGAGCTGGAAGGCCTCGCCCAGCGGCAGCCCGTACGCCGAGTACGCCGCCCGCACGTCCGCCGACGCCCCGGCCAGCGCCGCGCCCAGCAGCAGTGGCCGCTCCACGGTGTACTTCGCCGACTTGTACCGGGCCACCTTGCCGGCCCGCTCCAGCGAGGTGTCCCCGGTGGCCTGGGTCAGTACGTCCAGATACTGCCCGACGGTCACCTCGGTGCGCATCTCGTCGAAGACCGGGCGGGCCCGCGCCACCGTCCGCGCCTCCAGCCCGGCGGAGTGCAGCAGCTCGTCGGACCAGACCAGGCAGAGGTCGCCGAGCAGCACCGCGGCGGCGTCGCCGAAGCCGTCCGGGTCGCCGCTCCAGCCCGCCGCCCGGTGCCGCGCGGCGAACCGTCGGTGCACCGCCGGCTCGCCGCGCCGGGTGTCGGACCGGTCCATCAGGTCGTCGTGGATCAGGGCGCTGGCCTGCACGAACTCCAGCGCTGCCAGGGCCGTCACGACCTGGTCGCCGTCGACCCCGCCGGCCCCCCGGAACCCCCAGTACGCGAACGCCGGGCGCAGCCGCTTGCCGCCGCCCAGCACGAACGCCTCGATCGCCTCGGCGACCGGCAGCAGGGCGTCGTCGACGCGGGTCAGCCGGGCCCGCTGGCCGGCCAGGAACTCGGCCAGCGCCTTGTTCACCCGTTGACGCAGGTCGGCACGGTCGACGGGGGAGACGGGAGCAGCATCGGTCACGTCAGCACGCTAGCCGGTCCCCTCCGGGCCCCACCCCGGGGGCGGCGCGTCGCGTACCCCGCCGGCCGGCAGGAACGGGCGCGCGTCGGCGAGCAGCGCGCGCCAGCGTCGTACCGCCGGCTCGGCCCGGTGCGCGGCGAGCCGCCGGTCCGTCTCGGCCAGCCCGGCGGCGGCCCGCGCCGAGCCGGCCCGGACGGCGTCCCGCAGCGCCGCCCCGGCCACCACGGCGGCCTCGTCGACCTCGCCGAGCCGCACCAGCCCCCGGGCCAGCCAACTGCCGTACACCGCCGCGCCGCGTGGGCCCGCCGCGGCCCGCAGCGCCTCCCCGAGCAGCGGCACGGCCGGCCCGGGCCGGCCCAGCGCGACCAGTGCCCGCCCGGTCATCGCCGCCAGCTCGGCGCCGTCCAGCCAGTACAGCCAGGCTGGTTCGGTGGCCGGCTCGACGGTCTCGGCCGCGCGCCGGGCCGCGTCCAGTGCCTGCCGCCCGGCCGGGGCGCGGCCGGTGAGCGCGGCGGCCAACGCGACCCGGTGCAGCAGCAGCGCCCGCAGCCCCCGGCTGGCCGCGCGGCGGGCGCCGGCGTACCCGGCCCGGGCCAGCAGCAGCGCGCCCTCGGCGTCGCCGGCGCCGGCCAGCAGGTGGCTGGCGGAGGCGAGCACGTGCCCGGCGAGTGCCCGGTCCCCGGTGGCGGCGGCGGCCCGCAACCCGAGGCGGTGCGCGTCCACCCCGGACGCCAGCCGGCCGGCGTCGCCGTCGAGCCATCCGGCGAGCTGGGCGGTCTCGGCCAGCGTCGGCAGCAGCCGCTGTCGCCCGTTCGGACCGGACCGGCGCAACGCGCGGACCACGCACCGCAGCCGGTACGCCCCGACCGGGGCCAGGTCCGCGCCGCCGGCCAGGTCGTCGAGCCGGCGCAGTTCGGCCAGCCCGACGGCGGCGCACCACCCCGGCCCGTCCTCGTCGGCCACCCGCCGCACGACACTGGTGATCGTCGCCGGGGCGAGCAGCAGCGGCGTGGACGGGTCCGCCGCCCAGCGGTGCGCCAGGGCCAGCAGGGCCGACCGGGAGCGGGCCGCGGCCGGACCGGGCCGGCGACCCCGGACCGTCGCGTCGACCAGGAGCCCGGCCGGTGCGTCGAGCACGGCGGCCAGGTGACGCCGCCAGTGGTCGCCCGGCGTCCGCGTTGCCCGCTCCCAGCGGGACACCTCGTGCCGGGTCAGGGTGGGTGTGCCGGCGGCGGCGCAGAGTGCGGCGGCGAGTTGCTGCTGGCTCCAGCCACGGGCCAGTCGAAGCTGGGTGATCAACGGCCCGAGCAGGCTCGGGTCGGGCGGGGTCATCGGTCCTCCGGTACGGGTGTCGGCGCGGCCACGCCGCCCGTCCACCAGGACGGACCGGCGCGCCGCCGGTCGGTGCTGACCCCCGCGCGTGACCCCGGCGCCGGCCC